>NZ_JAKKRL010000001.1:0-517137 GCF_025654335.1 Shewanella sp. SM21
ATGTAAAAATCGAGTATTAAACTCACCCCAAAAACACGACTACAGATAATGAAGTAACAGGTAATACCGGCCTTTGCAGATGCTGAGAGAGTACAAGGAGCATATGACTCCGAAAGGACGATAAGCAGCAAAGGCGCGGTTCTCATTAAGGCCAGAGAACAAAGATTCTCACAAACAGGTCGGATATACGTACGCAGTATTACTTTCTGTTACTCAAAAAGTGGTTGATCTATTCGAGGTGTCCATATACGGACTTGCTGCGTGTCGGTGAGTAAGTACCATGGCAAGCCTATATGCGTGGATACCAGCCAACGCCTAGCAACTAAAATGACAGTTCACTCAGCTATACTAGCCTGCAGAATTTTCCAATGCGTTTTTACCAAATCGAATTGACTCATCATTGCTATTAGTACTGTCAAATCAGTCTATAAAAGCAGTCGGCATTTATTAAGCCGCATTTAAAAGCCCTAAAAGCAAAACGCTCCACAGAGGCTGCGGAGCGTTTTATTCAGCGAATGGCATTACAATAGCAGACTAATACTTGTGTTAGCCTTTCATGTCCTTTTCCATATCTTCGTAGGAAGTATGGCGAACGTCTTTACCTTTCACGTAGTAGATAATGTATTCACAAATATTTTTACAGCGGTCACCGACACGCTCTACTGCGCGTGCAGCCCATAATACGTCGAGTATGTCTGGGATTGAACGCGGATCTTCCATCATATAGGTCATTAACTGGCGAATGATGCCTTCATATTCACGGTCAAGCTTAGCATCTTCTTTATGCAGCTCTAACGCGGTATCTGCATCCATACGGGCCAAGGCATCTAAAGTCGCATGCAACATCCGAGTCGCATGACGCCCCATATTTTCAATGCTAACTAACAAAGGCTGCTGATTATTCAAACGTTTATCTAATGCCGCTTTTGCAATCCGCACACAGGCATCACCAATACGCTCAAGATCGGCGATAGTTTTTGAAATAGCGATAATCAAGCGTAAATCACTGGCAGCAGGTTGACGCTTAGCAATAATACGCGTGCATTCTTCGTCAATGGAAACTTCCATCGCATTGACCTTATGATCGCCTGCAATCACCCGCTGGGCTAACTCGGCATCGAGGGCACTTAAGGCATCAATCGCTTGCTCCAGCTGACGTTCAACCAAGCCACCCATCGCGAGCACTCGATTGCGGATATCATCCAGCTCAGCGGTGAACTGACCCGAAATGTGCTTACTTAAATTCATGTTTTCCATTGCGTTCCAACCTGTTACTTAACTGTTGACCCATACCAAGCCTTGGTGGCCTTATCCGATACTCAAGTGATTAACCGTAACGTCCTGTGATGTAATCTTCAGTCTTACGTTTTTTCGGCGTGGTGAAAATCGTATTAGTATCAGCATATTCAACTAATTCACCCATATACATAAAGGCCGTTTGATCCGATACCCGCGCCGCCTGTTGCATGTTGTGAGTCACGATAACCACAGTGTATTTCGTCTTAAGCTCAGTGATTAACTCTTCAATCGTCAGCGTCGAAATCGGATCGAGTGCCGATGTTGGTTCGTCGAGTAATAGCACTTCTGGCTCAATGGCTATCGCACGGGCAATCACCAGACGTTGCTGTTGACCGCCAGACAAACCAAAGGCGTTATCGTGCAATCTGTCTTTAACTTCGTCCCAAATCGCCGCGCCGCGCAATGAACGCTCAGCCGCTTCGTCGAGTTCACGACGGTTATTCAGCCCTTGCAATCTCAAGCCATAAACAACGTTTTCGTAAATCGACTTAGGGAAAGGATTTGGGCGTTGGAACACCATACCGACATTACGGCGCAAAGCCGCGACATCAATCTTTTTGTCGTAGATATTCTGGCCGTGCAGCAATATCTCGCCGCCAATATGACAATTATCAACTAAGTCATTCATGCGGTTAATACAGCGCAATAGTGTCGATTTACCACAACCACTGGGGCCGATAAAGGCAGTAACTTGCTTCTTGGGGATCTTCATCGATACATTAAACAGCGCTTGCTTATCACCATAGCGCAAATCTAAGTTACGGATCTCCAGCGCGGTGTCGTTCTGGCTTAAGTTAGCTAAATCAAAGTTATTGGTTTTCATTGCTGTCGAATCTATAGAAATCATATTTAGTCCTAATACTTTCAGGATAATCGCTGATTAGTGCTCAAGCGAACGATATTTTTCACGTAAGTGGTTACGCACGCTAATGGCCGTCAAGTTGAGTGCCACAATCACAGACACCAGCAAGAAAGAGGTCGCATACACCAGAGGACGTGCCGCTTCAACGTTAGGACTCTGGAAGCCCACATCATATATATGGAACCCTAAGTGCATGAACTTACGTTCTAAATGCACAAACGGGAAGTTAAAGTCCAGTGGTAATGTTGGCGCTAATTTCACGACACCCACCAACATTAGCGGTGCCACTTCACCGGCAGCACGAGCGACCGCTAAAATCAAACCCGTCATGATCGCTGGACTCGCCATCGGGATCACAATCCGCCACAGGGTTTCAGCCTTAGTCGCGCCCAGTGCCAAACTACCTTGACGCACCGCGCTTGGAATACGACTTAACCCTTCTTCAGTCGACACAATAACCACTGGCAGCGTCAAAATCGCGAGGGTTAATGCCGACCAAATCACCCCTGGCGAACCAAAGGTAGGAGCAGGCAAAGCTTCAGCGTAAAACAATTGGTCGATGGAACCGCCCATCATGTACACGAAGAAACCTAAACCGAATACACCATACACAATCGATGGCACACCCGCTAAGTTGATTACCGCAATACGGATCATCTTAGTAATAGGGCCTTTCTTAGCATATTCATGTAGATAAACCGCCGCGACCACACCAAATGGCGTCACGATCACCGCCATCAACATCACCATAAACACAGTGCCGAAAATCGCGGGGAACACGCCGCCCTCAGTGTTGGCTTCACGCGGGTCGTCACTCATAAAGCGTCCAATACCGACAAACCACTTACCAATTTTGCCTATGAGTCCTAAGTGATTCACATAGGTCACATCAAGAACGGTATCGAGCTTCAGTTCAACTTCTTCGCCGCGCATATCTCGGACGATAACCGAGTCACGCGCCGCATCATCACGCAGGGCAAATAACGCTTTTTCAAGCACTAAGTAATCTTCTTGCAGTTGAGCTCTCTTGGCGACCAACTCAGCTTTAATACTGTCGGTCAGTTCCCCATCCAGCTCGAAACGACGCTCCTGCAAACGCAATTTTTCAATGGCGTAGTTAATCGAGCCAATATCTTGCTTCTGCAAATCAACCGCTTTGTCAGATAAGGCAACAGCGCGTTCGATGTGCTCCATTAAGGAGGATTCAATCGCATCATTCACTAAATCAAGACGCTTGCCATTTTCAATCACGGCTATCGGATAACCGTAGAAGTTACCGTTTTTAGCCCGCTCGATCAGTGCAACCTCGCTTGGCACAGAACGGCTAACAATGTCCGTACCTAATATCCAGCGGAAATCCAAACCCACAAATTCACGGTTACCGGTTTTTACTAAGTAACGGGTCACAAACTCGCCCGGATGTTGCTTAAACACATGGCCAGCAGCAATCAAACGCTCAGTCGGTACTTCTTCCCTATCGTAAACCTCACCAATTAAGATCGAACGTACACCCGTGTTATCTTCAAGCTCCCACTGGTAAACCGTTGCAGGCCAAAAGTAACTTAAGCCGCGCCATGCGATTAACAATAATAAGCCTAAGACGGCAATCAAACTGATGCTCACGGCACCGCCCGTCATCCATATCCATGGCGAGCCTGATTTTACCCACTTACCCATTGCACAAACCTCTCAAGGTCACTGGCGAAATAGTATTTAATGTCATTGTCTTATCCCCGTTACAGCGAGCTATAGCGTTCACGTAGACGCTGTCTCACCACTTCTGCAATGGTGTTAAAGAAGAATGTAAAGATGAATAGTACGAACGCAGCAAGGAAGAGCACACGATAATGCGAGCTACCGATAGCCGATTCAGGCATTTCAACCGCAATGTTTGCCGCCAAGGTTCGCATCCCTTCGAACACGCTCCATTCCATGATGGCAGTGTTACCGGTGGCCATCAGTACAATCATGGTCTCGCCAACGGCACGGCCAAGGCCCATCATAATGGCCGAGAAAATACCCGGACTGGCGGTTAACAACACTACGCGTGTCAATGTCTGCCAAGGCGTCGCACCTAAGGCTAAGCTGCCGTTAGATAAATGACGCGGTACAGAGAAAATAGCATCTTCAGCGATGGAGAAAATCGTTGGGATCACCGCAAAACCCATGGCAATACCGACCACCAGCGCGTTACGTTGGTCGAAGGTGATCCCCAGTTCGTTAGTGATGAATTGACGGGTATTACCATCAAACAGCGCCACTTCGATGATTGGGCTGACCGCAAAAGAGAACCACCCCACGAAACAGACCACAGGGATTAACATCAGCTCTTGGTACACTTCGGGTAAACGTTGTTTCCACTTACCCGGCAACCTGCTCCAGCCATAGGCAGACGTGAGTATCGAGGTCGGCAATAAGATCAGTAGAATTAAAATGCCGGGGAGATGCTCTTCAATCAATGGCGCTAACCACAGACCCGCCAAGAAACCTAAAATCACCGTTGGTAAAGCTTCCATGATTTCAATGGTCGGTTTCACGAAACCGCGTACCTTAGGCGACATAAAGTAAGCCGTGTAAATCGCACCAGCAACGGATAAAGGCACGGCAAATAACATGGCATAAAATGCCGCTTTCATTGTGCCGTAGGCCAATGGCATTAAGCTCAACTTAGCTTCAAAATCATCAGAACCTGAGGTCGATTGCCATACATATTGTGGCTCTGGATAACCTTCATACCACACCTTGTCCCACATGGCGCTCCATGACACTTCTGGGTGGGAGTTTTCCACACTGAAGATATGCAGCTTTTTGTCCGCCTCAACGACTATGCCGTTTGAGCGTGGGGTAAAGCCCATTTTACCTGGGTTTTTAAGGTCAAACTTTGCATCAAACAGTTCACGATGACTCGTAGTATAGAGTAGGGTTAGCTCACCCTCAGGGCTCACTGTCGCGAAACTCTTACGATAAAACTCAGAGGTAATCGAGCTGATGGGCGGTAAGTCATCAAACTGACGAATCTCTTGATATAAACGCCCTTTTTCACCATTAACTTGGAAGTACTGCGCCACAATACCTGTGTCATAACTGACCAGTAATGAACTCGCTCCCGCCAGCAAAGCCACGTTATTGACTTGTGCCTTAGCACGTTCAACATCAATCACCTGCAGCAGATCTAAGCTGTCAGTATCACGGATGTCGTACACGAAAATTTTATTGCCAGTTTGCAACATCAATTGACGTTGATCGGGCGTCATCAGCTCGTGGGAGACTTTCTTCGGCGCATCTTGAATTTGTGACGTCGTAGAAACCCACTCCACTTCTTCAGTCATCATGTTCTCTTGCCCTTCGAGACGAGTGAGGCGCCAAACACCACTCTCATCTTGATAAGCAAAACTCATTTTGTCTGAGCTATAAGTAAAGGTCAGCTTATGAATCGCGCTGCCCGTCTCATCGACGGTAATGGGGGTTTCACCTGCGGGATAACGCAGTTTAGGTGTGATTAAACGTTTGTTATTGGGGTACGTTAAACCAAACTCTAGGCCCGCCACTATGACCTGACCATTACTTAATCCCAGCGCAAAACGTTGTTCGCTCGGTACAGCAACGGCGGCGCTGGTGACTGTAACACCCGCTGGTAACGTCGGGGTAAAGCTAGAAAGTAAGCTACCGTCGGCAACAGTATAGAAGTCCACTTGACCATGAACGCTCACACGGTACATCACCTCATTTTGCTCTTCAGCACCCACCATTAAGGTCGGCACATCCGCGTGTTGATAGCTCACACTCTTAACGGGTGTGACATCAGCACTGTCGAAAATGGGTTTAATCACATACAACAGATAAAAGAAGATCAACAATAAGGCGACAAATACCATAGTGCCGCCGATAGTGACGCTGATTTGCGCCGCTTTATCCTTAAATGCCCTGCGATTCGAGCGTCCGCCTTTAAGCATACTGTGCGATGCAGAACCAGGTTGAGTGACCTGACTTTCCATTAAGAACCTCTATTATTAATAGCTAGCGAGTTTTTTCGCTAGGATTTGCCGAGTGCTATGCTTACACTGTTTGAACGTAAACTGAGCAATAACAACATCCTTTATTCTAAGTGCGTTGGATTATATGACGCAAAGATGACAGTTGTGTTACACCCCGTTTTAAAACAGGTGCCTTTTACAAAAAATAGGAGTCAGTCACTATGCTACGATACTTAATCACACTACAAGCACCTGATAGAAAAGGATTAGTAGAACAAATCGCCCATGCTGTGAGTCGTCATGGCGGCAACTGGCTCGACTCAGAATTACGCCATATTGACGGTGTCTTTGCCGCGATATTGTTACTCGAAGTGCCGTCACTGCGCATGGACGAGCTTATTGAGGCCCTAGAATGCATCGATAGCCTGTCCCTCACCTACTCCA
Organism: Shewanella sp. SM21; assembly: GCF_025654335.1. Lineage (NCBI taxonomy): Bacteria > Pseudomonadati > Pseudomonadota > Gammaproteobacteria > Alteromonadales > Shewanellaceae > Shewanella > Shewanella sp. SM21. Next base: position 6,580 of record NZ_JAKKRL010000001.1, read on the forward strand.
AAACCTCGGTCGCCCTTAAGCCCATCAAACGCTTAAGTTACAACCTAGTGGCCTATGACAGACCCGGACTTGTGCTCGATATATCCAATAAAATCAATGCAATTGGCATCAATATCGAGCAGTTTAGTAGTCAATATGAAACCGCAGGCCACACAGGTATAGCACTCTTTCGGGCCACCATTGGCCTTGGACTCACAGATCTCGCCCAAGAAGATCAACTGGTAGAATCCCTCTATGCTCTTGGGGATGATCTCGTGCTCGATAGATTAAGCCGTTAATGCCATTAACTTTTACGGCAAGCTAACACTTAGCACACCAATATATTTAGAGAGTGCTCTCGCAATGGCACTTTCAAAAAGCACTTTAAGAGCGCTTAAAGCAATGCTTAAAAACCGATATTCGCGACAAGGTGTTCAAATTAAGTTAAGCCAGTGCAATCAATACTGGATAGTTGGAATCGTTAGAATTCGAATAGGAATCAGGCTAGTGGGTTTGTAAGTTGATGTCATCATTTAAAATTTATTAACCATCTAATAATGCTTAATATTTTTACTATAAAAAGCCCACAAAACCCGATTACTGAACCATAAACACACTAACACCAACAAAATTTAATGTTGTAACTGCCTTTCGATTCATGCTCCCTTGGTAGAATAACCCACGAAACACCATAGCTCCGGTTCAGAATGACCACTTTGCCGCTTTCGAGCTTTACCATCTTTATGTTTTATCAATTATTTTAGGGAGTAGTACGTATGGAGCAGTTATACGAACTGGCCCAAGCCATGATACACAATGATCTGGCGGTTTTAGCCAATCCTAAAATCGCCCTCATGGTCAGCGCATTAATTTGTGGCTTTTTAGTGTTAGAAAATGGCTTTATTCCCACCGCATTTTTACCCGGAGATAGCCTACTCTTTCTCACTGGAGTGCTGATTTATCAAGATATTCTTCATATCGGTATTATGCCGTTATTGGTTCTAGCAACCTTTACAGGTACAGCTATAGGTTATTTACAGGGTCGATTTTTAGGGCATACCCAAATTTACCAAAAACTGCTGTCGAATATTGATATCAAACATCAGGAAAAAGCGACCCACCTTATTGATAACTATGGAGTGATAACCCTGCTACTCGCACGTTATATTCCTTTTGTTCGTACCGTTTACCCCTATATTTTAGGTGCAACGGGTATTTCTTCCCGTCGTTTTTTACTCATTAACTTCATCAGTTCAATGGTGTGGATTTTTTCCGTTGTTGGTTTTGGGTATCTCATTAGCCATACCCAATTAGCAACAAAATACCAAACACAATTTATGAGCATAATCATTTACTTACCAGTAGCCTTGCTTACTTTCGGTATTATTGCCTTAGTGTACAAATGGTTAAGTAAAACAAAAGAGGTTTAGGTGCACTCAGTCAATCGACTCACTTATCGACTTACTTATCGAAAAATCCTATCTAAACTGACTGGGATAATCTTGTATACTGACAGTCACGCAATGACGATATAACGAAAGCGTGCACTAGACCGCATGATGAGCGACTAAGCTGCACCAGAACGCAACACATTAGGATGACCATGTTAGGAACGCTAAAAAAGATGCGCGTGCAGTTAGATGACGCGCAACAAGTGCAATATCAACTCGTTGTCGGTGATGAGTTACTCCCGCTCAATCCATTGATAGGCAAGCAATTAATCTTGACCCACACGGGTAATATCTTCTGCTGCAACTGCGGTAAAAAGAGCAAGAAGAGTTACTCGCAGGGCCATTGTTTTGTCTGTATGCAAAAGCTGGCGAGTTGCGATATGTGCATCATGAAGCCGGAAATTTGTCATTACGACCAAGGCACTTGCCGCGAACCAGAGTGGGCCCAGAGCCACTGTTTTGTGCCGCATTATGTATATCTGTCGAATACTTCGGGCGTTAAAGTCGGCATTACCCGCCACACTCAACTGCCCACCCGTTGGATTGACCAAGGTGCTACCCAAGGTTTACCGATTTTTAAAGTCTCAACAAGACAGCTCTCAGGCTTAGTCGAAGTAGAATTGGCAAAACTGGTTAATGATAAAACCCATTGGCAAGCCATGTTAAAAGGCCATGCCGACGATATTGATTTAAATGCTAAGGCTGCGGAACTGATCCCGCAAATTGAGGCTAAGTTGCACGAAATCGGCATGCAAAAAGGCGATTACAGTATCGAGCGTTTGCACGAAACGATTCAGCCAATTCATTATCCAATTGACACCTTTCCGAAGAAGATCACTTCGCACAATTTCGATAAAGATGTAGTCGTCAGCGGAATTTTGCAGGGGATCAAGGGGCAGTATTTGATGTTTGATACGGGCGTGATTAACATTCGTAAGTTTTCATCCTACGAGATCACAGTCGAGCACGACTGAAACAGTCTGAAATCAAAATGGAACTTCCCTCCATTAAAATGAAAAAGCGCGGCAGTTTTCACTGTCGCGCCCTTTATTGAGATGGCTGTCACTAAAGTACCATGTTCCACAGTTCAAAAATGGGAGCTAGCACCACAAACATGGGACCAAGATACCTCAATTAAGCACTAATCCCGTTTATCTGGTGAATGCTCCAACCAAAATGCTGACTCAATTCACTTAGAACTGAACTAAAGCTCAAACGCTGACTAAAGAGCCACATTAACCGACGGCATATTGGCCAACATACTGGCAATGAGACTGTCGAAATTTTCGGTTAGCTCATCCATCTTTTTAATGTTGCCAAAACCTTGGGCAAGCACTCGCCAAATTGGCTCATCAACGCCCTGTATTTTAGTGGGTTTAAAGAGCGCTATCACCACGGTACCTTTGTCATACTTTTGGGTATTCACACCGTCGGTTGACAGCCCAGCGACTAACCCTGTCACTGCCAAAATTTGTTCATCGCTCATTTCAGTTCCCATAGCGACGCCAAAGCCAACCTGAAAATCCGCCAGTAGTGGATCTTCGACCCAGCGATATCCCTTACTCTGCAAAGTTTGCTTTAATACGGCTTGCATGTGTTGCAACACTGGCTGCGGATCTAAGCGTTTATCTGTGATGATTTTTTGAAATTTAGGATGCCAAGTGAATGTCATTGCTGTTGACGGTAATTCACTGAGATCGCCAGACATCACGATTGTGGTTCGCAACGGCTGCGCCGCGTTATCCGTCACAGTTACGCACCCAGTAAGACCTAAAACGCTGCTAAAAAGCAGTATTAACACTCTCAAATACCGACTTAACACTCGGTCGAGAACCCAGCAAGGAACTCGACTGAGCTGTCGATTTAGCACTCCACTTAGCTCACTATGTAATGATGGATTCATCATGCCCTGTTACCTCAATCTATAAAATGCTGTCTAAGGATAGTTGCTATTACTAAAACTGAAAGCTGATATCCATCATAGTGTTAAATCAGCATATTCCAATATATCTTGATTTTCGTACTAACACAGAAAACCATCAAACTGCGCTAGCCCTATTCTCACGCCATTAATCCCATCGAGGCATGTACATATTTTGTTATTCTTTTTAGTTTATAAACTCACTATGTCGTATAGGCGCGGCAACATTTAATCGCTAGAATGCCTCGCCTGCGTTGCAATCAAATGTCGCAATTATAAATAATAGCAACACAGTATTGCGTAACGTCAGATGAGTAAATCGCAGGCTCAATGCGGCAAATAATCACAATGCCATAAAACTAAAATAAAAGGTGTGGATCTATCTATGGAGTTAATACTCGCTATCGCGTTGTTTGCCTTTTCATCGGGGATCACCCCAGGGCCTAACAATATTATGCTGATGACCTCAGGGGTAAACTTTGGCGTAAAACGCAGTATTCCGCATCTTATGGGAATAAGCCTTGGCTTCCCGACCATGATCCTCGCGATAGGTTTGGGCTTGAGTGCCCTATTCCAAAGCTATCCTATCATCCATCAAGTGATTAAAGTCGTCGGCATAGGTTACCTTTTGTATCTGTCTTGGTTGATTGCCAACAGCAGTAGCAAGATGGAAGGTAAAGCCATTACTAAACCCTTCAGTTTTATCCAAGCCGCGGCCTTTCAATGGGTCAATCCTAAGGGCTGGATCATGGCCGTGGGCGCGATTGCGACGTTCACGTCAGTACAGCAGGATTTGACCCCGCAGGTCATCACTATCGCAACGGTATTTTTGTGCGTCGCCTTTCCCTGCGCTATCGTCTGGCTCGGCTTTGGTGTAGCCCTTAAACGCATTTTGAAAAATGAGCGTCAACAGAAGATTTTTAATATCAGCATGGCGCTCTTGCTTGTGGCGTCTATCATCCCTATGATCGCCCCCTAATTTTTAAGCACGAGCAAACGACCGCCATGAACGAAATTGACATGATCACTCAACAAACCGACGACTGGGTGAAAAAAGTGATCATGAAATACAATATTTGCCCCTTCGCCAGACAAGAAGTCGAACGCGGTAGTATTCGGTATCTGGTGGTGGAACAAACTAAAGTCAAACAAGTGCTTAAGGCATTGATCGAAGAATGCCAATACCTCGACGCCCACCCCGAAGCCGAAACCACACTGTTTATTCTACCCCGTGGTTTTGAGGGGTTTTATGCTTATCTCGACCTCATCGACATGGCAACAGATACACTTATCGAACACGAGTACGAAGGCACTTACCAACTCGCCACCTTTCACCCAGACTATTGTTTCGATGGTGAACCACAGGACGGGGCAGCCAACTTCACCAACCGCGCGCCCTACCCAACCCTGCACATCATCCGCGAAGCCAGCATGGAGCTCGCTCTAGCCAGCTACACAGATCCCGAAACCATCCCAGAACGTAACATCGCCTTTTGCGAACGCAAAGGCAGCGACTTTTTCGTCAAACTGTTAGCAGAATGCATGGGGAAATCCTCATAACAGTCCAAATACGGCAGCTTTAATGAGATTGCGGCCTTTATCACTGAAGCGGATGAAGCCCTTTTCGATGATAACTCCAATATCCAGCCAACCTATGTTGAGCTGATTAAAACGATGATTGTTAACCATCTAGGGCTTGAACAAGGCAACAAGATAATCGAGCAATTGGAAATCAGGGTGTACTAATAACGTAGATGTTAATGATTTTAAAGTGTTTAAAATCAATTTTTATAAAAATCTATCGGCCAGCATATCAGCAACATCTTCGTCATGGTCGATACTAAAGGCCATAAAACCATCGGTTTTAGGGATCGCTTGATAGACTTCAGTTTGGGTAAACTGCACTAGGCATTCGTTAAACACTGCGCGTATTTGCCGCACTATCTCCTCCCAGTCACTAAAGTCATCCTCGGGTAAGCTCTGTTGAATCGTCTGCAACTCATCCTCTGAAAGCAGGTAACATGTACTAAAACATTGATACTCCCAGTCACCTGTATTGAATTTAAGTTCTTGGATAGCCTCAGGGCTTTGGTATGACTCAGCCCATTCCCCAGACTGGTAATAGGCCAATCGCTGCTGAAAATCTGCCTCTGTATTAAAACAAAGATTTAATTCTGCGTATTCAGCATGGGTGTCAAAAGCAAAGGCATAAAAGGTTTTATCAGGATGAGCTAATAAAAATTGCTCAACCTCAACCGTTGTAAACCGCAATGTCTCGGCTTTGATTCGAGCAATAAGAGCATTATCTAATGGCATAAAGATGTTCCATTTACACAATATTTTTTGTGTCTCAGTGCATCACTTAAATTAAACCGACGTTACTAAACTCAATGCTTTAGTCATTTTTTACTGACGTCAAGCATTGAGATTAAGCTGAATTAAAGGATTTGTACGCTCCATTTCTCATTGCCATAGCGACGATTTTTATAGCTATCGATACGCCATTCATCGGCTTTTTTAAGAGCAATAAACAAATACTCATCTTCGAAGTTAGTGTTGGTTTTAATATAGATTTCGGCTCTGCTTTTACTTTTTAAAGTAATTTGCACTTCAAGAGGATGATCACAACCATTAAATTTTGAAGGAAACCCGAAGGAATTACGCACTTTTCCGCCGTAAACACGGGGCTTATCGGTACAAAAATCGTCAAATAATGGCGCTATTTGCTCACTCAGTAAAGCAAACCAATCGGTTTGCTTCGCATAATGGAATTCAGCCACTGGCAATTCCTGCCGTAGCTTATCTTCTTCGGCAGTTCTTTCGGTATAGAGGGTATTTTCGATACTGTTCCAGCGCGTACAAAAAGATAACACCCTCTCTGTTAAATATGCTTTTAATTCAATCTCATCCATTTAAATTATTGACTCCTTTATTTATAAGTCTGTCGGTCAAACCCGCCAAGAGTTTATACCATATCGGGACAGACGAATGACTCTTTACCGCGATTAAACGACGTATTAAAACCAACCCTTTACGCTCAAACGAGCTTGCACCACTGCAAACTCGGCAGCAAGCCATAACACCAAGATTTACAATGCTATAGATTTAATCCCCACACCTCAAAGGCATCACGACTCAGTTGTTCCCTAAAATCTGGGTGAGCGATGGCGATCAGCGCTTGTGCCCGTTCGCGCAGTGAACGGCCGCGTAGATTAGCGGCGCCGTATTCGGTCACAATGTAATGCACATGGGCCCGAGTGGTGACAACCCCTGCGCCAGGTGATAACACGCTTGCAATGCGAGAAAGCGTGCCGCCCGCAGCCGTGCTGGGCAGCGCAATCACAGAACGACCACCTTCAGATAACCCTGCTCCGCGGATGAAATCCATCTGGCCACCGACACCGGAATAGATTTTAGTGCCAATGGAATCGGCACACACTTGCCCTGAAAGGTCGACCTGCAGCGCCGAGTTAATCGCCATCACATTGGGATTTTTACGGATAATGGCCGTGTCGTTAACTTGCTCTATGTCCATAAAGATGACCGCAGGATTATCATCAACATAGTCGTATAATTTCTGGCTACCCAGGGCGAAACCTGTGACGAGTTTTCCCGGATAAAAACGCTTCTTGCTGTTGTTAATCACACCCTTTTCAACCAGTTGCAATATACCGTCAGAAAATAGCTCAGTGTGGACGCCTAAGTCTTTATGTTCGGTTAAACAAGACAGCACGGCATCGGGGATCGCACCTATGCCCATTTGCAAACAATCGCCATTACGCACTAATTGGGCAACATTTTTACCGATCGCCAAACTCACCGCATCCCCCGTCGCGAAAGAATGAATGGGCAACGCCGCGCTCTGCTCATACACAGCGGCAAAACGGTCGATATGGATAAAGCTGTCGCCATGGGTTCGCGGCATTTGTGGATTAATATGAGCGATGATCTTACCCGCGACTTGGCAAGCTGCGAGCGTTGCTTCAACCGAAATGCCTAAGGAACACATGCCATGCTTATCGGGTGGCGACACTTGGATAATTGCGGTATCTATTTTTTGCTCGCCGGAACGAAATAACTTAGGCACTTCAGACAGGAAAATCGGCACATAATCCGCGTCACCACTTTGCAGTAATGCCCGCGTTGGCAGCCCACCGAAAAAACATCGATGGCGTAAATGCCCCTGTAAACTGGGATGGCTTAAGGATTCGGCGCCTTCAGTATGTAACTGTAACAGGGTGAGATTTTCTTTGGTGAGTGCATGCTGCGCCAACGCATCTAATAAAATGCGCGGAGTGGCGCCCATGGAATGAGTCCACAGCGTCTCGCCGCTTTGAATTAAAGCAACCGCATCGAGCGCGCTATGACAAATGATTGGAGGCATAATGAATTCCCTTCGCTAAGCATGATGGCGGAAATCGCCCTAGCGGCAGTGTAAGGGATATCCTAATTAAGCAACATCGATTTCAATGGCTTAGCGCGACTGTTTACTGATAATTTGCGCTATATCAAAACTCGGCACTTTGCCCTTGATGATGAAACTCAGTACAGGGTTAATCCAAGCGCTTCGAAAATCTCATACTGGCAATCAATAACCCAATACAAGTAAAACCTATCATCCACAGGGCATCAAATTGCAGATCCATCACTTGGGCATCGCGCAGCACTATGGCCCGTGACATGCGCATAAAATGGGTTGCAGGTAAGGCTTCGGCAATCCACTGCGCCGCGATAGGCATGGCTTCGTAGGGGAACATAAATCCCGACAAGAGAATCGATGGCAGCAGGATAAATACCGTCATCTGCATCGATTGCAACTGGGTTTTCGCTATGGTCGAAATCACTAATCCTAAGGTTAAACTGGCGCAAATGAACAACATAGCAGCAAGGGCGATGGAATCAAGCCCGCCGCGAATGGGCACATCGAACAACAGATGCCCTGCGCTCAGGATAATGGTCACTTGCACAAAGCCAACCATCACATAGGGCACGATTTTACCCAGCATCAACTCCAGTGGCCGCACAGGCGTAGTGATCAAAAACTCCATATTGCCCTGCTCGCGCTCACGCACTATGGCGGCGGAAGTAAACATCACCATGGTCATAGTCAAAATCACCCCCAACAGGCCGGGCACTATGTTGACCACAGAACGTTGTTCTGGGTTGAAATATTGCACCACTTCAAAACTCGGTATCGCCGTTTTTAGTGCTCTTCCTGCGACTTCATCCAGTGGCATTTGCCTTAGGCTACGAATAGTTGAAGCGACAACCGTATCTGAACCATCCACCAGCCATTGGCCAGCGGGTTGTGCGATATAGGACTGAGCTAAATATTGCTGACCCACAAAGCTTGGGTGACGCACTAAGCGCTCATCAAGATCGGCGGGCAAATACAGCACGGCTTTGACTTCGCCGCGAGTGATCGCCGCCTCAGCCTCGGCGGCACTTAAATAACGCTGTTTAAAATCTACGACCTGCGTTGCTTCCACCGCCTTAACCAATGCGCGACTGTAGGCTGAATCACTCAAATTGACTAACCCAGCAGGCAGATGGCGAGCATCGGTATTGATCGCATAACCAAACAACATCAGTTGCACTAACGGGATCATGACTATCATGCCAAAGGTCATGCGATCCCGCGACAACTGCCGCAGCTCTTTGACCACAATCGCAAAAATCCTACGCCACATGGTCAGTCTCTCCCTTGGAAACCCCAGCCAAGCGCTCGCCAGTACAAGTGACAAACACATCTTCTAAGCTAGCGCGCACTTCTTCCATCGTCCGGCTGGCAACCCTAGGTTTAAGCCAAGCGAGCGGATTTTCAATATCGCTGCGCACTAACACCCGCAAACGACTGCCGATTTGCGCCGCCGACAATACCGCAGACTCGCTGATCAGTGATTGTTTTAAATTACGTAAGTCGTCCCCTGAGATCTCAACCACCCGAGCCCCCATAGCCGCCATCAGCTGCTGGGGTGAACCGTCGGCACGTTTTATCCCCCGCTCTAAAATCGCAAGACCATGGCAACGCTCGGCCTCATCCATATAGTGAGTCGACACAAGTATCGTGGTGCCTTGGGCACAGAGATCGAATAAGCGCTCCCAAAACTCGCGTCGATTTTCAGGATCGACCGCCGATGTCGGCTCATCGAGAAACAATAATTCGGGGTGATGTAAGGTCGCTGCCGCTAAGGCCAAACGCTGTTTCTGGCCGCCACTCATGGAGCCCGCCATTTGTTTCTCGCGGCCGACTAAATCGTATAGCATGACTAACTCGGCTATCCGCAGCTTTGAGGCTCGGCGGTTAAGGCCATAAATTTGCGCGACAAACTCTAAGTTTTCCCGCACCGAAAGATTGTCGTACAGGGAGAATTTTTGCGTCATGTAGCCAATGCGGCGGCGCAGTTTTTCCTCGGCGCCGGGTAAGGTTTCACCCAAAACACGAATATTCCCCGATGTGGGACTCAGCAACCCAGTCAACATGCGAATTGAAGTCGATTTTCCGCAGCCATTGGGGCCGAGAAAACCATAAATGGTGCCCTTGGGAATGGCGAGGTCGAGGTTTTCCACCGCATTAACACCACCAAAGGCGCGGGTCATCCCTTGGGTCTCGATAGCAAAATCAGCGCTTTTCATGGCTGCTGCACTTTTTGCTGCACTCCTTGCAGCACATCGAGTTGCAGCACATCGAGTTCAACTTCTAATGCCATGCCAGTAGGTAGATCCTGATCTGTGGCGGAAATGGTGATATCGGTCAAATACATCAGCCGCGCTCGATCACGTTCATTTAGCGCATAAAATGGCGTGTAAGCAGGTTGACTGCGAATATTGCGCACAGTGCCAGCAATCGGTATCTCGCGGCCATCAACAAGAATATTGACGCTATCGCCCGCCTTCACTCTGTCTAACCAAGTCGCGGGCAGGTAAACCCGTACATAGGGATCCTCGCTCGCCAGTAAACCAATCAACTGAGTGCCTGCGGCAATGCGATCGCCGACTCGCCAAGGCAACGTATCGACAACGGCATCACGCGCCGCCACTAAGCTCAAGTCTGCTAAGGCTTTTTGTTCGATGGCTACACTGGCGCGAGCTGCAGCCACCGCGCCTTTGGCTTGTTCAAGCTGCTCACTACGGGTGCCATTTTCTAGCAATCGCAGGCTTTGCAGCGCTTCAGCTTGTTTAGCGATACTGGTATCCCGCGCCGCACGGGCGGTATCTAAATCCGCTTGGCTAAGTACTTTAGTGGCAAATAAACGGTTTGTTCGTTCAAAGGCACGCTGAGCCTCTTTCACACTGGCATTCGCCCCGTCGAGCACGGCCTTGGCGCGTTCTATATCCTCTAAACGCGCACCTGTGACCGCCTCAGAAAGTTTAGCTTTAGCCTGTTCAAGCTCGGCCTGGCGCAGGGCGAGGCGCGCATTGGCTGAGATTGTATCAAGCTGAATTAACACCTCGCCCGCCTTAACCTGTTGACCTTCAACCACATTCACTTGAGTAATCAACTCACCTACGGGCGCGGTAAGCGTCAGCCTGTCCCGCTCGACAGTGCCAAGCACTCTGGGCGGCGCTTCGGTGCAGCCGACTAATAGCAAGATCACACAACCCACACTCACGTGCGTCAGAATTTTAAAATTCACACTCATTACGACTTCCTCGGTTCACGCAGTACACCTTGGGTAAAAACCTGCATATTGTGCAGCGCTAAACGCTGTAAACCATCAGCATCGGCACTAAAAAAACCGAACTGACGCATTAACACCGGGGGCGCAATAAGCGGAAAGACCATCAGACTCACGAAACTGAGGCGTACTAAATCGGGATCTAATCCCTCCTTCAATAGCCCCGCATTGACTAATGTGGATTCGAGCCATTGCCGCGAGAGGGATAAAATTTGCTCAAAAACAGACAACATAATGCGATAGGGTTCTGAGCCATCGCCTTCCTGTAACACCCGTATAATCAACCGTGGCAATCCCAGGTTAGGTGCCATAACGCGATAATATGTTTGCATAAGTTCACCCAAGTTATTAGGGGCATCCGCAGCGGATATTTCGCGAAAACGCGCTAATACGGGTTCAAGGGTTTCCCGCACCATTTGTTCGAACAAGCCCGCTTTTGAACCAAAATAATAACGAATAAGTGCGGCATCAACCTCGGCTTCGCGGGCAATTTCACGGGTAGAAACGCTGGGATAACTGCGATGACTGAAGAGATTTAGGGCTGCGATAATTAAGCGTTGGCGGGCATCGGAATCCCCTTTAGGACGACCAGGAGTCTGCGGCTGTGATTCAGTTTGGGCGGTAAATGGCACAACCCCCTTTGGGCGACCGGGAATAAGCGACATGGCAAGCTCCAGCAAAATTCATCTATTGATGAATATACTGAAAAGCCGCGTAAAAAGGCAGCAGTTAAATTCCTCATTTTCATTGATATTGAGGAATTTAACCCTAGCACTGCAAGGCTAAAATTTGAGTACCGTTCAATCGAAAAATTAAGCGGCCTTCTATTAAAGATTTATACAGTAAAAGCTTATGCGCCTTTCACTATCGCACTCAAACGGGTAATGAATTGCTGTACGGCTTCAACCGTGTCAAAACTAAAGGCAAGGCCATAGTGGGTTTCGGTCAAACTCTTATGTAAACGTTTGGGGAAACGTGTCATCTCGGCATTGTGGAAATAGTCGTATTTGGCATGCACGCCTGCAATAGTGGCAAGTTCGCCGGAAAAGACTTCGAATGCGGGACGAATAATCAAGTTTGGTGATTTACCGTCGAGGTGTAAATAGAAAGCCTCTTTGGTTTCTGGGAGCATGTATTCTGTAATGTTTTTTATGGTGAAGTTAGTGCGACATTGCAGTCCACTTAAGCAACTCACCATCTTATTATGTTCTATCGCCAAACTTATTCTCCCGTGTTTGTTGTCTATTTAGATTAAACCTGCCCATATCGCGCTACTTTTCTACTCCCAGTCAATCCATGGCTCAGATGACTGATTAAGATAAGAAGAATATCATCTCGGCAATGTTGGTTTATTCCGTTTATCCCACTTTACCCCAGCTCAGCCTAATCGGTTTAGTCTTTAAATGCACTAAAGTGATACCCATATCCCAGAGTAAATGGGTGAGTTTGAATTATTTATCACAAAAAACCTTTATATACAGAACGATAAACCTATTAACTCAAACGCTAAGCGGGTGTCACAGAAAATTCTTTTATGTAAGCAAATCGCTATTTCAAACGCGATAAAACACAATTTAGTTTATTAGGCATTGCTTATCATCAGGTTACCAACCTTTAGTTTGACATTAAAACGAACCGTTCAAAATGCGCCCCTGCGATTGCATTTTATAATGATTGTTTTACTTGCCAGCTTAAAATGTTGCGTCTAGGTTAATAAGCTTGAGTTAAGTCCTGTTGATAATGGCTAAGTTACGGCAATCACATTTGATGCCAACGTAAACTAGCGCACTCACGCTATCCCGTCGTATTCAGGCCTTAAGTCATGTTTTACCCAAAATGAGTAACTCGCGCTTGAGCGCCTATAAACCGAGCCATGCCAGCCAATTTCAAGCTTATTTACGGCAAATCCTGCATTAACTGACTTGCCCTAAACTGTCGCAACGGACTGGCGGCCACAATCAACAAGACCAACAACACGAGATATAGCCATGAAGATCAAAAAAGCCCTCATGCTCTTGGGTCTGTTCGCTGTCAGCCCAGTAACGTTAGCCGCAACCGGAGTCGCCTTTATCCATGGTACGGGTCACCAGACCAATGCCTTAGCCGATTACTGGACGCCCGAATTTGTTAACTCAGTGCGCCAAGGCATCCCAGTGCCAAACAATTACACAGTGATCAACTGCGACTTTGACCAATATATGTGGGAAGAAAGCGCCGCAGGTTGTCTGGCCACGCAGCTCAATAGCTTTATCCAAGCCAAAAATATCGACGACTTAATTCTGCTGACCCACTCCAATGGTGGCAACGTAGTGCGGTGGATTTTATCTAACCCAACGTGGGACAGCCGTTATCCTGCAGTGATCAACGCCACCTCAAAGGTTATCGCCATCGCGCCTTCCAGTGCTGGTACGCCGCTGGCCGATGCGGTGAACCAAGGTAATGTGTTCGAAACCAGCTTAGGCTGGCTCTTAGGCTATGGCAGCAATGCGGTGAAACAACAGCAAGTCGGTTGGATGGCAAACTACAACAACGCTTGGCTTAATGGCACAGCGGGTCGCCCATCGCTGGGTAAACCCTTCGAAGTCGTGGTGGGCTCAGATGTTGATTCCGCCATTTGGGACAGCGACAGTTACTGCGCGGGTTATCAATACCAAGTCGCGCTTGAAACCACCCAAAACTGGCTCGATAGCTGCTCCGACGGCTTCTTAAATTGCAGCTCACAAAAGGCGGCTGGCACTGTCTGGTTTACTGATAAACAAAAGACCCGTGGCCAAGAGCCCTTAAGCCATCAGCAGAGTCGTCGTACGTGTTTCAACTTAGACACGCTGATCCGCAACCACATTTAAGGAGCACTAAGATGCACACACTCAGCAAACTTGCCAGTGTCTTGGCGCTAAGCGGACTGCTTGCAGCCTGCCAAGATGAAGCCACACCCATAGATCCCAAAACCAATGCCAGCCCAATGTACGCCAAAGGATTAACCCTAGCCGCGCCGAGCGATACCGATCTCGTCGATAGCAATATTGCCAGTCCAACACTGGCGCCCATCAACACCAGTACGGATTACATTAGCTTTATCACCCCGCTGTACGGTGAGTATCAAGCGAGTATGCTTAAGCTGGAGCAAGCCAGCCAAAGTGACGAGTATTGGGTCAATGTAACCGGCGCACAGCTTAATGCAGGCGTGGGCCTCACCATGAGCCAAGCGTCGAGCTTAGTGCGCATTGCACCTCGGGGCGATACCAGCTCTGGTACTTTGATGCACGCCGAGGTCATCGCCCCTGAGCGCGTACAAATTCAGCGCGTTACCCCTAATCAGTCACCCCAAGGCAAAGCAGCCAACAGCAGTGGGATAAACACCAATGAGTCACTGGTCAAATCGATGGTCAACGCCGATGCTTTGGCTAGCGCAGGGTTAACCGATGATTCCAGTGCATTGCAAATGTCGGCGAAGGCCACACCGGGCGAATATCGCCTGCAGGTCAGCCAGCCGTTAACACCGAGTGCCAGCTACTTAGTCAATGTGAAGGAAAAAGGCTCGCCCTATCAACTGAGCGTCAAAGCCCCCACCGCCATCGCGGCGGATGCGCAAAACCTTGGGCTTGAACTCGCTCTCAGCCAAAGTGATAACACCTTTGTACCACAGGCAAAACTCAAACAAGCCGATGGCAATATGCAACCGCTGGCGATGGTAAAACAAGGGGAGACATGGCAAGCGGTGATCCCCGCGGGCGTCGCACTTTCAAGCAGCAATGCTGGTTTCAGTGAAATTGAAGTCACAGTACAAACCCAAGTCGATGGCCGACCGGTGCAGCGCACGGTCAAATCTGTCTTTAAGTCCTATGTCAATTCGGCGAGCATCAAGCCCGAAGTGCTCACGGTTTGGGATAAAGGCCTGCCTAACCAAATCAACTTTGAGTTATCGGTCGCCGAGGCGGGACGTTTTGGCTTAAGTGGCACGTTAACGGGCACCAATGCCGAAGGTCAAAAGGTAGCGATTCTACGCACCCAAGCAGCCAATTGGCTGACCCCAGAGTCGCCGAAGTTAAAGCTGATGTTAGATCCTAAGCTTATTCAAGCCTCGGGTTTACAGCCGCCATTCGAACTCAATGAGTTAGAACTGCAAGATCAAGGTCAAATGGCCAGATTAAGCTATCAAGCCAAAGCACTAACCTTAACGCGCTAATCCAAAGGGACCAATGTTAAGGGGCTAACGTTAAGATACTCAGCTTAAGGTGCTGATAAGTCAGGCTTGTTAGCCTTAAGTTCCTCTCTAATACAAAGTGCCCAATCACGGGCACTTTTTTATTGTTTATTTTTGTGATTTACACCTAAAAGCCATCACCTGATTTAACACCTAGCGCAAATCACAAACTGTTGACAGAAAAATGACAAGCCAAAGACTATTTACCACACCTCACCCTGATAAAATTTACATTGATTATCAAGGGTTATTCCTTTTAAATAACAATCATCAACGGCATAATGTCAAGGTCTTGACGTCAAACCTTTGAATGACAAGCACAGATCTTTATAACAATACGTATAACAATAAGAGTGACTCACAGCGCAAGTTTTTACCGTGCCATGGTCAATACTCAATAAATGGACATCGTTATGAGTGACAGCACATTTTTCTTTGGTGAATGGCAAATCAATCCCAGCGCCAATAGTCTGCTCCTTGGCAAACAAGTCAAACAACTTGAGCCCAAGGCGATGGATGTGCTGCTATTTCTCTGTCAACGGGCGGGCGAAGTCGTCAGCAGTGATGAAATAGTCAGCCACTGCTGGCCAGGTGTAGATACCGGCGACAATCCACTACACAAGATTATCAATCAGTTACGTCGAGCATTAGGCGATAGCGCCACCGATCCCACCTATATAGAAACCATACGCAAACGCGGCTATCGCACCTTAGCCGAAGTGCGTTTTCCTATCGGACACCAAGCCACCGCCAGCCCACAGAGTTGGCAAGGCGGCTCGCCCTTTCCGGGACTGCAAGCCTATAGCGCTAATTATGCCGAGGTGTTTTTTGGCCGCAGTGAACAAATCAGCACTTTGCTTAACCGGATAAGCCAACAAATCCTGTTTGGCCGTGCCTTCTGCCTGATCTTAGGTCCAAGTGGCAGCGGTAAATCCTCCCTGATTAATGCGGGTGTTGTGCCCAATTTAATGAAGGGCGACGGCTATAACGGCATTGGTGTCGCGTCATTCAGCAGCTTAGATTTTGCCGATGTGAGTAAAGGGCAACTACTCACCGATCTTGCCAGTGCTATGCTCGACTGGGAAATCAACGACACCCCAGTATTCGAAGGCATGAGCGCTGAGACTCTGGCGATTCAACTCGTCGAAGATATCCAAAGCGTGATCAACCAGTGTACCCAAGCGCTCAAGGCTAAACCCTTTTCTAATCCGTTTTTTGCCTTGTTTATCGACCGATTAGAAGTGTTGCTCTCATCACCGCTATTTAGCGATACCGAACGAACTCAGTTCATAGAATTATTGGAACAACTCGCCACCTCAAAAGCCGTGATTATCATCAGTGCCTGTCGCAACGATTTTTATCCTTTATTGGTCAATTACCCAAGCTTAATGGCGGGTAAAGCCCGCGGCGCCCACTTTGACTTAGCGCCGCCAACACGCACTGAGCTATTACAAATGATCCGCCTGCCCGCAGTGGCTGCCAACTTAAGCTGGGAAGTTGACAGCGACACCGCGATGCCGCTCGACGAAATGCTCTGCAGTGATGCGGCCAGTAACCCAGATGCGTTGCCCATGTTGCAATACACTCTGCAAGCCTTGTATTTGCAACGCAGCGCCGACGATAAGTTATTAGTCTCGGTTTATCATGCACTTGGCGGTATTGAAGGGGCGATTGGCAAAAATGCCGAGCAGGCGATTTCACACTTAAGTGATGCCGAAAAAGCCAGTCTGCCGCGGATTTTATCCCTATTAGTCACCCTGCGCGAAGATGAAAAGTCCATCACCAGCCGCACCGCTCGCTGGTCGCAACTGCAAAGCACGGCCGAAACCGCCCTAGTGCAAGCCATGGTCGATAGCCGCTTATTCGTGTCGCATCTGCAAAATGGTGAACCCTGTTTTAGCATCGCCCACGAAGCACTTTTACGCCGTTGGCCGCGTGCAACCGCTTGGATTAGCGAGCATAACGACAGCTTAAGCATTAAGAGTCGCCTACAGCATTTATCTAAGCGTTGGCTCAGCGAAGCCAAACACAGCGCTTATCTGCTCGCCGACGGCAAGCCGTTGAAAGAGGCCCAAAGCCTCAGCCAAAATCCGTTATTCGATTTAGACGATCCCGAAACCGCCTTTATCGCAGCCTCCACCAAACGCGCCAATATGCTGCGCAGGACGAGGCGCGTAACCGTCGCCCTGCTGTGCCTCCTCACCTTAACCTCCGTCATTATGAGCGTTCGCAGCATAGAAGCCGAAAAACTTGCCCTGCAAAAACGCCTCGCCGCCGAAGATTTGCTCGGCTTTATGGTGGGTGACTTCGCCGACAAGATGCGCGGCATCGGCCGTATGGACTTACTCGACGGGATCAGCAATAAGGCACTGGAATATTTCACTGATTTTTCCAATAAAGAGGATGATGCACACTTAAGTTTTGACGCCCGCTTCCAACACGGCCAAACCTTAGAGGCCATGGGGGAAGTCGCCTATTCGCGCAATAAAATCGATGAAGCCCGCAGCGCATTACTCGCGGCGCAAGAAAAAATGTTGCCACTGCTCGAATTGCAGCCGGAAAACTTAGCCCTACTGAAAACCTTAGGTGCCAATGCCTTTTGGTTAGGACAGCTTAAGTATGATGTGAGTGATTGGGCGGCATCGCGCCCCTTCTTCGAGCAGTACTTAGCCTATAGCCAAACTATGTACGCCCTTGCGCCCGAAGATAAAGATGCGCTCATGGAACTTTCTTACGCCCATAACACTTTGGGCTCAGTTTCGATGAAGCAACAGAAATTTGCCAAAGCACAACAAGATTTTGAAGAGTCGCTAAGGCTTAAATTGCTCGCCTTGGCAAAAGCGCCTGAGGATAGTCAGCTAATTGCGGATGTGGCCAATGCACGTTCTTGGTTAGCGAGTGCGGCAGTGTCACAAGGTGATGTACTTTCAGCCATACAGATCCACACTCAACTCCAACAAGAACTAAGCAATAACATTAAACAGCCATATATATTAGATAGACTAGCAGCCAGCCATCAAATTCTTGCTAAGTTATACGATTATCAAGATCTACCAGAACAAGCCCTAAGACAAACCCGACTTGGTTTGGAAGCAATATCAAAAGCGCTAGAACAAGATCCTAAAAACGATATTTGGACAAGACAAAATTACTATTTACACTTCAATCTTCTAGCATTTGCACGCACTGATTCTAATGAGATTACAAGATTAAAATCTTTACTAGATTCAGATATTGATTTGAATTCTTCATCGAAGAGAGACGAAGTGTATGCAAGCTATTTTCTTGCATCAGCACAACACTTACAACGACAAGGTAAGTTTGATAAAAGTATAGAATATGCTGTGCTAGCAAAAAATGAATTTCTTAAGTTATCAAAAAAATTCAATCAAAATATTAACTTCATTTCAAACTTATCGGAAAGTATTCTATTTGAAGCTAAAACGGTCAAAAATTATAAAGCCAAGCATGAATTATGCAACACTTCAAAATATTTACTATTACCTATAATAGAAAAAGATAAATCACCAAATTTCACCATTCATTATGTTAAAGCCCTTGACTGCCTTGGCGAAATTATAAGCGATGACAATCTTAAACATTTACTATTAAAATCTCATATAACCAATACCAAATTTTAACCAAAAGAAAGGAAGTTAATATGTTCACACCACAAGGCTCGGCTCAATTTATTAAAGTCAATGTTAATCTAGAAAATGGCGAACCTGTATTTATTTATACAGATGCTAATGGTGAACAATGCCAAGGGGATGTGACTATCACCCAAGCTGGTACTGTTACCTACTTGCTAAATGATCAAACAGGAAAAGGTTTAAAATTTGTTGGGGTCGGCTTTGTTACCCCATTCGATGACATTGTCGATGCGGTAACCATCAGCAGCGATGGTATGTTAGTACAACTCGTCGATCTAGATAGAACGTCGGGAACTACTAAGTTCCAATTTGTATTGAGCAATACTACTAATACCTTACTGATATTAAGTCCTGATCCAGAAATTATCAATCGTCCTCAAAACTAATCGAAATGCCCAACCTTTAATCGGGCTGGGCAGTTTCTACACCCGAAGAAAAGGGGAAAAGCGGAGACAGCCAGGAAAAGCGGGGACAGCCATGTCTTTTTGTGCTTTGTCCCCTCTTATACTAGCCTTTACATTATCTTGATTGCGTCTGTTTGGAGCGGATGATGACCTCGGCCAGAAGAATGCTTATCGATGCTAATACAACGCCCTTCTATCATGTGATAAATCGCTGTGTCAGAAGGGCTTTTCTGTGCGGTGAGGATAAACTCACAGGTCGCAGTTATGAGCATAGACAAAGAATTAACGCACTCAAGCAGGTAAATAACGCCTTCATCTCACCACAAGCATCAGTCCAATCCGCAAATAATCAGCCTCAAACGATAAACCAATCTCTCGCCAAGTTCGATGCGGCAACACACTCTAGTCAACAAACAGGCATCCCTTTTCATTTTGCGGATTATCTGGAACTTATCGATTGGACTGGCCGCGCCATTCGCCATGATAAAAAAGGCTTTATCGATAATCAGCGACCAAAGCTGCTCAATGAGTTAGGGATTGCATCAGATGCTTGGCTCAGCTCTGCTAAAGATTTTCGCCGCCAGTACAGTGGCATCAGTGGTCGTTGGGATGCGATGTGCGCTTTTAAACGTCAGCAAGGTGGTAAATGGTGTAGAGGAAAATCAAGTAGCGAAGCTCTGCATCCAAATCAACCTTTAGGGTAAACGAACCGTTCCCCACTCTTTATCTGTAGTTAAATTTCGACACTAAAATCCTTTGTGCTTGCCGCTTAATACCCAAAAATCCACTCATGGGTGCCACTTTTTTAACTTAGCCATGCCCCAAAACCTCGCACGTTTCAGTTAAACCTGAGAATTTACCGTGAGAAGATTAAATTTAAAACCTTTATAAACAATAGATTAAATCGGAAGGTAAGCAGAAGGTATCTTTTCTTTGCGAAGAATAAAGTCATCATCAGAAAAGCGCTTAGCGCAGATGGCATTAGGTTCACGGAGAATGATAACAATGACAAGCTCACCTAAACTGACACGTTCACAACATCCATTATCACTTGTGGGTGAAGGCAATGGTTCACAGTGCACTGCGCAGCAAGGCTTGGTCGAACCTTCGTTGCCGTTAACCTTCTTCGAACATGCCTCGATTGAAACGATTCAACAATTTATTCAGCATCTGACTGAGCCGGTGATTATCGTCAATGCCCAAGGTTACATTTACTTTAGCAATAGCAAAGGTGCTGACTTACTGACGTGCCCGCAGGCCAGTTTGAAGGGACAAGATTGGCGCAACTTTTTGACCGAACACCATCAAGCTCGCTACGACAATCTGCTGAGCAATGATATTAAATTAGGCAAAAATTGCGGTATTCCAGTGCAGCACTCCGCCGAAGAAATCACCCTCATTACTGCCTCAGGCAAAGCAAAAGATGTTGAGCTCTCCATTTCCTACATCCCCAGCCATGAACCTCTGTTTGTGATGATGATGCACGATTTGACGCAGCACAAAGCGGAAAATCAAAAACTACGTAAATTGGCCGCCACAGATTCACTGACTGGGCTGGCGAACCGCCGATATTTTGATGAAATGCTGCATCACTATTGGGAAGAATGCACAGGTAAGCTGCGCCCGATCAGCGTGGTGATTATCGATGTGGATTACTTCAAAGTGTTCAACGACCAATTCGGCCATATCCAAGGGGATGAATGCCTACGAAAGATTGCCAAAGTGATTGCTGACATAGTGCCGATAGAAGTTGGCCTGGCAGCGCGTTACGGCGGCGAAGAATTCGCGCTAATTCTACCAAGCCACAATGCCAAAATGGCACTAACGATTGCCCAAAAAGTGCAGCAAGGGATTAATGACCTGCGCTTTACCGAGCAAGGGCTGCGCGATTATGTCTCTGTGAGTGCGAGCCAAGGGATTGCGAGCGAAATCAATGGCCAGTTCCGTACCTCACTCGCCATGCTATGCGCCGCCGATACCGCATTGTACCGCGCCAAAGCCGATGGTCGTGACAGGATCAATACATCGCTTTAATCCCCATTAATTGGCGACTTGTTTGCCCGCAACTGATTGACCCAAAACTGATTGACCCAAAACATAGTTACCCGCGGCTTAGTTATCCGCGATGGATCAACAACGGGATTAATGACCTCAGTAGGCGCTTTAGCGCATTGAGGAAAACACGCAAAGCACACGAAAGGACTCATGAATATGGACAAGCTTGAGGCATCAAGAAATATACGGGCAGTGATTGAAAAAAGCTTACCCGTGAGCACGTCACCCCTTGCCATATTCACTTACCAGTGTTGGTTGAAAACCAGCGCAGGTGGGCGTGTGTTCCATTATAAAACCGATCGAGAAGATACCTATTTCGCGGTGGATATTAATTCACTTGGGCATATTGAATGCGTGATTAATACCACCTTACTGCGGGTTGAAGCAATATCAACCTTAGGTGGACTCAACGATGGTCAGTGGCACTTATTGTCTATCTGCCATGAATACCATGAAATCAGTTGTTATGTGGATGGTGAAATTACCCATACACAACTCAATAACCTGTCACTGGTTGCCGACAATGAGTTTTTAATTGAAAACGTGTCTTTACCGAATCATCGCGATACACATTTCGATGGTGAAATATTTGGCATCACCTTGCTTAATCGATTATTAACCCGAACTGAAATCGTTGACTATTACCGTAATCCAGCGCAACAAAGATCGATTAGCGAAAATAACCTTTACATTTACCAGCATCAAGATGCACATAATATTCGTGGTGAAAACTTTATCCCACTTAAAAGACAAAAAGTGCTGCTGGTCATATTTAATGACACTGAATATCAATTCATAAAAACCACCGCGGATAGCAACGCCTATAATCAACAACTGCCTAAGATTATTCCGCCCCACGAACGCCGAGCCTATATTATTGAGTGTGACTATAACACTTGGCCTAATTTTAATTATGTCGTTAATTACGCGGCGAGCAATCAAGCGGATATCACTCTCAATATCGAAGTATTTAAATCGCTGACGGCCTATCGCTCGAACATTAAAGTGACCGTCGCGAATGAACTCGAACGGGATTGTTTGATTATTCAATCGACCGAAGAAGAATTAAGTGCTGAAGTGCGTATTAGTGAAAACTTAGTGATCACTCAAGCCAAAAACTTTGTTAATTTCATCAATGAAGTTAGCGCACACATTCCGGCCGATAATATTATTACCGGTGGCCATTATTATAGTGAGCAGCAACTCTCGGTCAGCACAGGTAAGCAAATGATTGCCTATCAACAGGCTTGCCAACTGTTCAACCGCAGGTTACAAAAAAAGCCACTGGCGATCATCAAATGCACGTCAACTGAAGAAGTCAAAATCGCCTATAAAGCGGCCATTGATTATAACTTGCCGATCAGCGTGCGCTCGGGTGGGAATGATCACGAAGGTGAAAGCACTGAAACGAATACCGTAGTGTTAGATCTGCTGAAGATGGATAGCCTCACTTTAGATCCCATCACAGGTATTGCGGCCATAGGCCCAGGCAATCGCTTTATCAATCTCACCACAGCGCTTGCCAAACAAGGCGTGATGATCCCCCATAGCACCTGTGGCAGTGTTGCCATAGCGGGATTTATTATGGGCGGCGGCTCAGGACCTTGGACCCGCAAACACGGCATGTGCTGCGAATCCCTATTACAGGCAGAAATCGTCCTCGGCATTGGTGAAACTCAAGTCGTCTCTGTTGCCAATAAACCTGAGTTACTCTGGGCGCTTAAGGGTGGTGGTGGGTTAAGTTATGGCATTGTGACCCGCTTTTTTGTGCAAACCTTTCCACTACCGCCTTGCCTTATCAAGTTTGAATTAGAATGGAATTGCTACGATAAACAAACCCATGAACTTATTGAGCACACCCCAACTAAAGACATTTTACAGCGCTGGGAAGCCATCATAAATGCCGACAGCACTGGCTGTTTGATTGGCACTAATCTCAAGATTAATGCCAAACATTTACCCGTAGAACAACACAAAACACTCGACATAGACACTGACTCAATTACGCATAACTGCTTGATGTATGGTTTTTGGGAGGGCAATTCCGCCAGCCTAAACCACTTTATCCAGACACAATTTAATGAATTTGGCCTAGTCCCCAATGATATTCGCATCGAGGGTATGGGCGGACTCACCAAAGCCTACGGTGAAAACCTAATGCCCAGTTGGGAAAGGGAATCTTTTCATCATCTGCAAGCTGACTTACAAGGCATAAGCCGCTCACCTAATCCAGCGGATGTAGATGAACCCGCGCCCCATAAAGTCACCTCGCGCTTAGTGAATCAAACGGGCCTGAGGGACGGTTATAAGCCACTGCTTGAAAGCTTAACCTCTCGCTATGTGCTTGAAGGCAATCGTCAATTGGGGCTATTTACCTATGTTACCCTTGGCGCCATTGCAGGTGATTATTATCGCACTATGGGCGAAGAGCAAAAGAGTCGCAGCGCCTTCCCCTACAAGGACAGACAATACACGATTCAATATCAAACTTGGTGGAATAACGCCCTGCAAGAGAAACAACAATTGCAGGATAGCCAAGTGGTTACCCGCATTAATCGTGCACTCGATTGGATTGATGCCAGCCGAAATAATGACATCCCCAACACCTCGGGCGCTTTTATCAGTTTCAAAGATAAGGCCATCCCTACAGATGTGTACTTTGACCACAATTACGCTGCGTTAAAACGGATTAAGGCGGCCTACAGCCAAGATAGCTTTAACCATTTCCGCTCACGTAAAAGCATTATCTAAGTTAATACATCGGCATAGCCTAGGGTGAGTTTTTAAGGCAAAATCGACGCCGTCCACAGGACGGTGTCGCCCCTTAACTCTCTGTTCACTCTGTTGTAGGTTATCTATGCCAAGCTCAACTTTAGCTATCATTTTTGCCCTATTGGCGGCCATTCTTATGGGTACAATCGGTGTATTAGCGCGCTTTGCCGCCCTGCCCGCCGAACACATTACCTTCTACCGCTTACTGCTCGGTGCCCTATTTCTATTGGCTTATATGCTGCTCACAGGTAAAGGCCATCAGATTCGCCATAAACCCAGCAAACGCAACTTATACCCAAACAACCTCAAGATGCAGGATTCAGCGGAAATTTAACGCACTTTAGGCAAGGCGGTTATTTGCGGACCTAGTGGACTAAGTTAAAAATAACCAACACAGCATAAAGTGCGTTAAAAACCGCCGGGACGGAGCGCCTAGGGCACTCCACTTCCGTGTTGCATCAATTCAAAAGGTAGCCGACATTCTGTCATTGATGCGCCTTGAATTGAAGCACCCTAGGCGCTCTGAAACTCGTATCTTGAGGTAGCTTGGGTATATAACGGCGCTATGCTCGCGGGTTTTATGGCGTTTTACATTGAAGCCATTCAGTACACCCAAATGGCCAATGTGATCATGATTATTTACTTAGCCCCTGTGGTGTCGGCTATTTTCGCCCATTATTTCTTTGCCGAGAAACTCACCCGCTTAAGCATGGCAAGCGTGGTAGTCGCGCTGATGGGCTTTATGTTAATGATCCCAACAGGGCCGCAGCAAGCGAGCAATCACACTGAATTATTAGGCTATTTTTATTCCCTACTCGCCTTATTAACCTACAGTGGGTTTATGTTAATCAACCGAAAACTGAGCCTGAGTTCGCCCTATCAAAGCACTTTAGTGCAGCTTTGTGTCGGCGCTTTGTGCCTACTGCCCTTAGTGATAAATGCACCGCTGACGCCAAGTTTGCCGCAAATGGGCTGGTTAATTGCGATTGGATTCTTCCCCGGATTTTTAGCTATTTTGCTGGCGGTAAAAGCCCTACGCCAATTGCCAGCAGTCACCTTTGGCACCCTCGCCTATGCGGAACCGGTTATCGTAGTGACGTTAGCATGGTGGATATTTGGTGAAACCTTGAGTCCCATGCAATTAAGCGGTGTCGGCTTGATTATTCTGGCCGGCATTAGCCAAGGCTTTATCAGTCAGCGCAAAGTATTGATTACGAGCGGCTAACCAACAACCTTTGCCAAGTAGCTGAAATAATGTGAAGAAAATAGTGTACGCTCGATAGAGGATTGATTGAACATTGCACTTAAGACGTGCGACTAAGACTTAAGATCAGGAGGTCAAATTGAGAAAGTTACTGTTAGTCATTAGTATATTTTTGCTCAGCGGTTGCTTAGGCATGCCTAAACTGGTTCAACCCGTGAATGATTTTGAGCTAAATAAATACTTAGGTAAATGGTACGAAATTGCACGATTAGATCATTCATTCGAAAGAGGCTTAAGCCAAGTTAGCGCAGAATACAGCCTGAAAGAGGATGGCGGTGTTAGGGTCATTAACCGTGGATTTTCAGCGGCTAAAAACGAATGGAAAGAAGCCGAAGGAAAGGCCTATTTTGTGAATGGGGACTCAGAAGGCTATTTGAAAGTCTCCTTCTTTGGGCCATTTTATGGATCGTATGTGGTCTTCGAATTAGATCATGAAAACTATCAATACGCTTTTATATCGGGACCAGACACGGGTTATTTGTGGCTATTGGCTAAAACCCCGACTGTGCCACCCGAGGTACTGCAAAAGTTTGTTGAAATGTCTAAAGCCCGCGGCTTTGATACCGACAATTTGATTTATGTGCAGCAAGAGTCAGCACCCTAACGAGTGCCACCAATGCACTAAAATCGAGTGCGCGAAAGCTAATCGCTAGATAAAAAGACAGCAAATGGATACAAAAACGCCGCAATACATTGCGGCGTTTTTATTGATGCTGCATTTAGCTGCACTGTATTTAAATGCATGTATTTAAATGCATGTATTTACACATGCAGCTAAATGAGCGAATAACCTTAGACTTCAATGCCTTTGCTGGCAAGGAACTCATCGTAAGTGCCTCTGAAGTCATTCACACCTGTGTGAGTCACTTCGAGGATACGGTTTGCCAGAGACGATACGAATGCACGGTCATGACTCACGAAAATCAAGGTCCCTTCGTACATTTCCAGCGCGTTGTTCAGTGATTCAATCGATTCCATATCCATGTGGTTGGTCGGTTCGTCGAGCACTAAAATGTTGGCTTTTTGCATGATGAGCTTGCCGAATAACATACGACCTTTCTCACCACCAGACAGCACTTTGACTGACTTTTTAATGTCGTCAGATCCAAATAACATACGGCCTAAGATGCCACGTACCGATTGGTCGTCATCTTCTGGCTTGCGCCATTGGCTCATCCACTCGAACAAGGTCATTTCGTTAGCGAAATCAGACTCATGATCCTGTGCATAATAACCAATGTTAGCGTTTTCAGACCATTGGATAGTACCTGCATCCTGCGGGATGTCATGGATCAGGGTACGTAACAGGGTTGTTTTACCGACGCCGTTTTCACCCAATACCGCAATGCGCTCGCCCACTTCAACAATCAAGTTTAAGTCTTTGAATAACGGAGTGTCGTAGCCTTTAGTTAGGTTTTCAATCACTAAGGCATTACGGAACAATTTCTTCTCTTGCTCGAAACGAATGAAGGGGTTCACACGGCTAGAGGCTTTTACTTCATCTAACTTAATCTTGTCGATTTGACGGGCACGAGATGTGGCTTGTTTCGCTTTAGAAGCGTTAGCCGAGAAGCGTGCTACGAAGGTTTGCAGTTCAGAGATTTGGGCTTTTTTCTTCGCATTATCAGACAATAAACGCTCGCGAGCTTGAGTCGCTGCTTGCATGTATTCGTCGTAGTTACCTGGGTAAACGCGCAGTTCGCCGTAGTCTAAGTCAGCCATGTGCGTACAGACTGAGTTTAAGAAATATCTATCGTGCGAAATGATAACCATAGTACTGCTACGTTGGTTCAACATGTCTTGTAACCAACGGATAGTGTCGATGTCCAAGTTGTTGGTAGGTTCGTCAAGCAGCAGCACGTCTGGATCAGAGAACAGGGCTTGCGCTAATAGTACACGCAGTTTTAAACCCGGGGCGATTTCAGACATCAAACCAAAATGGCTGTCGATACCGATACCTACACCTAACAGCAATTCGCCAGCGCGAGATTCAGCGGTATAACCGTCCATCTCAGCAAAATCCATCTCTAGGTTGGCGACGGTAATGCCATCTTCTTCACTCATTTCGGGTAAAGAATAAATACGGTCACGTTCTTGCTTTACCTTCCACAGTTCGCGGTGGCCCATGATCACGGTATCGATCAGGTTGAATTCCTCATAACCGAACTGGTTCTGGCTTAATTTACCCAGACGCTCATTCACATCTAACGAGACGTTACCGCTGCTAGGGTCTAGATCACCACACAGGATCTTCATGAAGGTCGATTTACCACAGCCATTCGCGCCGATAAGACCGTAACGGTTACCACCGCCAAATTTAACTGAGATGTTTTCAAACAGTGGCTTAGCGCCGAACTGCATGGTGATATTTGCTGTTGTGATCAAAATGAACTTCCAAATCGAGTAATGTTGGCCGAGCCCGCTGGCGCCGCTTTAAATAAGCATAAACCAAATAACGCTATGCCGAAGGGGTAAAAATAAACGTGGCACTATAGCAGTTTGGGCTAAATTATCAACTACCAAGGCGGATCAAAAGCCAGAGGGAATGCCGAAATCACCACACTATGCCTGTATGAGAAGCGTAATTGATTTTACCCTATTGGCTTAGCTTTCAATGTATTCGAACAGAATGACAATCGGATGACCCTTAGCGTCGCAAAGCTTGGCGATGCTAAAGGACTATCTGCTTAGGGGCTATCTGCTAAAGACTTATGTGGTAAGTGTTAATGTGGACATAGCCCAGAGTTAGCTCAAGATACCCGTTTCAACATTTTAAGTTAGCTTAGGTATCGACAACTTATAACTTCTGCCGTCTTAAGCGGTTGGCGTTCGTGACGACAGTAAGTGAAGACAAAGCCATGGCTGCACCCGCAATCACAGGGCTTAATAACATGCCCGTAAGTGGATAAAGCACGCCCGCCGCAACCGGAATACCCAAACTGTTATACACAAAGGCGCCGAACAGATTCTGCTTAATATTGGTAATCGTCGCCCGCGACAATGCCAATAAGTTAGCAATCACTATCAATTGCTGCGACAACAAGGTGATATCCGCACTTTCAATCGCCACCTCAGTGCCCGATCCCATCGCGATCCCCACATCCGCGCTCATTAGAGCTGGCGCATCATTAATGCCATCCCCAACCATAGCCACCACATGCCCTTGCTTTTGTAAATCCAGCACATGTTGTTGTTTTTGCTCGGGCAGTACGCCGGCAATCACTTCGGTGATGCCCACTTGGTCGGCCACCGCCTGCGCCGTTTGTGGGTTATCCCCCGTTAACAACACCACGCGAATACCCCTTTGCAGCATGGCCGCGATGGCTTCTTTGGCATCGGGTTTAATCGGATCAGCCAGCGCGATAGTGGCCACTAACTTGCCCGCTTTAGCGACATAAATCGGGGTTTTACCTTGGTTCGCAAAACTTAATGTCGCGTTAGGATCTAAGGCACTGCCATCGGAATTGACAATATTCAATGCCGTCATCAAGGCGAGATTACCAATCGCCAGCGATACGCCATCGACCTTGCCCTCAATCCCCTTACCTTGATGGTTCGTAAATGCCTGTGTGTCGGGCAATTGCGTCAGTGATTCCTTGGCATAACTGACAATCGCCCCCGCTAACGGATGCTCAGAGTGCTGCTCAAGGCTTGCAATTTCGCCCAGCAAGGTTTCTTTGTCGGCATCACTCAATGTTTGTACTAATACAAAGTCAGTAACTTGCGGCTTACCTAAGGTGACAGTGCCGGTTTTATCCAGCACCACACAATCAACTTTACTGGCGGTTTGCAGTGCCTCGCCATTTTTAACTAACACGCCCATTTGGGCTGCGCGGCCAACGGCCACCATGATAGACATAGGCGTAGCCAGCCCCAGCGCACAGGGACACGCTATGATAAGCACACTCGTCAGCACCACTAACGCATGGCTTAAGGCGGGCGCTGGACCTGCAAAATACCAAATAGCCGCTGCCAACAGCGCTATCGCGACCACAGTCGGGACAAATACCGCTGAGATTCTGTCAGCCAATCGACCTATGGGTAATTTCGAGGTTTGCGCTTGCTGCACCAGTGCGATGATTTTGGCGAGTTTGGTATCTTCTTGCCCCGCCGTTACTCGATAAACTAGGCTGCCATTGCCGTTGACTGTGCCCGCACTCACACTGTCGCCGCGATTTTTAAGCACGGGAATAGGCTCACCTGTGAGCATGGCTTCATCAAGTAGGGATTGTCCTGTTTCGACCTCACCATCAAGGGCAACTCTGTCTCCGGGGCGCAAACGCAGCTTATCGCCCAGTTTCAACTGACTTATCTCAACCTTTTCATCCCCCTTATCCGTAATACGAATCGCAGTAGTGGATTGCAACCCGAGCAGTCGCTGCACCGCTTCGCTGGTTTTGCCCCGCGCTTTGAGTTCGAGTCCATGACCTAAGTTAATCAAACCTAGAATCATCACACTCGCCTCAAAGTACACATGGCGGGTATCCATAGGGAATGCGCTAGGCATAATGACTACCAACATGGAATAGGCCCACGCGGTACTGGTGCCCAGCACAATCAACGTATCCATGTTGGTGGTTTTGGCTTTGAGCGCCCGCCACATACCTTGATAAAAATGGCCGCCTGTGGTGATGAGTAAAGCCAAAGTGACCAGTCCCATGATGCCCCAGCCTAGCTGCAGATTTGGGCTGTTGATCATCATTTCACCGCCCAGTAATCCCCACAGCATCATGGGCACACCCACAACGAGCGCAGCAATAGCTTGGCGCATCCGCAATCGATACTCGGCGGCATCTTCAAGGCGTTTTTCTTCGGCGGCGACTTTAGCATCAATAACGACCTGCGCCGGATAACCCGCATTTGCCATCACAGCCAAGGCGGTATCAACGCTCATCTTGCCTTCTACCGTCACTTGCTTATCGGCGAGATTAACACGCGCTTCAACGCCCGCTTGGGCGGTAAACGCCTTTTCAATTTTTGCGACGCAGCCAGCGCAATTCATATTGGCAACATAGAGTCTGGTCATAGACATGGGAGATCCCTCACTTGATGTTTCACACTATAGGTCTAAGATAAAGTCTCCCATCACTGGAGAGTCAAGGATGAATTTGCTCAATGTGATCACATCGACAATTAATTGCAGGGCGAAATGGGTGATACCAATCAGTTGGAAAAATAGAGGTCAAAATGAAGATAGGTGAAGTGGCGAAACAAACGGGCTTAAGTGTTAAGAGTATCCGTTATTACCATGATATTGGCTTAGTGTGCGGCGAGCGCAATGAGGCGGGTTATCGAGTTTATCGCCATCAAGATATTGAAGCACTTAAGTTTGTGCATCAATGTCGCGACTTAGGTTTTAGCCTAGAGGATTGCAAATCCTTGCTTGGTCTTAAGGGTAATGAAAGCCGTAATGCCGAGGACGTTAAGCAGCTTACCCAAACGCACCTTGCCTATGTCGAGCAGCAAATCAATAAGCTACAGCAGCTTAGGGCGCAATTACAGCACATGGTGACCCAATGCCAAGGCGGCGATCAGCCCCACTGCGCCATTATCGACAGCCTAAGTCACGAGACTCATGGCAGCCTCGAAAATCACAAGAGCCAGCAAAATGCTGGCTCTGAGTGTTGCGGTAAAGCCAATCGCAATAGCGATGGCCAAGATCAATAACGGTAAATACCACGTTATTGACTTCTCACTATAGTTGGCTTTAGCGCTGCGGCGTTATCCAGTACCAGTGTTGCAAGCTTACCCGCAGGGGTAAAGTTAAACACTTGCCCATAAAATGCCAGCTCAGTTTCTAATCCTGCGGCCTTGTGCTCAGGTTTCCAACCGCCGTGGGGTTCATCCTGATAAGCGATATAAGCCGTGGGTACGCCTCTCACTTTCAACGCCTCATAAATCTGCCGCGACTGCTGTGGTGGCACGATTTGGTCACGTAATCCTTGAAAAATTAATAAAGGCTCATTCAATCCTTCAAGGTGATGCAGGGGCGACAGTTCCCTATAGCGGGCTTGATTTTCACCATAGGGGCCGATGAGCAGATCTAAGTAGCCAGTCTCGAATTTATGGGTACTCTTGGCGAGCTGTTCAAAGTCACTTATCCCCGCATAGCTCACCCCCGCTTGAAATACATCATAAAATGCCAATGACGACATCACAGTTAACCCACCAGCGCTAACACCTCGAATAGCCAGCTTTTGTCCATCAACCCAGCCCTTATCGACTAAATAACGGGCCGCATTGACCGCATCCTCCACATCAACTTGGCCCCATTTTCCGTAGATACTTTGACGATAAGCACGGCCAAAACCACTGCTACCACGGAAATTAACATCGAGAACCGCAAAGCCTCGGCTGGTCCAAAATTGAATGTCACTGCGATAAGCCAGACTCGCACGCGCCGTAGGACCGCCGTGTAACATTACAATCAAGGGCGGACGGGTATCATTAGGCGCAGTATAGTTGGGGTTAACCGGACCATAAAAATAACCGTAAGCTTGCTGGTTAGCACCTGTTTTAAAAGTAATATTTTTAGCACGGGAGATATAATTGGGATTAAGTTTTGGTAAGTTAGGGGTATACACCAACTCAGTACCACGACCGATCACTTTATAAATGCCCTTCTCTGGCGTCGCCTTAGCGCCGACAAAATAAACAGCATCTTCCCCTCGGATCACTTGGGTGATTTCACCAAAGTCGACGGCCAAAGATTCGGTCAGGCCTGAATCTAGATGCAGTCTAATTAAAACGGCCTGACTACCAAGCATATAACTGGCAATAATCGTTTTTTCGGATTCAAAGGCATAGTTATGATTGCCTAAATACCAATCAGCCACCGCAAACTCGGCCTTTTTCTTTAGCACTGGGTCTAAGGTATTTTGTGCCGTGACTCGATAGATATTCCACCAGTTACTGATATCCGATACGACATACAATTGTCCATCGGGGCTAAATAACGGCTGCGACACCGAAGAATCTGCGGGCGTGTTTACCTTACGAATATTGTGTAATTGCCCTTTACGGTCTAGATCCCCAAGCCAGAGCACACTATTATCCCATGGCATATAGGGATGTTCCCACGTGATCCACGCCAGTTGGCTGTTATCGGGCGAGATGGCTGGCGAAGAAATAAAGTCATGGCCCGAAACAAAGGTATCGCCTTCACCGGCAAAATTAAGATTAATGGTAACAAGACTCGCCTTAGGCTCACCCGCTTGACGATGATCTTCGCGCACACAGATAATCCTCGACCCTTTGGGGTAAGCAATACAATCTGCATGGCGAGTACCATTTGGCGTTAAAGGCAAAGGGGGTTGATTAGGGGCAAAACGATAAAACAGTTGGTCCTGTGCCTTAGTGGCAAACAGACTCTGACCAATCCCCAAAAAGGCGGCACCACCGTATTCATGAACGGCGGATTTAACATTAAACGCAGGCGGCACTATGTCGGTAATTTTTCCCCGTTGGTCGAGGCGTTTAATGCCGACTTGGCCTTGTTTTTCACCATCAGATTCAGAGAAATAAATAGCACCATCAACACTTTGCAACTCAGCCACATTATCGGCCTGCTCAAAAACTTCAGTCGCCGATAGTGGAGACTGCCAACTACCATAGGGCGCAACTATGCGCGCGCCATTATCACTAAGATGCGGCGTCTCTTTGTTCGAGCGCTCGCAAGCACCTAAACAAAATAAGCCCCCCAGCATCCATAAATATCCATGTAGCTTCATTGTTTCTCCCCAATGTTTGCCAACTGCACAAACCGAAACAAAATATGAACTTGCAGAAATGAGTTATGTGTAAATTAGTTATTTTTTAAATTTTTTTAAGAACCAATTTACCACTTGCACTTGTTGTACTTGCGTTAAACCAAAATAAATACACACCCAAGGTGAGATAAGAAAAAACCATGGGATCACGGCCACAGAGCGGCCACTAAAGAGCAGAAAAAAGAAACCGCAATAAATCACAACCAACCCTAAGATACCCACGATCAACATCATGCGCTTAGTGATTTTCTCAAGCCAGTGGGCTTTTTCCTGCCAAGACATCCGGATTTCAAGCTCCATTACATGTGATCAACATGTTTGTAAAGTTATGTAAAAAAACGGGAGAGCGATTGTTGAAGGTTAACAACTAAATGTCAACTCCAACAGTGAAATCTAAATAAATCCGAAAGCTAGAGCATAAGAACCATTATCTTTATTTAACCTATAAAAAAACCGAGCCTAAGCTCGGTTTTTATAAAAATCAATAAGATATCGCTCTAAAGACGGATACCACCATCGATTTCAAACACACGACCGTTAACATAATCGTTTTCAATAATAAAACGTACGGTAGAAGCTATCTCGTCGGCATGACCTAAGCGGCCAACAGGCACGAGTTTCTCTAAACGCTCCAACGCTTCTGGCTTCATTGCCGCCGTCATCTCGGTCGCAATCACACCAGGTGCCACGGCTGCACTACGGATATTGTAGCGCGCTAACTCCTTCGCCCAGCCAACAGACATAGCCGCAACACCCGCTTTTGAGGCCGCGTAATTTGATTGGCCCATATTACCCGCCTTAGCAAGGCTAGAGATGTTAACAATCACCCCCGCTTGACCCGATTCAATCATAGCCGCTGCGGCCTCACGGCCACAGAGGAAACTGCCGGTCAGGTTCACATTGATCACCGATTGGAATTGCTCGTAAGACATACGATCAGTGACTTTGCCGTCTTTGGCTTTGACTAACATGCCATCACGCAGAATACCGGCGTTGTTCACTAACACGTTCACTTGACCAAAATCTTCGAGAATATAGGCAAAACCCGCGACGACATCTTCTTCGTCGGTAATGTCTAAGGCATAACCTTGAACTTCAGTGTCCGATCCAAGCTCAGCGCAGGCTCGCTCGAGTTTTTCTTGGTCCACATCGATAAGCGCTATCTTAGCACCCGCCTGCGCAAAATTTTGCGCCATTGCTAAGCCTAAGCCACCCGCGCCGCCAGTAATGACGACAACCTTATCTTTTAAATCCATCTGGTGATCCCTTGTTATCTGTGTCTATTTTTTAAGTGGTGCAAATTGTTCAAATATACTGGAAAAATCTCGGCGACCATTGCCTTGTCTTGCATGATTAACATACAAGCTGCGGGCTAAAGCGCCCATTGGCGTGCTAGAGTTGCTCAATAATGCAGCTTCTTGTGACAGACCGAGATCTTTGACCATCAAATCTACCATAAAGCCACCCTGATAGCCCTTAGAAGAAGGCACTGTTTCCATCACGCCTGGGCAGGGATTGTACTTCTCTAGCGTCCAGTTTCCGCCACTGCTGACCTTCATAATGTCGGATAACACTTTGGGATCGAGACCATGATCGACGCCCATTTGCAGCGCTTCGGAAGTACCGACCATCAACACAGATAACAGCATGTTATTGCAGATTTTTGCGACTTGCCCCGCACCTGGACCGCCTGCGTGGAAGATATTCACACCCATAGCCTTAAGTACGGGCTGCGCACGTTCAAAAGCGTTATCCGAGCCACCACAAATAAAAGTTAAAGTACCCGCTGCCGCGCCTGCCGTGCCGCCAGAAACTGGTGCATCCATAAATTCGATGCCGCTTTTAGCCGCTTCGGCCGCCACTAATTGTGCGCTTTGTGCATCGATGGTTGAACAATCGATGAGCAAGGTATCACCCGCAACCACTTCAAGCAGACCTTTGTCTGTTCCATTGCCTAAATATAAACTTTTCACATGCTTGCCCGCAGGCAGCATAGTAATCACCACACTTGCGCCCGCTGCTGCGCCGCAGGCGGTACTTGATACTAAGGCGCCTTTTTCGGCCAATTGCTGCATAGCCTCGGGGACTAAATCAAAGACGCGAACCGTCATGCCTGCTTTTAATAAATTGGCCGCCATTGGGCCGCCCATATTACCTAAACCGATAAAGGCTACTGTACTCATGCCATCACTCCTGTGTTGTTCTTTTTAGTGTTGTGATAATGCTATCAAATTGATTATGCTGACTTTATCACAGAGTAAAGCGAGCTTGGCTAAGCAAATAAACACAGCGCTTAGCCAACTCGGCCCTTAAACGCTTAACTCAGTTGGTTAAAGGGATGCGCCTCGCCCCATGGGGAAGCCAATATTTGCTCAAGTACCGCTGTGGGTACTGAGTTAACATCCTTAAAACGCCATTGCGGTTTCTTGTCTTTATCAATCAAGAGTGCACGAACGCCTTCGCAGAAATCACCGTGGGCACACACGTTAACACTTGCGGTTAACTCCCATTTGAAACATTGAGCTAAGCTAAGCTTAGTCCCTAACTGCCCTTGGATATAGACCAAGTGCCAGCTGATAGGGCTACCCGCAAGGAAGGTGTCCCGCGCTTTCATTAACCACTTTTCTTCCGATACCAGAGTTGACATGCGTGCTGCAATATCCTGCAGACTGCCCGCCATAAGCCTGTCAATTATGTCTTGGCTTTCGGCTAATACACTGTCGCACTTAGGAATATCCACTTGATTAGACAGCTCGTTGATCATGCTATCTAAACGTTGATGATTAAGAGCTGGCGTATCACTCCAATCTAAGGTTGCCATGGCATCAAACATCAGCTCTTTGTCGTCGCGGTTCAGGTAATGATCCGCAAGGCCCACATAACAGGCATCGGCGGCATTGAGTTGATAGGCGGTCAATCCCAAAAACAATCCCATCTTGCCCTGCATACGATTAAGGAAATAACTGCCACCCACATCAGGATACAGGCCGATAGTCACCTCTGGCATAGCGATACGCGAGGTTTCGGTAACGACTCTGTGGCTTGCGCCCGCCATCAAACCGAGACCGCCGCCCATGACAATGCCATCGCCCCACACCAACACAGGTTTGCCAAAGGTATGCAGTAGATAATCGAGGCGATATTCCTCTTCGAAGAA
Source organism: Shewanella sp. SM21 (assembly GCF_025654335.1). Classification (NCBI taxonomy): domain Bacteria; kingdom Pseudomonadati; phylum Pseudomonadota; class Gammaproteobacteria; order Alteromonadales; family Shewanellaceae; genus Shewanella; species Shewanella sp. SM21. Next base: position 42,888 of record NZ_JAKKRL010000001.1, read on the forward strand.
AACCTTTGCTTCCTCAGTCACTTGTCCATTAGTGGCAATGGAAGCATGGTATAAAGCGCGCACATCACCCCCGGCACAAAATGCCTTCTCACCGCTGCCATCTAATACGATGCAAGCGATAAGGGGATCTTTCTTCCACAGATTAAGCTGCGCCGTCATAGCGCGCACCATGCCTAAATCTAAGGCGTTGAGGGCTTTTTCCACATTGAGTGTGACTACTCCAACCAATTTGCCAGAAGCTGTGGCTAAGGTTTGAAACACCACATTTTGTGTGGTCGTGACCTGATTTGCGACATGCTCGACCACGTCATTATCTACTACATTCGTCATTAGCGGTTTCTCCACTCAGCTTTACGTTTCCCTAAAAACGCATTCACGCCTTCGGCCTGATCTTCAGTATCAAATAATCCGACAAATAACTCACGCTCAATCGGTAACGCTTGGCTACGCGCCATAGTGCGCCCCGCTTGAATAAGCGTCTTACACGCTGTCACGCTGCTTGGGCTTTGATTCGCCACTTTGACGGCTAAGGCGATTGCCGCATTAAGCGCTTCGCCAGTATCGACCACTTCTTCCACTAAACGTAGATTCAATGCCTGAGTCGCATCGATACGCTCGCCGCATAAAATCATCCGTTTAGCCCACCCTTCACCGACTAATGCAGTCAGATTTTGAGTGCCACCCGCGCAGGGTAATAAACCGACCGTCGCTTCGGGCAATGCCATCACAGCTTGAATTTCGGCGATACGAATATCGCAGGCCAACGCGACTTCTAAGCCGCCGCCCATGGCATAGCCGTTAATCGCGGCAATCGACACACCACGGAATTGGCTTAAGGTTTCAAAAGCTTCACCAAAATGCTTTGCCATCGTTGCCGCTTTGCCTTTGTCACCATCGCTAAACAGTTTTAAATCGGCACCAGCGGAGAAGAACTTTTGCCCTTGGCCCGTTAACACTAAGGCGTAAATCTCTTTATTGGCATTTAGCTCAAGCACTTTGGCTTTAAGCGCCTGCAAACTCTCGGCGGTCCAAGTGTTGGCTGGCGGATTGTTCATGGTCAGAATCGCCGTGTGGCCTTCGATACGTTCAACTAAATATTCCATCTTTATAGACTCCTTTTCAGTTATCGCCGACCTGTAAGTCACGCATATTGCGCGTTGACTTACAGGATTTGTCCTGCATTTTCATCGAGTAAACGACGGGCGATAATTAAGCGCATAATTTCGTTAGTGCCTTCTAAAATCTGATGCACACGCACATCACGGAAATGACGTTCCAGCGGGTACTCCCTTATATAACCATATCCACCATGAATTTGCAGCGCCGCATCGCAGACTTGAAACCCCACATCAGTGGCAAAACGTTTCGCCATGGCGCAATAAGCCGTGGCTTCAGGATCGCCGCTGTCGAGTTTAAAGGCCGCAAGGCGCACCATTTGGCGGGCTGCGACTAATTCTGTCGCCATATCGGCAAGCTTAAATTGCAGCGCTTGGAAAGCCGCTAAAGGTTTACCAAATTGCTGACGCTCATTCATATATTGAGTTGCGCGCTCTAAAGCCGACTGCGCCGTACCCACAGAACAGGTAGCGATATTGATGCGACCGCCATCTAAGCCTTTCATCGCGAACGCAAAACCTTGGCCTTCTTCACCGAGCAAATTCGCTACTGGCACGCGCACGTTTTCAAAGGTGATTTGACGGGTCGGCTGTGCATTCCAGCCCATTTTATCTTCGGCTTTACCGTAGATAACACCAGCGGCATCCGCCGGAATGGCAATGGCCGAAATTCCCTTAGGCCCAGCTTGACCTGTACGGCACATCACGACTAAAAGCTCAGTGGCGCCCGCACCTGAGATAAACATTTTCGAACCTGAAATCACATATTCATCGCCGTCGCGCACCGCTTTGGTTTGCAAAGATGCAGCGTCCGAACCCGCGCCCGGCTCAGTTAAGCAATATGACGCTAACATCTGCCCTGTGGTTAACGGCTCAGACCAAGTCTGACGCAGGGTTTCAGTGCCCCAAGTCGTCACCATCCAAGTGGCCATATTGTGAATGGTCAGCATGGCCGTGGTCGCGGTGCAGCCCTTGGCGAGTTCTTCAAAAATAATCGAGGCATCGAGGCGCGATAGGCCCATGCCGCCTTCAGATTCTGGCGAATAGAGTGAGCAAAAACCCAGCTCGCCGGCTTTTTGGATCACGTCTTTGGGGAAATGATGTTCTTCATCCCACTTAGCCGCAAAAGGGGCTAACTCATCTGCGGCAAATTGGCGCGCCAGATCGGCAAACTGGCGTTGGTCATCGTTGAAATTAAAATCCATCTGGCTCTCCTATGACTCTGTGGTCACTTCTTTATTGAATAAATTGGGCGCCGTAAAGACGCCGTGGTTTATCGATTAATCACCGAGCTTAACGTAGGTTAATGCTCATATTTGGCGTAGAAGCTACGGCGATATCGGACTCAAACCAGCGGGAAGTGATGGTTTTAGTCTCGGTATAAAAACGCACCGCTTGCTTACCGTAGGCATGTTGGTCGCCGTAGAAACTGCCCTTCCAACCCGTGAATGAGAAGAATGGCAATGGCACAGGAATAGGCACGTTAATGCCGACTTGGCCGACTTCTATTTCATGTTGATATTTACGGGCCGCGGCGCCGCTAGCGGTAAAGATAGATGTGCCGTTGCCATAAGGGCTAGCGTTGACTAATTCGATGGCGGCTTCTAAGGAGTCTGATTCCATACAACACAGTACAGGGCCAAAGATTTCTTCCTTGTAGATGCTCATCTCAGTGGTGACTTTATCGAACATGGTTGGGCCAATCCAATTACCGGATTCATAACCTTCCACGGTAAAATCGCTACCATCGAGTAAACACTCGGCGCCTTCGGCTTTACCTTGGGCGATAAGTTTAAGCACCCGCGCCTTAGCGGCTGGGCTGATAACCGGACCATAACCCGCTTCTTTGTCGTCCCATAAACCTGGGCGAACTTTGGCTAAGGCTTCTTTTAATTCTGGGATCCACTCTTTAGCGGCACCAACAAACACGGCAACCGAAATCGCCATACAACGCTGACCCGCCGCGCCCACAGAAGCGCCGACTAAGTTGTTGATCACTTGCTGTTTGTTTGCATCAGGCATAATCACGCAGTGGTTTTTCGCGCCCGCAAAGGCTTGCACGCGTTTTAAGTTATCGGTACCCGTTTTATAAATATATTGACCCACAGCCACAGAACCGACGAAAGAAATGGCTTTAATCGCAGGGTCTGCCAGCAGGATATCTACGGCGGTTTTATCGCCATGCACTAATTGCAATACGCCCTTAGGTGCGCCCGCCTCAACAAACAGCTCAACCAGACGCTGCGGCGTCATAGGATCTTGTTCTGAAGGCTTTAAAATGAAAGTGTTACCGCAGGCAATCGACAGTGGGAACATCCATAACGGGATCATCGCAGGGAAGTTAAATGGCGTAATACCGGCACACACTCCGAGCGGTTGAGTGTAGCTGTAAGTATCGATTGAACGCGCGACGTTCTCGACGGTTTCGCCCATCAATAATGACGCCACATTACAAGCATGTTCAGCGACTTCGATACCGCGCCATACATCGCCCTTGGCATCTTCGAAGGTTTTACCGGTTTCCTTGGCAAGAATGGTCGCCAGTTCGTCGTGATGTTCTTTTAGCAGATGTTGATAACGCAACATAACGCGTGCACGTTCAGACACTGGCACTTCTTTCCAGGTTTTAAAGGCCACTTTGGCGCTGGCAATCGCAGCGTGAACTTCTTCGCTAGTGGCAGCATTAATCACAGCAATCGGCGAGTTATTCGCGGGATTGGTGACAATAATCTGTGATGTGCCCGTACCTTGGATAAACTCGCCGTCAATGTAATGTTTTACTTGTGTGGTCATGTTGCAATCCTTTCCTTGTAGAGTGATGGGCTGGCGGTGCGATATTATGATTATCCTCAAGGGAAGTGATTGCCCTTGCCAGCCCCGTCTTGTTGATTTAACTAAAACCTGATTTGACAAAAACCTTTGCGATTAGACCTCAATCGCCATCGCTGTTGCTTCACCACCGCCGATACACAGCGAGGCAACACCGCGTTTAAGGCCGCGGGCTTTTAATGCATGGATTAAGGTCACCAGCAAACGAGAACCCGAGCAACCAATAGGATGACCTAAAGCGCAGGCGCCGCCATTGACGTTAACTTTAGCCACATCTAAACCCAGTTCAGACACGGCAAGCATAGTCACCATGGCGAAGGCTTCGTTGATTTCGAATAAATCGACTTCATCCGTTGACCAACCCACATTGGCAAGTAATTTCGCCATAGCGCCGACAGGTGCAGTGGTAAAGAGTGAAGGCTCTTGGGCGTGGGTCGTGTGGCATTTAATGGTGGCTAATACTGTTAAGCCTAAACGCTCAGCTTCGCCGCGAGAGGTCAGCATCAATGCCGCTGCGCCATCGGAAATAGAGCTAGAGTTAGCCGCTGTGATAGTGCCATCTTTGGTAAAGGCTGGTCGCAGCGTAGGAATTTTTTCAGGGCGGGCATTACCGGGTTGCTCGTCGGTGTCGATAGTCACATCACCGCGACGATCACTGACTGTGACAGGCGTGATTTCGGCCTTAAAGGCGCCCGAGTTAATCGCGGCATTGGCTTTTTCGAGCGAACTTAGCGCAAAGGCGTCCATCTGCTCGCGGGTGATACCAAATTCATCGGCGGTTTTCTGGGCAAACGTTCCCATGGCGCCGCCAGTATAAGCATCCTCAAGACCATCTAAAAACATATGATCGAGCACTTTGCCGTGGCCCATGCGCATGCCGCCGCGAGCTTTATCCAAAAGATACGGCGCTTGGCTCATACTTTCCATACCGCCAGCGATCACGACTTTTGCACTGCCCGCTTTAATCAAATCGTGGGCTAACATTACCGTCTTCATGCCTGAGCCACAGACTTTGTTCACTGTGGTCGCACCAACGGATAAGGGTAATCCCGCACCTAAAGTGGCTTGACGTGCAGGCGCTTGACCTAAACCAGCGGGTAATACGCAGCCCATCAAGACTTCATCAACATGCTCACCCGCTAATTGAGTCTCCGCCAACAAGCCCTTAATGGCTGTCGCGGCTAAAGTCGGTGATGCAACAGATGACAAACTGCCTTGAAAACCACCCATAGGGGTGCGTTTAGCGGCAACAATAACAATATCTTGATTTAACGGTTCAGTACTCATGCAGGCTCCAACCCAAATTGACCACAAGGCCTAGTGCTAACCTTGGGACGTTTAATAAAATCGACAATAAAACCACTCTGACGTTTACGCGAACGTAAAGCAAGTATTCCTTGGTCTAATGTGTCGATTTTATCGGGTAAAAATTGTCAGTAAGGATTTACAGCGAGGCAGGGATTAAGCGCAGTCAAGCGTGGACAACAGAATCGAAGGGAGAGATAAATTAAGAGCTTTTGGGTATCAGCTTAGGTCACATCCATGTGACCACATCACCATAAAAGGCTAGCGCGATTCCCACGGCGTCATCGCCGTCATATCACTTAAGTCATAAGGCGTTAACTGGTAAACGTAATAATTGAGCCAATTACTGACCAACAAACTACCGTGGCTGTGCCAGCGGGCAATGGCTTCGGCTTCTGGATTATTATTTCGATAATAGTTTTGTGGCACATTTGGCGTTAAGCCTTGGGCTAAATCCCTATGGTATTCATCGTTTAAGGTCGATTTTTGATATTCAGGGTGCCCCATTACAAACAAGTTACGGTTATTGCGACTTAATACTAAATAGGCCCCGGCCTCATCGGACTGCGCTAACACTTGCAACTGCGGGTGTTGTCTAATTTCTTCCACATCCATCTCGGCAAAACGCGAATGGGGTGCAAAGAACTCATCATCAAAACCACGTAACAGTGGGAAATGCTGACAAGTGCGCCTATGTACAAATACGCCAGAACGCTTCTGTTGCAATATTTTTCGATTTAAACCATAGAGATGATACAAGCCCGCATGAGCTGCCCAGCATAAAAACAACACTGAGGTGACATGCTCTTGGGACCAGTCGATGATTTCACGGATATGATCCCAATAAACCACATCTTCGAAATCGATTTGCCCAAGCGGCGCGCCTGTGATGATAAGACCGTCATAATTTTTATGGCGCACAGCTTCAAAGTCACGGTAAAAAGTATTCATGTGGTCGATGGAAGTATGCTTGGACTCTTTGTCGTGAATGCGCAGTAAATCCACATCGACTTGTAAAGGCGTGTTGCCCAGTAAGCGCAATAACTGGGTTTCAGTCTCGATTTTGTTCGGCATCAAGTTCAAAATCAGCACCTTCATCGGCCTGATATCTTGATTCGCCGCCCGCGTCTCGGACATAACGAAAATATTTTCTGACTCTAACACCCCTGCTGCGGGCAGATGATCTGGAATTCTAACCGGCATACCGCGCCTCTTCTGTTCGTAAATACTAACGGATTCGGCGCGTATGTCAGCTCACTTCTGAGCGAGCTAACTAGCCACCGACTTTCTCTAGCAGTATCGTCATTGGCTCAGTGGAATTGAGATCAATATGATAGGCTTGAGTATTAATAAACAATAACTTATCACCCAACATAATCCGGGCACCTATGGCATAAGTGTGACCGGGTTGGAACTGATCGCTACCAATCGCAAAACTGAATGGCGCCGGTGTCGCAGCACCTTGTTGCACGCGCTCCGCCATCACTATGGCTGGCACATCCATTTTTGAGACATCAAGCAGTTGCACTATGACCTTAGCATCGGCAGGTAAGGCTATCCGTTCGCGATATAAGGTCTCGCCTTTTATCTCAACGATAGCATTCGGTGTCGCACAACCCGATAACACCCCCATTACGGCCATTAATGCTAAGGCTGTTAATCTCAACGCGCTTAAACGCAACCATTTGTTCATTTTGTTTCTCCTAATCATACATAAAGACTTCTAGATGTCCACACGCCCAAGCTATAAATCTTGTCTTGGTGAACATAACTTTCTATCATAAGCCACCATTTCGTTGCCGAAAAATCTATGACCCAAGCAACTGCAATCATTGTGGGAGCTAGCTCACAATTAAGTCGTGAACTTGCAAAGCAATTGGCAGATCAACATGTTGAATTAGTCTTATTCGCCCAAGATCCAGAATCACTGCGCGATTTTGCCTTATCCTTGCCAACAAAAGTACAAGTTTTTGCACTTCAAATTGAACAACCTCAAGCCATCATCAATCAACTTGAATCAGTCTGGCAAACTCTTGGCGGCGCGCACTTAGTCTTAGTCAATACTGGCCTCAATAGCTATGACCCCGAGTTGCCTTGGCTACCGGAGCAAGACATTATCGATGTCAATGTGCGAGGTTTTGCTGCCATCTGCAATACGGCATTTAGACTATTTCGCGAGCAAGGTTATGGACAACTGGCGGCAATCAACTCGATTGCGGGCCTACGCGGCGGGCCGAGTGTGGCCTATCACGCCTCAAAAGCCTTTGGGCAGAATTACCTTGAGGGCTTAAGTATGCATGCTCAGCGCCTTAAGCTACCGATTACGATTACCGATATCCAACTTGGTTTGCTCGATAAAGCCGCTATGCAGCAAAGTGCGATGTGGCTTGCACCATTGCCACAAGTCGCAGCACAAATCATCAAGGCAATGAAACAAGGCAAACGCCGCGTCTATGTGACCAAACGCTGGCGCCTCGTCGCTTGGCTCACCGTATTATTACCCGAATTTATCTATAACACTCGCCACTGGAAAGCTAAAAAGCCAAAGCGCTAAATCGGCTTAGCCAAAGTAGAAAATATTACGATAAAAAGTGCAGAAACGAAAAAGGAGCCTAAGGCTCCTTTTTACGCTTATCTAATCAGTGGATTAGAAAGTGTAACCCACGCTGACCATATAAACCCATGGGTTGATATCAGTGTCGATAACTACAGTGTCGCCCGCTAATTTAAACTTCACGTCACTGCTAATTTGCGCGTACCACACTGAAGCGTTCACTAACCAGTTTTTGTTAACTTGATAATCAACACCTGCTTGTGCCGCTAAGCCCCACGAAGTGCTCATGCTCAAGTCAGTTAACGCACCATTTAAATCGTTGGTGAACTCATTGTCGAAGAAATTAGTATAGTTAACACCGACACCCACGTATGGACGTAATTTAGACTGCGCATCACCAAAGTAGTACTGCGCTACTAAAGTGGGTGGCAAATGTTTAGTTTCGGCAATCTTAGTGCCACCCAAAGAAACATCGTGGCTAAAAGGTGTGGCAGCTAATAACTCAACCCCAAAGTTATCTGTCAGCATGTAGCCAAAGTTTAAACCCACTTGAGTGTTATTGCTGATTTGGAACTCGCCGTTACCCGCAACATCATCACTTGATTCATTTGGCGCAACAACTACAGCACCCGCACGAACGATAATGTCACCCGCTTGGTGAGCCGATACAGAGGCAGAAAAACCAGCAGCTAAAAGGGTGGCAGCGACCAGTGTAGAAACAGTGTTTTTATTCATCATCATACTCCATATGTACAACATAGGTTTTTGTTTTGTATTACATCCTTAACAATTGACGCCTACACTGCCAGAGATATGCGGCTAATTTATTGATCCAAATCAAAGTGAGTGAGCAATACTCACTTATAGGTACTACACATGGGAGCTGAATCACGAAATTCAAACATTTATTGATAATACCCCTTTGTTTTCTGTGAGCTAAGTGTTGTATTAGCCATCACTAATGACTACCGCAAGTGGTAGTGACCAATAACACCATAAACATTTTAGTAACAATAAAAAGCACTTAACTAAGAGGTTATTTGAACATTAAGTTCAAATTATTGAGACGAGTTAAATGATACCAATCACATTAAATATCTAATCAGTTCAGATCCTCACAGGCATCTCAATCCAAGGCGCATTGACGCAAAAATGGTTATTCCCTTTTAAGTCAATGCCACACCGAAGTGGGATGCCTGTGTGGCTCCCGAAGGGTGGGTTTCAACGCGCTTTATACTGCGTTTAAGGCTTTCGACAGAGCACCACTATGCCTTCAAGCCTTAGCCTTGTCTAAAGCGCGTTGAACTCCCGCTGAATGAACAGATATTTAATACGATTGGTATTAGGATAAAAACAAAAAATGGACAAATAAAAACGGCTTGAGGATGATACCTATCATGTTAGATAACTAGATTGCATGGAATGATAGTGTGAGGCGGTTAAGTCAGTTTTAGACTGAACGAATAAGAAAGTGAGAAGATTAGCTTGAGTAGCAACACGTAAGCAAAGGATAGCGAGTTAGCCACCCCTTAGTCGCAACTCTGTGATGAAACACGGGTAATGATCGCTTTGGATTGGCGCTCAATTTGAGGGCAAACAGGGAGTTCAGCCCAAAGGGAATCACCAGCTCAATACCGTAATGTGTGGAATGATGATCAGTCTCTGCATCTACCTGAGTATCTGTCTCAACATGAGATTTTAAACCCACCCCAACCGCGGTTTCTAACTCTGGCCAATGAGCCATAGCATCAATACAAGATGTGTAAGCCATGTCTTGATTGCGACTATGCATGCGCGCCTGATTCTTAACCGACCAAGGTAACTCAGGGGCAAGCTGATGAAGATAGGTTTCAATCGCCAGATCCCGCTCAGGGCTAATATCTAAAGGGCAAAAATAGATCAGATCGATATCGTTCAGTGGACTCAACTCAAATTCGTGCAAGCGATCCCAGACTAAATTACGGACAAATCCCGCCGCCAGACACCACTGCGGCATTGAGTGTACTTTGGCGCATTGAAGCACGAGTTCAAGCGCCCTCACCCGCTCACAGTCTTGAGCTATCCATTCGAGTAATTGATGCTCTAGCGCTGCTTCCCTCATTGCATCATTCATAACATTATTCGTAGCAACACTCATGACATTACCCCTAGCACCACTCATAGCAGTATCGCCCGCTTCAATATCAGATAAAAACACGGGAAAGACATTAAGCTTACTCCACTTCGCCATCGGTTTCTGAGCACTTTACGACCTCATGACAGAGCAGAGAAACGAGACTATAAATAGGTGCCATCACCGCAACACAAATCCAAAAACCATGTACATCTTTGTCTAGCAGATTAACGCTAACAATATAGATAGGCACGAACAGGACCATCCATTTTATTATATTGAATTTGTACAGTATCGGCTTATCACAATGACAGCAGCGTCCTTCCTTAATCGGCACTTCCTTAGCGCCGAGTTTACCTTTGCAATACGGACATTTTTTACTGAAAAGCATTTAAACTCCATCGCTGAGATTAGACTTGTAAAGCAAGCCTCATCATCCATTCTTTCTATTCGTAAAAACCGTATCCACGCAATTCGTTACACCGCATCCGCTTGGCGCTCTGGCGCAGCATTGGCAAAGGCTTCAAGCTGATTACACTCAGCCCACACGCGCATGATATTGGGATAAGGCGTTAAATCCACATTAAAACGCTGGGCGTTATACACCTGCGGTACTAAACACAAATCAGCTAATGTCACTGCATTTCCAAAGCAATAACGACCGCTATGCCGTGTTAACAAGGTTTCTAAGGCCGTAAAACCACTTGCGACCCAATGGTGATACCAAGTATTTTTGGCGGTGTCATCAGCACCTAAGGTTTGCGTTAAATATTGCAATACCCGCAAGTTGTTTAATGGATGGATCTCACAGGCGACCGTAAGTGCCATAGCGCGCACGTGGGCACGTTCAAGAGCCGATGCAGGCAATAATGGCGACTGTGGATGTATCTCATCAAGATATTCGATAATCGCTAAAGATTGCGACAAGGCATCCACATCCAGCTCATCATCCACCACTAAGGTTGGCACTAACTCTAAAGGATTAAGTGCAATGTAGGCCGCTTTATGTTGCTCGCCGCCATCACGCACGAGATGCACTGAAAACTGTTCGGCTGAAATCCCCTTGAGATTAAGGGCAATACGAACCCGATAGGCTGCACTGGAACGCCAATAACCGTAAAGTTTCATATTTTCATGTCCTTATAAAAGTCAGTATAAAAACGGGGCAATTAAGCCCCGTTAGTTTGAGTCGGTGTCGCCCTTTAAAGGAAAGCCTTAGGCTTTGTATTCAACCACTTTTTGATCGATAGAACCAAAAATGGTTACATCATTATCATCGAGCATTTCGATACGCACTGTGTCACCAAAACGCATAAATGGCGTAGTGGCTTTGCCTTCGGCAATCACTTCTAACATACGTTTTTCCGCTAAACAGCTCGAACCTGCGCTACGGTCATAGTTAGAAATAGTACCAGAGCCAATAATCGCGCCTGCGCCCAATGGACGGGTTTTTGCAACATGCGAAACTAACTGACTGAAATTGAAGGTCATATCAACGCCTGCATTCGGACGACCAAATAATTCACCATTCAAATAGGTGATCAGCGGTAAATGCACTTTCGAATCTTCCCAACGGACACCCAATTCATCCGGTGTCACAGCCACAGGCGAAAAACTGCTCGATGGTTTAGATTGGAAAAAACCAAAGCCTTTCGCCAACTCACCAGGGATCAAGTTACGCAATGACACATCGTTAACTAGCATCAACAATTTAATGTGCTTAGCTGCATTGTCAGTGCTCACGCCCATAGGCACATCATCGGTAATAACCGCAATTTCAGATTCGAAATCGATACCCCAGTCTTCATTCGCCAATGGGATATCCGCTTTAGGGGCAATAAAGCTGTCTGAGCCACCTTGATAAAACAACGGATCTGTCCAAAAGGTTTCTGGCATTTCTGCGCCACGGGCTTTACGGACTAACTCAACGTGATTCACATAAGCGCTACCATCGGCCCATTGGTAAGCACGCGGTAATGGCGACAAGCACTTAGCTTCGTCGAACGCTTGCGCGTTATCTAACATGCCTTCATTTAACGCATCGTACAATTCTTGCAATTGCGGTCTCAGTAAATCCCAACCATCGAGTAATTGCTGCATAGTGTGGGCAATGGCAGGAACGGCAACCGTTTTAGTGAGATCGCGGCTGACTAACATCAACTGACCATCACGACGACCATTGTTATAACTTGCAAGTTTCATATTGGCTCCAGTGCTCTTCGGCTAGGTGTACAATTTTATTGTGCTGGAAAACGCGCGTCGTCACCCAGCTTATATTCGGCGATTTAAATCGGACTTTTTGACTCATTAAGGGCATACACGTTACGCAGTCCGCGCCAACGAGGCGTGCTCTGTTACTTGCTTTAACGTATTTGTTGCGCGTAGAAATACCCGATGCAGCTCAAGATTCCTATAGCGTGACCAAAATCACATTTAGGTTAATTATTTCACATTTTGTAAACTAATCATTACGTTTATAACCTAGTTACCGCTTATCAATATCTCGGTAAGCAATATGCCTGAAAAGTCGGCAACTAAGTGGAACGATACTGTTACATTGACTGTGTCAACCCAACGAGACTCTGACTAACGGCGCTTGGCTATCTTGTATTCACGCAGTTTATTAGCAATAGCTGTGTGTGATACACCTAGCTTTTTCGCCAACTGGCGAGTGCTCGGATAGGCCGGATATAATCGACGCAACAGACTCGCTTCAAACTGCTTCATTGCATCGTCGAGATTGCCCTCAAACTCATTATCAAAGTAACCAAAACCTTCGGCGTATGACGGCAATTTCAGCTGTTCTACCGTCAACTCGGCCGAGCCATCCCACATAGACACGGCTCTAAATACCGCGTTCTTTAATTGGCGTACGTTACCTGGCCAAGCGTAGGTGAGCAAATGATCGCGGCACTGGGCCGAAATCCGCCGCACTGGGCTAGACAACTGTTGACTGTAATGTTCGAGGAACATTTCCGTCAGTGGAATGATATCGACTTTACGCTCACGTAATGACGGGATGTGATAACTCAGCACATGGATGCGATAGTACAAATCTTCCCTAAACTCGCCGGTTTGGCATAATTCAGCTAAATTCTTCTGGGTCGAGCAGATAATTCGCACATCTGCACGCACTTCTTCATCGCCCCCTATGCGTCTAAAAGTGCCATCTTGCAATAGCCGTAGCAGCTTAACTTGAGCCGCCCTAGACATTTCCGCCACTTCATCGAGAAATACTGTGCCCCCCTTAGCTTCTTCAAAAAAGCCCCGTTTGACGACTTTGCCCTGACTGACATAACCGAATAATTCCTCTTCGGCAGCGCTGTCGGGTAGAGCGGCGCAGTTGATGGCGATAAAAGGTTTTTCACGGCGCATCCCCGCATCATGGCTAGCTCTGGCCATTAATTCTTTGCCAGTACCCGTTTCACCCGTGATCAACAAAGGTGCATCGAGCTGGGCCATACGCCGCGCTTGCTTAAGCACTTCCTTCATCTTGTCACTGCTGGCTAATACATTTTCAAAGCCAGTGGTTTGGTTCTGCAGCGCGTTAAACTGTTTTCCAACGCGCGCAGGGGATTTCAGCGACACCACAGCACCAACCAAGATGGTTTTTTCATCCTCATCGGGTAGGTAAATCGGCAGCATTTCCGCTAAATATTCGTTTGGACCGATTTGAACTCGCGCCGCTTGTGGCAATACTTGTGCTTCACTCAACCAACGGCTGAAGTTAAAACCTTGCACCCAATGATTAAGCGACTCTTCGAGCACTTCGTGCTCACCCATGCCGATATTGAGCAAGGCGGACTCATTAACGATACGGATACGTGCCTTGGCATCGATAGAAAAAACGGAGTCGGGTAAGGTTTTGAGCAGGGTTTTAAGGGCGTAATGTTCTTGCTCTGAAGGCATAAATGACACCGTACGCACATCGTGCACGCTTTCCACTTTGCGGATCTGCGGCATCAAGGCACTCAAAGTTTCAAAACTAATTTCGGCAAATTGTAAGTACAGGAATCCTTGGTTACTGGCATCAATGGCAATTAAATTAATGCCATAACGCTCTAACACGACTAAGATATCTTTGGCTAAACCAACACGATCCTGACAGCTGACTTCCAAGCGCATAATGACTGATATTCCCTTTTTTGATTTGAATTTTGGGGATAAACCGTGCAGAGCTATTTTTCGCCTTAGGCTTTACAACAAAAATAACGCTTGCTAGGCAAATCGTTACCTTTGACGAAAACGTCAGCGATGAGGGGAAATAGCAGAGCCCGTATACGTTAGAAGGTTAAACTGAAAGTGGCAAGCCTAGTTTACAGTTGAATTGTAACAGGAAGAAAAAATCAGCATCATAAAACACGTTAAGATGCTGATTAAATTGATTAAATAATTAACCTAGTAACTGGTCTGTCTTGGCGGCCATGATGAAGTCATTCTTATGTAGCCCCTTAATGGAGTGTGACCACCAAGTGACAGTCACTTTACCCCATTCAGTGAAAATGCCGGGATGATGGAATTCTTCTTCCGCTAAATCCGCCAGCTTATTCGTGAATGCCATCGCCAGTTTAAAGTTTTTAAACTTGTAGACGCGCTCAAGCTGCATTACGCCGTCACGCACTTGCACGCCCCAGTCAGGGATCATACGAATAAGTTCTGCCAATTCTTCATCGGTCACTTTTGGTGCATCGGCTTGGCACGCTTCACATTTCATATTCGATAACGCAGTCATACATACTCCTGTTGGCAACATTGATAGAGATATTCAGTTGCACTTTACTCATTACTTATTAATTACTTAAATCACATGACTAAATTAGATGGCGACTCAAATAACACATCAAACCATCCATCGAATCGAGACTAGCTCGCCTTGGCTTTGGGAGGATATTTAGGAGCAAATAAACCTAACTGACGTGCCTTAGTGACATAACTCATGATGTCCATTTTGGCAATTTCATCAAGCATATCAATGTGCTCAATCACATAATAAATCGGCTGCATAATGTCGATGCGATATGGGGTTCGCAGCACATTCAATAAATCAAAAGGCTGACGTTCTGGCACGTCACTTTCCATTGCATATAAAGTTTCACCAGGTGAGCTTAAAATACCGCCACCATAGATACACAAGGGGCCATCTTTAGGCTGTAGCAAGCCAAACTCAACCGTAAACCAGTATAAACGCGCTAAAAACACCCTTTCTTCTTTGCTGGCATTTAAACCTAATTGGCCATACATATGTGAAAAATTGGCAAATGAAGGGTTGGTGAGCAAAGGGCAGTGACCAAAAATTTCATGAAAAATATCAGGCTCTTGAAGGTAATCAAACTCTTCCTTACGGCGAATGAATGTCGCCACAGGAAACTCTTTATTGGCCAGTAGTTCAAAGAAACGGCCGAAGGAAATAAGCGCAGGTACGGCTGCCGTTTTCCAGCCGGTGGTAGCTTGCAATACAGTATCAATTTCAGTAAGTTGCGGAATACGATTCTTTGGCAAAGCCAAGGCATCTAGCCCTTGCAAATACTCCTTACAGGCACGGCCAGGCAGGTTTATCGCTTGACGGGCATAAAGCTGGCTCCAAATCTCATGTTCTTCTTGCGGGTAGTTGATAAACCCTGTGTCATCAGCTCTGTGAGCGATGTACTCTGTTCCTTTCGTCATAGTCTTCACTTAGTGGCTAGCGCTCATGGAACCATAGTGATCTAAGCCTTTAAATTTGTTAACTCCCTCACACTTTATTCTTGCACCACCACTGTGACGTAAACGTAAAGCAAATATTACAAGGGTATTAAAAACGCCATGCAATTGCACATCACCCATGCTGGATGAGATGCTCTGTGCTACCTTTGCTAAAACTTACGTCGACTTCGCTGTAAAAATACTTAAATATCCTAAGTTTTCAGCGTTTCTAAATAGCTTTTCTGTGCAGGTCATTTACAATATTGGCCATTAACCGCATCTCCTTGACCTAAAAGGTTCGCAATGAAACAACATCAAATTCGTAAAGCCGTTATTCCTGTCGCAGGCCTAGGCACTCGTATGCTTCCAGCGACCAAAGCAATTCCAAAGGAAATGTTACCCGTTGTCGATAAGCCATTGATTCAATACGTAGTAAGTGAAGCTATTGCGGCTGGGATCAAAGAAATTGTACTCGTGACCCACGCCAGTAAAAACTCTATCGAAAACCATTTCGATACCAGTTTCGAATTAGAAGCCCAATTAGAACGCCGCGTTAAACGTCAGTTACTTGAAGCCGTACAATCTATTTGTCCTAAAGATGTAACAGTGATCAGCGTGCGCCAATCTCAAGCTAAAGGCTTAGGTCATGCGATTTTGTGTGCTAAATCCGTCGTCGGCGATGCACCATTTGCCGTATTGCTACCGGATGTGATCATAGATGAAGCCAGCTGTGACCTTCGTAGCGATAACTTAGCCGCTATGGTTGCCCTGTTTGATGAAACCCAAGTCGGTCAAATCATGGTGGAAGGCGTGCCACATAACGTCGTCAACCAATACGGTATTGCCGATGTGAATGGTCATGATTTACAACCGGGTGAATCTGAGCCATTAGTCGAACTAGTTGAAAAACCCTCTGTAGATGAAGCTCCTTCTAATTTAGCCGTTGTAGGCCGTTATGTGTTACCTGCCACCATTTGGCCACTACTGGCTAAAACCCCTGCGGGCGCAGGCGATGAAATTCAATTAACGGATGCGATTGCGATGTTAATGAAGCAAGAAACCGTAAATGCTTACTACATGGAAGGTAAGAGCCATGACTGTGGTAACAAGCAAGGTTATATGCGTGCTAACGTTGAATATGCCCTGCGCCACAGCGAAATCGGTGAAGATTTTGCGCACTATTTAAAAACCGTTGTAAAAGGAATTAAGTAATGACGATTTTAGTGACCGGTGGTGCTGGCTATATTGGCACCCACACAGTAGTAGAACTGCTCAATGCTGGTAATGATTTGATTGTATTGGACAACTTGTCTAATTCAAGCATAGAAGCCTTAAACCGAGTCGAGCGGATCACTGGTAAATCGGTTACTTTCTATCAAGGCGATATTCTCAATAAAGCGTTATTGCAGAAAGTGTTTAACGATCATGCTATTAATTCAGTTATCCACTTTGCAGGATTAAAAGCGGTGGGAGAATCCGTCGCAAAACCCCTGAAGTATTATGAGAATAACGTTACGGGTACGCTTATCCTTTGCCAAGTCATGGCAGAATTTAAGGTAAAAAATCTCGTGTTCAGCTCATCGGCAACAGTGTATGGCGATCCCGCAAGTTTACCGATCACCGAAGACTTTCCCACAGGGGCAACAAACCCTTATGGTCAGTCTAAGTTGATGGTTGAACATATACTGGCAGATGTACACAATGCCGATCCGAGCTGGAATATCGCCCGTCTGCGCTATTTTAATCCGGTTGGCGCCCATGCCAGTGGTTTAATCGGCGAAGATCCTAACGATATCCCTAACAACTTGATGCCCTTTATTGCGCAGGTTGCCGTGGGTAAACGCACCGCCTTGAGCGTGTTTGGTAATGATTATCCGACTCACGACGGTACCGGCGTGCGTGACTATATCCATGTCGTGGATTTAGCCAATGGCCATTTAAAAGCGCTTGCAAAATTGGCCACTAAACCTGGTCTAGTGACCTATAACTTAGGCACAGGCCAAGGATATAGTGTATTAGACATGGTTAAGGCCTTTGAAAAAGCCTGTGGTAACACCATTGCCTACCAAATTGCGCCACGTCGCCCAGGGGATATTGCCGCCTGCTACGCCGATCCAACCCACGCAAGGGAAGATCTTGGCTGGCAAGCGACTCATACCCTAGAAGATATGGCCAACAGTAGCTGGCATTGGCAATCAACCAATCCCAATGGTTATAACGGCTAATAACTTGAATGGCTTGTGGAAATCTCCCAAGCCATTTTTCTTTATCCCTCTAAATACCGTCGCTTTACATCATTAACCACCCGAGGAGCAACATGACTCAAAGTATTAATCACAGCCGTCGCAGCCTCTTTCGCCGGCGTAAAGATAATGCGATAAGGCCGCCTTGGGTACGTGATGATATCGAGTTCACCGATGTGTGTACCCGTTGTTCCGCCTGTCTTGAGGTTTGTGAAACTCACATTATCATCAAAGGTGATGGCGGATTTCCTGAAGTCTCCTTTAAGGACAATGAGTGCACATTTTGTACCCTGTGTGCTAAGGCTTGCCCTGAAAATATTTTCGATTTGACTCAAGCACCTTGGCAATACCAAGCCCATGTTCAAGAAAGCTGCTTAACCTTTCAAGGGATCTGGTGCCAAAGTTGTAAGGATGCCTGCGAACCAAGAGCCATCAGCTTTGTGCTCAGTATTGGTCAGGCTCCGAGCCCCAAAATAGACCTTGATCTTTGTACTGGATGCGGTGCCTGCGTAGCTCCTTGCCCTAGCAAAGCCATTGAGATAAAACGACCAACTTGATAGAAACACTGTAATTGCATTAACACATGCCGAGCTGTGCTTCTCCTGGATTTTAAGCTAGTATCGCGCCTCTGTTGAACTCAGTTAATCCCTTCTCGAATTAAGTTAATTTATGATGATGTTTGTAAAAAAACTGTTTTTCCCGCCTAAAAAAAGTACCTCTTTTAGCTTTATTGCTCGAGGCACTAAACTCACGGGAAATATCGAATTAACAGGCGACGTGCTTGTTGGCGGTGATATCCAAGGTCAGCTGCTTTCTGAGGCCAATATCACCATAGAACAAGGCGGTATAATTCAAGGTGAAGTAAAGTGCCATGAATTTATCGTCGATGGGCACTTCAAAGGCAGACTCATTTGTGAGCGTTTAGTGATCCAACGTAATGGTGTTGTCGACGGCGAAGTGGCAAGTACCTCAATGCAAATCCTTGAGGGTGGCCAATTTATCGGGATGCGGATTAAAGAAGATGCACCAACCATTTATTCCCATGCAATAGGCCATACCCCAACAGCAGATCCACTCAACTTACCGTCCGTGCAAAACGACGTCATAGAATCTCATTAATCCGAAATGCATCACTATCGTTTGCTCGCCGCCTTAGGTGAGCAGACTTTGACTCACTCTTTTAGCTCAATCATTCCTTATCGCTCGACGCTAAACATAGCGCCTACTCATCTAACTCTCCCCAACTCTCCCCTTTACAATGGTTAAATAATTGTTATTTTGCCGAGAGGGATCACAGTTAATCCGCATGCTGAATGTTAATCTTGGCAGTTAGTATCCATGATATTTGATCGCGGTGGTTCGGGTAATCGCAAGGACACAGAACTCCCCTAATAGCGCCGCAAAAACATTTAAGACTCATACAGGGCAAAATACAAAATGAGCAACTTATTACTAAAACAGATCTGTGAACTCGATGTTTTTACCTTGCTTGTATTTAAAAGTATTTTCGACACTGGGCACGCAAATAGCGCGGCCAAAGCGCTAGATGTTTCTGCACCCAAAATAAGCCGCTGCCTCAATGCATTACGCCTAACCTTTAACGATGAACTATTTTATCGTCGTCAACAGGGGCTTAAACCGACGCCTTTAGCAGAAAGTCTCTACGTTGCTATTTGCCAGTTTACTGAATCGGTTTATCACCTCGAACAATCTGCGATCCAGATACAAAATGCGGCCATCAATACCGACTTACCGCTGCATATCGCTGCTTGTAATGGCCTGCTAAGCTTTTTAGCGCCTCAGTTAAGTACTCCTGAACTTGCCCAAAAGCTAGGACAAATACGCTTACATAAATGGCAGGAAAATAGCGCTGAGTTGATCCACGCAGGTGCGCTTGATTTTGGGATTACGTTTGAAAGTGCTGAAAATAAAGAATTAAGTTACACCAAACTTGGCTCAATCAATGGCATTTATATCGTTGCAGCCAAGCA
Source organism: Shewanella sp. SM21 (assembly GCF_025654335.1). Classification (NCBI taxonomy): domain Bacteria; kingdom Pseudomonadati; phylum Pseudomonadota; class Gammaproteobacteria; order Alteromonadales; family Shewanellaceae; genus Shewanella; species Shewanella sp. SM21. Next base: position 62,720 of record NZ_JAKKRL010000001.1, read on the forward strand.
ACACCCACTTTGGGACGTTGAGACGAATATTACCTTAGAGCAAATTTGTCGCCATCCGTTTCTATTTCAAGAACTCAAGGGCTTTAACAGTAAAATCGATCCCTTAGAATTATTTTGCCAGCGCCAAGGTATCTTACTGCCTACAGTAGAGAAAGTGATAGACAGGGAGGAATGGTATGCCCATCTATTAACCATGAAGAGTGTGGCTTTTTGTTCCAGCATTGATATGCACACAGTTAAACATATGCCCGGATTACATCTCGAGCGCCTTAGCGACACAGAGCTTAATAGACTCCACGAAACTATGATGGCGCCACATTATTATCTGATTGAGAAACCTGCAGTTCATCGGCGTTACAGCCAAAGCCAGTGTGATCTCGTCGTGCGCTCCTTACTTGCCGCACTCGAACCAGCACACTAATACAAAAATAGATTACACACTAAGTTCATCAACCTAGCTTACGTCATGGATGTTAAGTGGGTTAAGTGGGTTTACTGGGCTATGGCTTCTATTTATCAAAGGCACAATTCAATCACTTTAAAATGCCATATCGTCCCCCTATCCTCGCTCTCTTATCCCATTGCTTTTGTGCTCAAAACCTTAAGATAACGACTTAAGATTTAGGCTCTTTTAACATCGTTCATTTTGCTTAACCGAAAATGAATTCATCATTTCGACCTAAGTTTAAAGATTGAAATTGTGATACACATCATAGGCTAACAGCTTAATTTCACTATTTAAAATATCAAAATGCAAAGTTTAGAATTACCATTCACGGGTGTTAAATCATCGTTCACATATCAGATACAAATTTGCAAATACCACTTTATAAGTAGATGAATCCTCCTATATTAGAGGCACTGCACACGCAGTCTTATAGATAGAAAAAGGGACGCGATGATGAAAAACTACAATAAATCTCTACTGGCACTGGCTCTCGTCAGTACCTTAAGTCTTACCGCCTGCGGGGACGGAAGCGATGGTCAAGATGGGGCACCTGGCACACCAGGTACACCCGGAACACCAGGCACTCCCGGAACACCAGGTACACCCGGAGCCCCTGCGGGTTCCTTCGCAACGACAGCTCAATCCATTACAGATCTGGCATTCACGTTAAGTCCTGCTGACATTAAAGTGACCAGCAGTGAAGGCTTCAGTGTTAAATTTACTGTTACGGGTAAAAATGCAGGCAAAGTAGTCCCTTTCAAAGGACTGGATAAAATTGCAATTTATTCTTTAACAGCAAATGAAAACACCTCAGGTACTGGCGCGCCGATTGAGTGGCAAAATAATGCCACGGCAAATGCCGCTGGCACTTCGTTAACTTGTACTCTAAACGGCCTGAACGGAACTAAAAACGCTTGTACTTTAACCGAAGATACAGCGACGCCAGGCACTTACACAGCAACTTGGACTTATGGTGGCGCAGCGCCAATCATTAATCCAAATGATAATCCAAACGCAGTACACAGAGTCTTTTTACGTGCTTACAACATCGCCGATAGTACTGGTGTTGTCCTATCTGACAAGATTTTGTCTGTACCCGTTGATTTTATCCCTGCAACAGATGAATTAGGTGTATCGGGTAAAGACACAGTATCTAGTGCGGCATGTAAAAACTGTCACGGTGAAGTAGACGGCCATATCGCGAAGATTGAAGCCCATCATAACTACCAAGATGTTAAAAACTGCGTAACTTGTCATAACCCTGATCTCGTTCCAAGTGACGCACAACTGGCCGAAGGTTGGGTATTTGATTTTGCTCCCATGATCCATAGGATCCACGCAGGTCATCACATCAGTGACAGCTTAAGTGGCGAAGCAAAAGAATATTTCGGTGAAGTTGGTTTCCCATCTGATTTGAAAGAATGTAAATCTTGTCATGATGGTGCACCAAGTTATAACACCAATATTTATGCGCAAGCTTGTGTGGGTTGTCATATCAATGTGAACTTCACCACTGGCGAAAACCATTCAGAATTTGGTTTAGCCCAAGCTGATGATACTCAATGTAAATCTTGCCATGGCAGCGGTAGCTTAACACCTGAAGCTGTACACAGTGTCGGTAAACGCGCTGAGTATGCAAGCCTATTCAAAGTTGACTTTACCAGTGCAGCAGTAGTGACTTCAGCAACACCTGGAATGAAAACATTGACATTAAAAGCCAATGTGACCATGAATGGCGCTGCAATTCCTAACGGAACCGATTTAAAAGTGTATAACGCGACAACTAACCCTACTGGTATGTTTGTGGCTAACGGCTTATTACTGGGTAACGTAACCACTGATGGTACTGTTTATGCTTGGAGAGATGTCAAACCAACAGCAATAGCTCTTAAGCTTGAAAATGGTACGCTGGCCGATGGTGTATTAACCTTCGTAAAAGATATTCCCGATGCCCAAGCTGTTGGTACTATCTACGTCAGTTCAGAAGCCAACGTCTGTATCAAAGCAGGTAAAGTGAGTAGCTGTAATGCCACAGGACTTGAATTTGGCCCAACAAATCCAATTGGTAACACTGCTCCTGTTAAATTCTATAGCTTAGATGCTTCTGCAGTAGTTAAAGCTCGAATGACAGATCCTGCTCGAATTACCGTAGAAGAAGCAAAATGTAACGCCTGTCACGGCACCTTAGATTATATCAAGGGCACCAGACACGGAACTTACACTTTTGATCAATGTATGAACTGTCACAACGATACAACAGGTGCATCAGGCCATAAAACAGTGGTTTCTAAAGGTGAAGACGGTAGCAAAGTCATTAATCCAGAAGTCACTTTCAATAACAAAGACTTATTCACCGTCGCCCACCGCTTCCACAGTGGTAACTTTGATGTTATCGCAGGGATCTTCCGCGATGCCAATGGTGAATTAGTCGGTTATCCATCACCAGAAACTGCATGTTCTGCATGTCACAAAGATGATGCAAAACTGTTTGCGACTGACGGTGGTTTAGCCTCTGAGAAACGTTCAATCAAAGTGGGTAGCAACTACATTAGCCCAGTAGCTGAATCATGCCGTAGCTGTCACGCTCACTCTGATGCAGCGGCTGTCGCTCACTTTAGAAGCAACGGTGCTGTGGTTGAAGCTGATGCAATGACAGATCCTAACTTACCAGTAGAATCTTGCGCAACTTGTCATGCTGAAGGTAAAACCTACGGTGTAGATAAGGTACACGCAGAGGTAGCACACTAGTACCTTTGGGTTGCCCCTGCACAACCCAAACTTTAATCTCTGCAACTCATTGGGGACCCTAGGGTCCCCTTTTTTATTGCTGATGATCTTCAATTGAGATTGTAGATTTAACCAGCTGAGCGGCTACATTGTGCAATACGTTGTCTAAGTAACTTAATAAAGTCCTTAGGTTCCCTATCTAAACTGTCATGGGGAATATACAAGTGATACCCTAAACGCGTATCTAACATCACGCAGCGATGCCCAAACATAGCCAATACGCCACGATAACGATCCCCTTCTATCACTAAAGGGCCAAACTCAGCGCCGAGATAAGTTTCTAAAGTCGCTAAATCTGCATCTTGAGAGGCAGCCGTCACCAGCAAAGGTCGCTGTTCAGTTAATAATCCTGTTGCTAGACGCAGGGAAATATTATCGAGAATGGGATTTAAATGTTTCAGTTTAATGCCTAAATAAGATAACTCTATAGTATCTAAACCATTAGTCACCCGCGGAATATCGACCCGCTGAATATTATCCCAATCGATAGCCACTTTGCCGCGGCGATGAAAATAGGTCAGCCCCTTGTCATCTAGTGCTAGAGTCGTTTCCGGCTCATACACCTTGGCTAAACCGAGAATGAGTGAAATAGCGCCCAAACTAAAAAACATCAAACCGACAGCAAACAAGGCCGGCCACGTCAGAAACAGTCCCAAACCCAGCACCAGACTTAAGCCTCCCAGCCAAGTTAAGGTTAACCCATTTCGTTTCGATAAAGGACGCACAGATACTATTTCTGACTCAATTGTCATTGTTCATCTTCCTGTTAAAACTCACTATCTTTAGACTGAACTTGGCAAACCACACCCTTAACTTGCCATCTTTAACTTACGGCCTTTATCCATAACCACAAACGGCCAATGTATTCGTGAATCGCCCGTTGAGAAGCCACTAAATTATCGGCGGTTAACCGCCACCAAAAATCATCTCGGCCAATAAAATCCGTTGGGGCAGCATCGGGGTGTAAGCCTTTAGCGGCGAAAATAGCCATCGCCCTTGGCATATGAGTGGCCGATGTGACTAAGCGAAAGGGCTCCTCCCCTAACTCCCACTTTAAGTATTGCGCTTCTTCTATCGTATCGCGCGCCAGTGGAAATTGAATAATTCGGCTTTTATCAACACCTAGCTCTACCGCGGCTTTAGCCATCATTTCAGCATGGGAAAATTGAGTGAGTTCACCACCCCAGCCGCTGACGATCAACATACACTCTTGACCCAACTTAAGTTGCCGAATTCCTTCAGTTAACCTTGTAAGGGCGACGTCCGATAAGGATTGCACCGCCGTCGCTCCCGCTATATCAGCATGCCCTGAACCTAATACCATCACAAAACAAGCGCCTGCGATGGGCGTGGAATTAATCGGGTAAGCTGATTCTAACGGCCGCACTAAGGTATTCACACTCAGTTGACTGCTTAAAAACAGTAAGAGAAAAAAAGCGCAGGATACTAAGTATTTCGCCATACTGCGACGGCGCCATACTAGAAAAGAAATCAGTAATAACAATAGGATAAAGGGAATCGGCATCATCCCCTGTGAAACAACTTTCTTAACCCAAAACATGATGTCCATGCCAAGCAATCCAAAGGAGCGCAATCATAGCATCAAAATACGGGGGGAATACATCGCACATAAAGCTAGCCCAGCGTTTTACTGGGCTATTGTTTACAAGACTCTGATATCACTAGACGTTGATTTCATAGCGTAATGAGTTCACTGGTGGAGTTTATATCCTCAATAATGGATCACTTTTCCCACAACCAAGCGGCACCGCGCACTCCCGATGAACAACCGTATAGATTCTGCACCACAGGCGTATGACACTCACGTCCCACCACATAATGGGCCAGCAATGCCGGTAATCTTGGGTAAATCGCCGCGACATTCGACATTCCGCCGCCCAACACTATGGCATCGGGATCGAGCATATTGATCACATGGGCGAGTGAACGAGCGAGTCTATCCATATAACGATCAAATGCAGCAACCGCAATGGCGTCACCTTCATCGACTAATAACATAATATCGGCACCTGATTTGGCAGCAGCGCGCACGGTACCCGCTGCAGTCAAAGCCGCATTATAATCACGCACAAAGCCAGTACCTGAAATAAAGGTCTCGATACAATCGGGATTACCACAGAAGCAACGGGTGGTATTGAACTCTTCCTTAGTCATCCAAGGCAGAGGATTATGACCCCATTCACCGCCGATACCATTACCACCACCGTGAACTTTGCCGTTAATTGCCACACCCGCGCCGCAGCCAGTACCAATAATCACGCCAAACACCACAGAAGCGCCAGCGGCTGCCCCATCGACCGCCTCTGATACCGCAAAACAGTTTGCATCATTGGCAACCCGCACTTCACGCTGCAACAATTCCCCTAAATGTACATCGAGGGGCTGACCATTGATCCACGTCGAGTTAGCATTTTTGACTAAACCTGAATAGGGCGATACCACACCTGGAATACCCACGCCGACAGTGCCTTTCTCGCCAAGAGTCGCTTCCGCTTCCTTAACTAAATCAACCACCGCAGCAAGCGTGCCCTGATAGTCACGTGGCGTCGTCACACGTTTGCGAAATAACTCATTGCCCTCATCACTCAGTGCGACTAATTCTATTTTTGTTCCGCCTAAATCGACGCCCATGCGCATCATGAATTACCACTCCAGTGTTTAGCTTGCCCTTTCATCAAGTGAGATTGATGCAAGGCAATCGTTATTTTACCCAGCCAGGAGCTGTGGCAATAAAGTAAGGGTTTAAAATGTCAGGTTTTTGATTATAAGTTAATGGTTCACCTGAGTCATAACAGACAACTGTGCCGCCTGCACTTTCGAGTACAGCTTGCGCCGCTGCGGTATCCCACTCGCTGGTTGGGCCAAGTCTGGGGTACAGATCGGCACTGCCTTCAGCCAACATACAAAACTTAAGCGAGCTACCCACGCTTAAGATGTCATGCTCACCAAACTGTTGTAAATATTGCGCTAAGCCAGGGCTCAAGTGCGAGCGACTGCCGACAATCATCGGCATTTCGCGTGGCGTATTGGCGCCCAATAAGGGGCTCTCTTGACCCGCTTGTTGGCGCCATGCACCTAAATGTTTAGCGCCGTAATAATACGTATCGAGCACAGGCGCATATACTACACCTGCGATAGCAACCCCTTGATGGATAAGTGCAATATTGACGGTAAACTCGCCATTGCGCTTAATAAATTCCTTAGTGCCATCTAAAGGATCAATCAACCAATAGGTTTGCCATTGACGACGCACGTCCCACGCGATATCCGCCGCTTCCTCAGACATAATAGGAATACCGACAAACTGCTTTGCCAATGCCGCCACTATCACGTGGTGCGCGGCTAAATCGGCGGCCGTCACAGGGCTATCGTCCCCCTTATGGCTCACCGAAAAGTCATCTTGACCATAAACTGTCATAATGGCATTGCCTGCGGCTTTGGCAATCGCGACCACTTGCAGTAGATCTTGTTTGGTCAATGTCTGCGCTATTGTCGTCTTGTCTGTCACTGAAACTTCCTTAATGCATTAAATATCTTGGCATTATGCCATTGTCATCCAAGGGGAATTTAGAACAAATTCATCATACATCAAGCAAAATAGACTAAGACTCGCAGCTTAAACCGCGGCGCACAAAACCACAGATAAACAAAGTGATTACGATACTAAGGCAAGCCATTGGCGCTGAGAAGAGGCTTAAGTCCAGCTGCATTCGTATTCACAGCCTATGTTTTCATATTGATAGTCTAAAGCCGTCGCTTAAATCTGATTATTGGCGGGCTTTTTGTTTTCGAAAGCGTTAATCACTGCGATGACGTAAACGCTTAACGCCTGATTAAAACTGCCTAAACCCAAATGTGAGTCACGTTAATTGTCGTCATAATAGCGTCGCAACATGCAATTCAGTTGCTGACGCCAATCTTGCCATACGACGTTATCAGGCATAGACAGTGCGGTATTGACAGCCAAAGCGGACTGCACTTTGGCACTATTCAACACGCTATAACTCGGTCTTTTTGCCAAACTCACGCCGCGATTTAATGCTTGTTTAGCATAGTGAGCACTGGTAATCGGCTGGATAACCACAGGTTGACTTAACAGATTGAGCGCTAGGGCTTGTCGCTGGATTTCACAGGCAAACTCATACCAACTGCATTGGCCTTGAGCGCTGTAATGAAATACGCCCGAGCACTGTTGCATGACTAATTGCCAAATCACCTTAGCGAGTGCATCACTCCACGTCGGACAGCCGATTTGATCGACTATCACCTGCAATCTTGGTTGAGTGCGCATCAAGTTCAGCATGGTTTGGACAAAATTATGCCCATCTTGACCGTAGAGCCATGAGGTACGCACAATCGTTGCATCCTCGCCCAGAACCGCCAATACCTTCTGCTCGCCGAGCAACTTACTCGTACCGTAAGCAGACAACGGCTCGGGAGCATCAATTTCAACAAATGGCCTTGGTAAATGATTTGAAGCTGAGTCTGGATTTTGATACGGCTCAGCGCCAGTTTCTCTAACATCACAAACAGCATGACCACCAAACACATAATCGCTCGACACATGCAGTAGGCGCGCCCCCGACAGCCAACATTGCTGCGCCAATAACTCAGGGCCGAGTGCATTCACGCGATTCGCTTCGATTGCATCATGCTCAGCAGCATCCACTGCATTATAGGCCGCACAATTTATCACCCAGCTTGGTCGATATTGAGTAAACACGGCAGCAATATTGGCGGCATCGGTAATGTCTAACTGACTACGACTTAGCGCATAAAGCTTAAGTGGTACGACTGAGTTTGTACTTGTACTTGTACTTGTACTTGTGCTGGTATTTGGGGCTAGCTCACCAATATCGGCAGCGACTCTCAGCAAGGCTTGAGCGAGCTGACTCTTCGCACCAGTGATTAACACCACTTGAGGAGTGTTAGCGTCTGTGGCACTCGCCGCCCCGCATTGAAGTGGCGTCACTTTAGTTGCCACTATTTTCATCACTAATCAACAGCATGGCTCATCGTCACTGAATAAGGGGATCAAATCAGCAACGGTTTCATGGCCACGGGCGGCTAAAAAGGCCAAGAGTGCTGAAGGACTACGATTAAGTAATCGTGATGGCGGATAAGCCACTTCATCGATAATCGCTTGCGCCCGCGCAAAACCGCCTAAGCTAAAAGCCACGTGGGAATCAGAGCCCATAACTAAAATCGTGCCAAATTCCTTGGCCGCTTTGGCAATCGCAGTGCAATTGGCTTCGCTGCCCTTACGGGACACTTCAAAGGAGGAATTGTTAATTTCAAGCGCTACACCGTATTCGGCAGCGGCGCGGGCAACGGCTTCAATATCAATTGGATAGGCTGGATTCCCCGGATGGGTAATGATATCGACCTTGCCACTCTTAATCGCATTAATCATGGCCTCTGTGTGAGTTGCTTTATCTGACGGAGGATAGACGGGCTCATGAAATCCTGCGAGCACAATATCGAGCTGCTTTAAATAATCACCAAAGAAATCAATCTCGCCGTCGATATTTTTGATATTAGCTTCGATACCCCGCAAAATCCCGACGCCATCAACCATACGTGGCAAAACTCTTAAATTCACAAAGTGCCAAAAATGCGGCGCATCGGCCATCGCAGGCCCATGATCTGTGGTGGCAAATAGGCGAATCCCCTTCTGCTTTGCCACCGCTAAGTAGTCATGAATCGTGCTATAAGCATGGCTCGAAGCCACAGTATGGGTATGAGTGTCGACTTGGTACAGCATGGTTCACCTCAGTCAAATGATTCAATCAATTTAGGAAAACTGGCCACAATTTAGCTAAAAAGCGATAACAGTTCATCGGCACTTCCTTGCCATGTGCCCTTGCCTTTACCTTCGAGAATACTGTCCGCCAGACTTTGCTTATGCTGCTGCATTTCTTGGATTTTTTCTTCGACTGTACCTTCTGCAATCAGCTTATAGACAAACACGGGCTTATCTTGGCCGATACGATGGGCTCTATCCGTAGCCTGTTTTTCCGCCGCCGGATTCCACCAGGGATCATAGTGGATCACAGTATCCGCCGCGGTGAGATTGAGCCCAGTTCCGCCCGCTTTTAAGCTGATTAAGAACACAGGCGTATCGCCCTCTTGGAACTTATCTATCTGCGCTTGGCGCAGGCGAGTTTGTCCGGTGAGTTTACTGTAATCGAGCCCCAGGTCCACCAGCTCAGCTTCAATCAAGCTGAGCATGCTAGTGAACTGGCTGAAGATCAATATCTTACGCCCCTCTTGCACCATTTCTGGTAAGTTCTGCTTCAGCCAGTCTAACTTAGCATTATTCTTCACTTTCTGCGCTTGCTCTAACTTCACCAAGCGCGGATCACAGCAGGCTTGGCGTAGCTTAAGTAAGGCATCGAGAAACTCGATATGACTGCTACCAACGCCTTGAGTGGCAAATAAATCCCGCAGTTTTTTCTCCATCACCAGTCGAATACTCTCGTAGAGATTTCGCTGATCTTTTTCTAACTCTAAGCTCTGGGAGATTTCGGTTTTAGGGGGTAATTCACCGACCACTTCATCTTTGGTTCGGCGCAGCACAAAAGGCGCAATCCGTTGACTCAAGATTTGCGCTTGTTCCATATCCCCATAACGTTCAATTTTGTGCCTAAAGGATTTGTTAAAGAAGGCATTCGTGCCGAGTAGTCCGGGCAAACAAAAATCCATTAAAGACTTAAGTTCGCCCAAATGATTTTCAAGCGGCGTACCCGACAGGCACAATCTAAACGGCGCTTTAAGATCTTTAATCACTTGAGTCACTTTCGCCTGCGCATTTTTTATCTGCTGCGCTTCATCCAGCACGATATGTTCAAACACCTGCCGTTGATAATAGTCACTGTCACGCACGATCAGCGGATAGGTCGTCACCACAATATCAAACTCATTTAAGCGTTCGAGCAAAGGCTTGCGTAAAGCACCATGAATAACGACTAGCTTTAACGAAGGCGCAAATTTCGCGGCTTCTTTCGCCCAATTACCCACCAAGCTCGTTGGGCAAATAATTAAACTCGGTGAACAACTTGCCACCGTGGATTTTAGTTCTTGCTGCTTGAGTAAAAAAGCCAAGGTTTGAATGGTTTTACCCAGCCCCATATCATCGGCCAAAATACCGCCAAGCTGATATTCCTTTAAGAAACAGAGCCAATTCAACCCTTGCTGTTGATACTGACGTAATTCAGCATTTAAGTTGTCTGGGACTGCGACCTCTAACACACCGTTAAAATTTTCGAGCTTAGTCGCTAAACTGCGCACTCGTTCACCATTAAGCAGACGAATATCACTGTCGGCAAAATCATTTAATAGGTGGGCACGGTATTTAGGCAAAGACACGCTGTTGCCTTTGTGGCTATCGAACAGTTCTAAAATAATGCTGATCAGCGGCTTAATCACGCTGGCTTTGACTTTTAACCAATCACCATTTGGGCTTGGTAACAGTAGTTCTGCATCATCGGCGGGCTCACCGTACTGCTTAAGCCAAGTGGCAATTAAGGGCAACATAGGCACGATTTGACCATCGATATCAGCATTCAGTGACAGAGAAAACCACCCCTCTTGCGTATCATCCAGCTCAATCGCCAGCGGAGTCTCAATGACATTTAAGCTGAAATTGTCGGCAAAATGCACTTGGTAGCCCAAGGCCTCCAGGATCGGGATTTCCTGTTGAATAAAGTGCAACCAAGCATCAATCGTTTCAGGCAGTGAACCTAACCCCCAAATACTGACATAGCTGCCACTGTTTGGGATAAAAGAAGGCGCCAGCTCCACCAGTTCCAATGCCATCAGACGATTAATCGCATCCATTTCCGCATCGAGTTGACGCACGACTTGATAGGTTTTGCCTTGATGAGTGACTAAGGACAAGGGCTCGTCGGGATATTGGCCGCCGAGCACCACGTCTTGATAGACAAATTCCAACAGCACTAATGGCTGCGCCATAGCAAACTCAGGTAAATCCTGCGAGGTTAAGGTCAACCTAACTTGAAGCGGCACTTGCAGCTCGACAAAATCAATCAAAGCAGGTGTAGGTACCGTTTTCGCCGAAAAATGCTTAATCAGTTTGTGGCTCACCAGTTCAATCTGTGAGCTAGGCACTGGAGGCATCTGACTGAGTAATAACAGCTTTTCAACACTGATCTCAGTGTCCAATGCGCCCACTTTAAAATAATCTAAATCGATATAAGTCGGTGGCTCACAGGGGATAAGCTCCCAATTGTCTTTATTGGGCAGCATTAACTGCATTTGTTTATGCTCGGCATCCTTATCTAGCCAAATGAATTCAGGCTTGCTCGCTTCACCTCGGGTGAGCGGTAAACGACTCTCCTCCCAAAAACACCGCCCAGTGACGAGCATTTTTTCCAGTGCCATGGCACCTAACTGAGCTTTAAGATACAGACGCGAGGCACCATGGCGACGGGTTGACATGATGAGATTGATGATGAGCACATCTTCTGCGCCAATCCAAGCGGGCATATAATATTGCACGTCAGACAAAGCGATTTTCGAGCCTTTGTTATAGCCGCCATTCTTTGCCAACTTGCCTTTTCTTAGCTCAAGAAACACACCGTTATCATCTTTAGATAATACGTAGAGCACGCGATCGTCGTAGAGTAAATCGACATTTGAAACCATGAGATCATCACTTTCGTCTAGCAGATGTAACCACTGAGCAATACGTTGATCTTCAACGGTTCTATCACTCAGTAAACTGTAAAGTACGGCAGCAATATGTTTGCAATGCCCAGTGGCGGGACATGAACAGAAGCCATTCATGATCAACTTATGGTTCATGCTGACAAGGCGAATATCCTGCCGATAGGGCTGGGATTCCGTCCCCATGACACGACCTTCAATATGACGAAAATCGGCGTTCGCTTTAGCGCTCAACACCCGTCCTTTCATCACATAATCACGGGCGCGCATTAAGGTTGGCGGCGTGAATAATGACTCTATAGTGGTTCGAGTCAATTGGATAGGATCTTGGGGGGACAAGCGATTCATGTAAAAACCTTGAAACTAAAAATATCAACTCCGAGCAATAGCAAGCCATTGCCGCGCGACATTTATCAATAAGTTGTGTGGGATTGTATTGAAAGCCTTGGCCGAAAGCCAGAATGATAGCCACGATAGACTACCCCACCATGCCCGCAGGATAAAAATAACAAACTTATCCGCAGACATGGAATTGGCCTCACTTGGATGTAAGTAATTGATAAATAATGCTTTACTATTAATATCCAAGCATTAACTGTTACCGCCAAACGCTAAATTTTCGCTTTAGCGTCAGTGGCTTTAGCCCCAGCACTTTTTTTATCAGCAATGTAGCGGTCGACCAGTGTTTCTAAGATATCCAAAGGAACTGCACCATTCTTCAGAACTACATCGTGGAAATCCCTGAGATCGAACTTATCACCTAAGGCCAACTTGGCTTTTTCGCGCAGTTCGAGAATTTTCATCATGCCAACTTTATAAGCCGTCGCTTGACCTGGCATAACGATATAACGCTCAATCTCAGCCGTGACATCGCGATCGGACATGCCAGTATTTTTCTTCATATAGTCAATCGCTTGCTCGCGAGTCCAACGACTATGATGAATACCCGTATCCACCACTAGACGCACAGCGCGGAACAACTCAGCCTGCAGACGACCGATATTATCAAAGGGATCCTTTTGAAAACCGAGCTCCCAAGCCAAACGTTCGCTATATAAAGCCCAACCTTCAATGTACGCCGTAAAAGGCGCCATCTTACGAATAAGTGGCATACCTTCTAACTCCATCGCCACCGCAATTTGGAAATGATGCCCAGGGATCCCCTCGTGGTAGGCTAAAGTGCGCATACCGTATTTAGGCGTGGCCTTGATGTCATATAAATTGGCATAGAAACGCCCTGGACGACTACCGTCAATCGCGGGCTGCTGATAATAGGCACCCGGTGCCGTTTTCTCTTTAAACTCAGGAATACGCACCACTTCCATGCCCGCTTCGGGTCGAATACGGAAGGCATCACCGAGTCCCGCATTCACTTCATCAAGAATCGCTTGATAATCGACGAGGATTTGCGCCCTACCCGCATCACTATCCTCGTAGTAAAACTTAGGATCGGCGGCTAATGCTTCAATCGCGACCGAGAAACCTTGGCTCACATCGTAACCTTCAGCGGCTAAAATAGTCATGATTTCATTTTGAATGCGATCTACCTCAGCGAGCCCTTTGGCATGGATTTCATCCGCAGTGTAATTAGTGGTCGTAAAGAACTTCAGCAGTTGCTCATAGGCAAGGGAGCCATTAGGCAGCGCCCAATAACCATCATCCGTCCCAGCTTTGGCTTGTAGCTGGGTAAAATAATCAATAAATAATTGATACGCTGGATGCACGTAACCTTTAATGTCCGCTTCCGCCGCTGCCAATAACCGTGCTTGCTCATCGGCACTGATATCCGTGTCAGCCAATTTGGTTTTAAATGAACTGTATAGGATATTGTCTTGCACTGGCATCGCGACAAACTCATTCATCTCGGTCAGAACACGCTCAATCACAAACTTTGGCGGGATAATCCCCTTAGCCTCACGAATTTTTAAGCCTTCGAGAGTTTGCGCAAACTTAAGTTTCACCTTTTGTAAACGCGACAGATAGTTTTCAGCATCGCCCACAGAATGCACTTGGTGCTGCGCCTGCATAAAGCTGGGGTAACCGTTTTGCACGCCAAACAATTGATTCAGCGGATAGTTATGGTAACGATAGGGCTCAGAGACCAATGCGAAATCGGCAAGATATAGGGCAATATCCTTGGAGATACGTTGATTTTCATCTAAATCCGCATCGGAATAGCTCAATAGGGTTTCACGCAGATCTCGCACTTGCGCGAAAGTCTTATCCATCGCCTCTGGACTATCGTCATCCAACTCGGCGTTATGGCCTGTAATCCCTACCGATTCTAAGAAACCCAATGAGGTTAAGGTCTCAGGGCTTTCGAAAGCCATCTTGACCACACTGCGGTCTAGAAATGCGCGAAAGAAAAACGGCTTTTTCGCAAACCATTCATGGGCGGCCAGCGCCACTAATAACAGCACTAAGACTAAGCTGCCGAGTCCAATCCGTTTTAGTACTGTTTTCAACGTCATTCTCCATTCTTATTATATTCAATCTAAAGTTATCGCCCTGAATCCATAGCTCAAGCACGTTTTTATTGAATGACGAGAATACCATCAACCACAAATAAGCAACAATTTAATAACGTAACAGATCGTGACAGAATTCTTACCTAAGCATACAAGCCGCATTTAAACCTCATGGAACGGATTGAAAGGTTAATCGCAAGTCAGTCTGGCAAACATAAAAAATATTTTCACACTAGACAACAATCAAAAATACAACATAATCGATTGAATATTAATAGTTATCTCTAATTCCGCACTCAATAAGTCGCAAAAAAGCAGTTTCAATATGAGAGGTATTTAAAAATAAAACTATACAAACCCCTAGAGTATGTTACTCTGCACTCCGGCCTGTGATTCAGACCTATTTATAAGCAATATTATGTATTTGAAAACCTTCGCTACGCCTGTAATATTTTTTTTGCTGTCATGAAGCTTTCCACTCATAACTTATCATCAATGTAAATAATTCTATTTCTGGCTAACATACCGCATAATTGCGAATTATTTGTTTGAAAATTTTGGAGACATTCATGTCTAAAACTACTGGTGTAGTTAAATGGTTTAACGAAGATAAAGGTTTTGGTTTTATTTCTCCTGACAATGGTGGCGCTGACGCATTCGTTCATTTCCGCGCAATCGTTTCAGAAGGCTTTAAAACTCTTGCTGAAGGTCAAAAGGTTTCTTTTGACATCGAACAAGGCCAAAAAGGTCCTCAAGCTGCGAACGTAGTTATTCTGTAATTAGACTTTGTCTAATTTAAGTTAACAAGTTCCAGACAAAAATGCCGACACTATGTCGGCATTTTTATATCTGCATTTTCATCCATCTCAAAAGAGTGACCCTCAGGCCTTTAGCCATGTAGGAGCTTAGCCTCAGCTTTCTCAAGTCGCCGTGGTTTACCCACTATCAGTAAGATATCCCCTGCACGAAAAACCCAGTCCTGCTCAGGATGTTCCACTTCAGCGCCATTGCGACGAATCGCCCTTAACTCTACTTTCAGTGTTTCCCACAGGATATCGGCAACGGTTTTACCAATCGCATCAGCCCCACGCGGTAATGCCACCGCATGCAATGACTCTAAAGTAAAATCAGTTTCTGTGCCGGAAAAGAAGCCGTGTAAAAATTGATAATGATTGCGCCGCTCAGATTCTAGCCGTTTTAGGATCCGTGCCAATGGCACACCACATTGGTGTAGTACCTGCGATACTAACATCAAGCTCCCCTCTAAAGACTCAGGGATCACTTGATTAGCTCCCGCCTTTTTAAGCAAGTCTAGATCGCTGTCGTCTTTGGTTCTAACTAAAATTTTAACCTCCGGTGCCAATAACTTACATAAAGGTAAGACTTCTTCTAAACTACGTGACTCACAAAAAGTGATAACGATCATCTTGGCCTGTTTAACGCCCATTTGTTTTAAAATTGCCCGTTTACACACATCACCGAAATAAATAGGTTCGCCCGCACGACGCGCTTCAGTGACGCGCGTTGGATCGAGATCCAATACCAGATAAGGTACAGCTTCAGTTTTTAAAAAACGGGCAATGGTTTGTCCTACTCGGCCGTAACCAAAAATCATCACCAGCTCATGATCATCCATCATCAATGGCACAGCTTCATCCACATGCTTTGCCTGACGGATCCCCAGCGCCCACTTAGCAATATCCACACTATGACGAACTAACCAAGGAGCTATTGCCATGGAAAGCACGGCGACCATGACTAATACGGTACTGATCTCATTATTTAAAAGTTGATAGTTGACCGCTAAAGCCAATACCACAAAACTGAACTCCCCCACTTGAGCTAAGCTCATTGCCGTACTCATCGCAATTCGAAAAGGCTCGCCTACTAATCTTAAAATGCCATGAATGATCAGCGCCTTACCTAGTACAACGGCGACTAAGATCAGCAATATCTGCCACCAGAAACGCATCACTAAGGTAAAGTCCAGCATCATGCCAATGGAGATGAAAAACAGCCACATCAATAGATCGCGAAACGGTCGTATATCCGCCTCAAGCTGGCGACGGTACTGGCTTTCTCCCAGCAGCATACCCGCCATAAATGCCCCCAGTGCCATGGATAATCCTAGCCACTGAGTAAAAGCCCCTGTGACAAGCGCAACGACTAAGGTCGATAATACAAACAGCTCATTGGAGCGAGAACGCGCAACCTCATCAAATATCCGTGGCAGTGCCCACTTACCAAACGCCATTAAGAGGAAAAAGGCCAAAATGCCTTTGAGCAAGGCAAAGGCGATGTCCGCGACCATCAAAGGTTCGCCGCCATTGGCCAGTAATGGCAATAGGATCAACAACGGCACAACCGCTAAATCTTGGAATAAAAGCACGCTGACGGAGAGTTCGCCGTGGCGGCGCCTCAGCCATCCCTGTTCATTGAGCAATTTAAGGACAATAGCAGTAGATGACAACGCGATGGCAGCACCGATAACCAAGGCTTCAACCCAATTCAGGCCGCACAATAGGGCCGCGCCCATGGTCAACAAGGTTGTGATCACCATCTGTGCACTGCCTAAGCCAAATACGGTGCGGCGCATGGCCCACAGCCGCGGCACAGAGAACTCTAACCCTAAGGTAAACATCAGCAGCACAACGCCAAGTTCGGCAACAGATTGCATTTGATGCTGGGTAAACCAGTGAAAACCACTCGGGCCACTCACTACCCCTGTGAGTAAATAAGCCAGAATTGCGGGTAAGCCCAAACGGCGCAGCACAGCAATGGCCACAATGGCAATCACGAGCATAAGTAGTATTTGGATTAAGAAGCTATGTTCCATTGGGGCTATGACTCCTGTCAAAATGCTGACGTGTCAAAAAATCTAACTCTCAGTTTTAAGCTTAACTGAATGACTAACAAAGACAAATTTTATTAAAAAATATTGCGGCACGGTATTTGCTTAGACTAGGTTAGAGATGTATCGCACTAACATTTGCTGGAGTGATGATTATGGACTTTGGCCTAGCGACCGAGCTGTATCCCGACGAATATCGCTATCAAACAGAACATTATAGTCCCAATGATAATCCATTGGACTTGATACAAGTGATCCAACAACTGCATGCCAGTTTAGATCCTAGGACAGTCTTTGCCTGCTATGGCAAAGTGCTGGGACAACACTTGCCGATCCAAGGCGTGCGCTTAACCTATGGCGAGCACAAATTCAGCTGGGGCAAACGTTATGGTATCAGCGTCAAACGACAGCTCATGTGTGCAGGAATGCCATTAACGATTCAGTACCAACTGGTGACGCCATTTACGCCATCACAAACCTCAAACTTACAGGATATTGAACCGCTGTTATTGCAACCTTTATTAAATGCGTTGCAATATCAAGAAATGTCGATGCAAGCTATGTTTGACTCGCTCACTGGCTTAGGCAATCGCCATTATTACAGTCAGAGTCTCAGTAATGCGACCGCCAGAGCCCATCGAAAACAAGGAGCAGTCGCTCTCATAGTGCTCGATCTTGATAACTTTAAACAACTTAATGATAAATTCGGCCATAAATGTGGTGACTATATTCTGAAGGAATTTGGTGACATCATTCGTGCAACCATACGCAACACAGATCAAGCCTTCCGGATTGGTGGTGATGAATTCGTCATTATTGTCCAAGGCAATATTCATGCGGCAGGCTTGTTATGTGAACGGATTGTCTCGGTAATCAATCAGCACAGTAGTTTCAATCAATTTGGGGTGAGCTGTAGTTTAGGGGCGGCAGAATCACACGATACCATTGAAGCCGAACAACTTTATGAACTCGCCGATAAGGCGCTTTATCAAGCCAAAGCCGCCGGACGTAACTGCTATAAACTCAGCCAAAATCAATTAGTTTAACACGCGCAGGGATGCCAAATGAAATGCGATAACTCACTCGCAGCGCGTACCCCATAAAGGTCTAAATCAAACTGACGCGCTGCGTTCCACTCTCCTCTCGCTTTCCTAGAACACGCCAATATTCCAAGATTAACTCTCGACTAGAATTCCTTTGCTTCCTCAACAAACACCTGTAAACCAAGTCCATTCGACTCAACAATAAAGCCCTTTTCAACCCACAGTCCAATTGCCATCACCAGTTGCTCGCCATAAAACACAAACCCCACCTTTTCGCGTACCCAAGGCGGAATGGCAAACTCTTGCCACAGTTTCTTTAATTCTCGCCCCTTACCCCGAGAATGCGGGTGGCAGCGAAATTGTCCCGCAAGTTGATAACGCACACTGACCACTTCATCAGGCCAAGGTAAGCGGACTCTGGGACCTTGTTCTGTCACTATCAGCCTAATCTGCTCACCATTCGCTAAGTCCGCAGGCGACACGACTAATTCGGTACTATCTCCCTGTAATAAAGAAATAAAGTCATGCTGTGGCAAGGTCCAACTCACAGGCTGAGTGTGACGTTTGTAAGTTTGATACTTGAATAAATAGACTTGATTAGCAAAGCGGCGGATTTCACACTCACCCACTCGAATATGCACTTTAGCATCGTCTTTCGCGTTAAGAAGCTGAGTGATGATTTGCTTAAGCTGCACCTTTGAGGGCAAAGCAAAACCTTGGGATTCAATAAAGCCACGTAAGAGTAACGCTTGCCAGTCGGCTGACTGTTCAGCAAAACCATCGAGCTTGAATACATTTTGAGTATGGTAAGGCGCTTGGGTTAACCATAAAGGTAAACGTTCACTCACCTGTAAATCCAGCGTCGCCTGTTGTTCGGCGCACAATGCCGCACTTCGACTCGCAGTTGTCGCAATACTCGGCCAACGCGCTTTTAAGCGGGGAATAATTTCTAAGCGTAAAAAATTTCGATCGTACTTATCGTCTTGATTACTTTCATCTTCAATATGCACTAAGCCCTGCTGTTTTGCGTAGGCTTCAATCTGCTCACGGCTGATATCCAATAACGGCCGCAATTGTTTGCCTTGTGCTAATGCTTGTACTTGCCCCATGGCCGCCAGCCCTTTCGGGCCTTGACCACGTTTCAGCGCCAGTAAAATAGTCTCAAGCTGATCGTCTTCATGGTGAGCTGTCAGCAACACATCATTGGCACTTAAATGCCGCTCAATCGCCTGATAACGCACTTTGCGCGCTTCAGCTTCAAGGCTCAATCTTGGCCCACGATTAACCGTGACTCGCTCAACCGTCACGGGCAGGTCGTAATGCTGGCCCCGCTCAAGGCAATGCTGTGCCCAAGCCTCAGCGTTATCACTTAGGCCATGGTGTACATACACTAGCTGATAATTAAACTCCGGATGTGTCCGTGCAAACTGGCTTAAACCAAAGGCCAAGACTTCAGAATCAACCCCACCACTGTAAGCCAGTACTAACTTGCTGTCAGGCGCTAAGGATTGCGCAGCCAAAAAATCACAGATATGCGCGCTGAGATCGCCAGCAGTCAATGCTTCGTCACGCTTAGCCGACATAAGTTAACTTCATCTGTTTACACCTAAGACATTCGCCAACATTAGAATAAAATTCTCACCTTGTTTGGCCCGAGTAACGATTCGAGCGAGAGCATCAAGTCATCGGTCGGATTCACTCGCCAAGCATCGGCTAACCTAAACTGACCTTTGGCTTGAGCTTGAGTGTAATTGATCACCACAGGCACAGCACCGTTACGCCACGGGCTTAGGGCTTGCTCGAAAGTGTCTAACGCCGATGGCGTTAACTCGCTGCCATCCATATCAATTTCCAGCGCCTTGGCAAAGTGGCTGCGCGCCTCACTGATATCAATGATGTTACGCGCCGTCATGCGGTTGCCGCCGGCAAAATCATCGTAACTCACCTCACCTTCACAAATGAGGATGCGGTCTTTCTCCAGCAGATGATTAAATTTTTCAAAGGCTTCGGTAAACAACATGATTTCAAGACGTGCGCTCTTATCATCGAGTGTCAACAGGCCCATTTTCGAGCCGCGCTTGGTCAGCATCACTCGCGTTGCCACCACTAACCCCGCAGCCTTAGCGGTTTTACCCCGTTCGGTGGGATGCACATCTTTCAAACGACCGGACGTGTAATGCTTAAGCTCTTTTAAATATTGATTGATCGGATGACCGGTCAAATACAAGCCTAAGGTTTCGCGCTCGCCTTCGAGCCAAATTTTATCTGGCCATGGGGTACATTCGACAAACTGCTGCTTACTGTCTTCGGGTTCACTGTTGAGCAAACCAAACATATCGTGTTGGCCAATCGCCTCGGCTTTGGCATGTTGATCGGCGGCGCGAATCGCTTCGGGCAAGGTTGCCATCATAGACGCACGATGCGGCCCAAGAGTATCGAGTGCACCCGCGCAGATCAGCTTTTCAATCACGCGCTTATTGAGCTTTTTCAAATCGATACGGGCACAGAAATCGAATAAATCCACGAAGGGGCCATCTTTACGCGCCTCTAAAATCGATTCAACTGGACCTTCACCCACGCCTTTAATGGCGCCAATGCCATAAACAATGCGCAAATCATCATCGACGGTAAATTTGAACAAGCCTTTGTTCACATCCGGAGGAATGAGCGGTAATCCCATACGCTCGCATTCATCGACCAAAGTCACAATTTTATCTGTGTTGTCCATATCGGCCGACATTACCGCCGCCATAAACTGCGAAGGATAATGGGTTTTTAGCCATAAGGTCTGATAAGACACAAGCGCATAGGCGGCTGAGTGAGATTTGTTAAAACCGTAGCCGGCGAACTTTTCCACTAAGTCGAAGATCTTCATCGACAAGTCGCCGTCGACGCCGTTATTGATTGCGCCCTCTTTAAAGATACTGCGCTGCTTGGCCATCTCTTCGGGCTTTTTCTTACCCATAGCACGGCGCAACATGTCGGCGCCGCCAAGGGTGTAACCCGATAACACCTGTGCAATCTGCATCACTTGCTCTTGATACAGAATAATACCGTAGGTCGGCGATAGCAGTTCTTTTAGTGATTCATGCTGGTACTGTGAATCGGGATAAGACACTTCTTCGCGCCCATGCTTACGCTCGATGAAGTTATCTACCATGCCCGATTGCAAAGGCCCAGGGCGGAACAATGCCACCAGTGCGATCATGTCTTCAAAACAGTCGGGCTGCAGACGTTTAATCAAATCCTTCATACCGCGGGATTCCAACTGGAATACCGCTGTGGTTTCATATTTTTGCAACAAGCGGAAAGATGCAGCATCCGTTAACGGAATCGCTTCGATACGCACAGGTGGGCGACCGTTTTTGACCTCGACCTTGTTCACCATCTCCAGTGCCCAGTCGATAATGGTCAAAGTACGTAAACCCAAAAAGTCGAATTTAACTAAACCTGCGGTTTCGACGTCGTTTTTATCGAATTGTGTTACTGGGTTTTTACCTTCAGCATCGCAATAGAGCGGCGCAAAATCGGTAATTTTTGTCGGTGCAATCACCACACCACCCGCGTGTTTACCGGCGTTACGCGTCACACCTTCGAGCTTGCGACACATGTCGATCAGATCTTTTACGTCTTCATCGGCATCATAGGATTCTTGCAGGGCTGGCTCGACCTCAAACGCTTTTGCCAGCGTCATCCCAGGTTCTGGTGGAATGAGTTTAGAAATTCGGTCAACGAAGCCATAGGGATGACCCAGCACGCGGCCAACGTCGCGAATAACCGCTTTTGCCGCCATAGTTCCGAAGGTGATGATTTGCGATACCGCTTCGCGGCCGTACAATTCGGCCACATGGTCGATCACTTCATCACGTCTATCCATGCAAAAGTCGACGTCAAAGTCGGGCATAGAAACCCGCTCAGGGTTGAGGAATCGCTCGAACAGTAAGTCAAATTCCAATGGGTCTAAGTCGGTAATCTTAAGCGCATAGGCCACGAGTGAACCCGCGCCCGAGCCCCGACCAGGCCCTACTGGAATACCGTTATCTTTACCCCATTGGATGAACTCCATTACGATCAAGAAGTAACCGGGGAACCCCATCTGGTTGATCACTTTAAGTTCAATGTCGAGGCGCTCATCGTATTCGCCGCGTTTCTCGGCGCGCACCTCAGGATCAGGGAACAAAAACTCGAGCCGCTCTTCAAGGCCCTTCTTCGAACAATCGACCAGAAAGTCTTCGATGGACATATCGCCCGTCGGGAAGTTGGGCAGGAAATATTCGTACAAACGGATCGTTACATTACAGCGTTTAGCGATTTCGACACTGTTCGCCAACGCCGCAGGAATGTCGGCGAATAGTTCACACATTTCCTCTTCGCTACGCAAATACTGCTGTTCACTGTATTTTTTAGGTCGGCGAGGATCGGCAAGGGTAAAGCCATCGTGAATTGCCACCCGAATTTCGTGGGCATCAAAATCTTCGGGTTTAAGAAACACCACCTGATTAGTGGCCACCACAGGGATGCCCTTCTCCTGCGCTAAGGCCACAGCCATATGCAGATAACGCTCTTCATCGGGGCGACCTGTGCGGATAAGTTCGAGGAAATAACGGTCAGTGAAATGAGTTTGATAAAACTCACATAAAGATTCAACCTGAGTGCTATTACCCTTGAGGAGCGCCTTACCCAGATCGCCCTCTTTAGCGCCTGATAACAGCAAAATGCCTTCGTTATAAGTGAGTAACCACTCTTGGTCGATCACCACACGCCCAGCCACTTGGCCACGCAAATAGGCTTGACTGATGATTTGGGTCAGATTCTGATAACCGACATTGTTCATCGCAATGATGGTTAAGGCGCATAATTCGCCTTCGAATCCTGGCACTTGCATCCAAAAATCGGCACCAATAATCGGCTTGATCCCCGCACCATGGCAACCACTGTAAAACTTCACCAAACCACAAAAGTTATTTTGGTCAGTCAAGGCGACCGCGGCCATTCCCTGCGCTTCCACCTGCGCCAAAATAGGCTTGACCTTGGCCACGCCATCGGTCATAGAGAAGTCACTGTGGACACGAAGATGCACAAAACGAGGATCGGACATAATTAGGATTATCTTTGAATAGCAGGTTAACAATAACTAGAAAGCAGACTAACAAAGTCACGCAGCCAGAGCCAGTGACTTTGCTGGATAACGGGAACTTATACCCAAACAACCTGAAACTCGTATCTTCAGGTAGCTTGGGAGCACAGCTTACAGTCCCAGTAATGCCTTGACGGGTTTGAAACTTTTACGATATTGGTCAAATACCCCATGTTCGGCGATGGCCTCAAAATGCACCTTAGTCGGATAGCCCTTATGCTTAGCAAAACCGTATTGCGGATAAGCAGCATCGAGCACATCCATCTCACGATCCCGCGTCACTTTGGCGATAATCGATGCGGCACTAATACTGGCAATTAAACCATCACCTTTAATGATGCTGTGACTGGTAAGCGAGACGCCATTATGGGCAACAAATGCCGGACTGCGATTGCCATCGACTAACACCAACGCAGGCGCAATCTTAAGCCCTGCAACCGCGCGCTGCATTGCCAACATAGTGGCATGCAAGATATTAAGCGTATCGATTTCAGCAGGACTTGCGCGGCCCACGTGATAACACAGGGCTTTTTCACAAATCTCATCAAACAAAGCTTCGCGACGCTTCTCACTGAGTTTCTTGGAATCATTCAGACCACTGATGGGCTTGTTTGGATCTAAAATCACAGCCGCAGTCACTACATCGCCGACTAATGGCCCACGGCCGACTTCATCCACACCAGCAATTAATCCCGTCGAAAAGGCCAGCAAATCGGCGTCGGTTAAACTTTTAAAAGTTGCCACTAGTTAGCCTCCAGTGATTTAGCATGACTTGGTTTAGGCTCAACCAGTGCCATTACCGCTTCAGCGGCTTTTAAGCTCGCATCACGGCGTAACACTTGGTGCAGGGCATCAAACTCAGCTTTGAGCGGCGTAAAATCTCGATTTAACTCGACTGTGACCGCCGCAGCTATTTTCTCTGGCGTGCAATCTTCTTGAATGAGCTCAGGGACGAGATCTTTTCCAGCCAGTAGATTCGGTAAAGAAAAACGCTCGACCTGCATCATGCGCTTAGCAATCCAATAGGTCATAGGGCTAACACGATAAGCCACCACCATTGGACGCTTGACCAACATGGCTTCTAACGTCGCGGTGCCAGATGCTAATAAAATGCCATCGGCAGCCGCCATGACTTCGCGCGACTGACCTTCGACCATATGAATTTCGAGATCCGGTGCAAAATCCTTCAGCGCTTGCTCAAATTGCTCACGGCGTTTTTGATTGACCAGTGGCGTCACAAAACGTATATCAGGGAAGTTCTGTTTAATCAGTAAAGCCGCCTTTACGAAAGGCTCGGCCAATTGCTTTAACTCGCCACCACGGGATCCCGGTAGAATCGCTAAATATTCTGCATCGGCATCGAGTTCAAGTAACTGGCGCGCCGCCGCTTTATCGCTTCGCAACGGAATATCATCCGCTAAGGTATGACCCACAAAGGTACAAGGTACTTGATGCTTGTCATAAAAAGCTTTCTCAAATGGCAATAGCGACAACACCATATGGGTCGCCTTCGCGATTTTGAATATACGTTTTGGGCGCCATGCCCACACGGATGGGCTCACATAATGGACGGTTTTAATACCGCGCGCTTTGAGTTTAAGCTCGAGGCCTATATTAAAATCCGGTGCATCTATGCCAATAAAACAATCGGGCTTAAGCGCGGTGATCTCTCTAATCAAGGATGACCGCACTTTTAATAAGCGAGGTAGACGAGATAACACTTCAACGATTCCCATCACTGCGAGTTCTTCCA
This sequence comes from Shewanella sp. SM21, assembly GCF_025654335.1. Classification (NCBI taxonomy): domain Bacteria; kingdom Pseudomonadati; phylum Pseudomonadota; class Gammaproteobacteria; order Alteromonadales; family Shewanellaceae; genus Shewanella; species Shewanella sp. SM21. The sequence continues at coordinate 87,916 of NZ_JAKKRL010000001.1, forward strand.
TCGCAAACAGGGATTTGAAGCCTAGGGCTTCCATGCGGGGTCCACCGATACCGACAAAGCGCGCATCGGGATGGGTCTTTTGCAGCGCAGCCATTAAACCTGCACCTAAAATATCGCCTGAGAGTTCTCCGGCAACCATGGCAAACACTAATGGAGTTTTATTGCTCATAAACCAATCACGTCTCATGAATTAATGGCATTGGATGAAGAGGTAAACCGCACCTAAAATGCATCGTTCCAAGCCTACACTTATGTTAAGTTAATGATTCAATTAATGACTAAGCTCATTTATGGTCGAATGCATTGATGAATAAACGCATTTTTAACGGCTACGTCTACCACAAAAAAGGCTTAAACCAATAATACAAAAGGGCATATAAATGCCCTTTTGTTGTCATGTGGTCATCAAGTTAGCGAATAATGCCGCGACTCGATGACTTTACAAACTCAAGCAGTAATTTGACTTGCTCATCGTTCTGCGCATCTTCAGCTAATGCTTCAATCGCTTCTTCTACCGTTAAGCTGCTACGATATAACGTTTTATAAGCACGACGCACGGCTAACTGGCTTTCTTTAGAAAAACCGCGACGCTTCATACCTTCGCTGTTTAAGCCGCGAGGCACTGTCGGTTGACCCGCTGCCATCACAAAAGGAGGCACATCCTGCAAAACTAAAGAACAACCGGCAGTAAACGCATGGGCACCAATATGCACAAACTGATGTACGCCTGTCATACCGCCTAAAATCGCCCAGTCACCGACGTGCACGTGACCTGCAATAGATGCGTTATTCGCCATGATGACATTATCGCCGACCACACAGTCATGGGCGATATGCACATAGTTCATAAACAGGTTATTCGACCCAATACGGGTTTCACTGTTATCTTGAACTGTACCGCGGTGAATGGTCACGTTTTCACGGATGACGTTATTGTCGCCAATGATCAGTCGTGTCAGCTCGCCAGCGTACTTTTTGTCTTGGCATTCTTCACCAACGGAGGCGAATTGAAAAATACGATTCCCTTTGCCGATAATCGTTGGACCTTTGACCACCACATGGGAACTCAACCAACAATCATCACCAATTTCGACGCCCGCACCGATATAGGTCCAAGGGCCAATAGTGACGTTATTGCCAATTTTTGCATCGGGATGCACAAACGCTAATGTATCTATCACTGACTAATCTCTCTGCGGGCACACATGATTTCAGCGGAACAAACCACTTCACCATCCACTTTGGCCTCACCGTAGAAAACGCCAATCCCGCGGCGCTCTTTAATCATTTTGACATCAAAATGAATTTGATCTCCTGGCTCAACCACACGTCTAAAACGCGCATTATCGATACCAGCAAAGTAATACAACACACCTGGTGGTGGTACATCACTACTCATCGTTTTAAAGGCTAACAGGCCAGTTGCCTGCGCCATCGCTTCTAAAATAAGCACACCTGGCATCACAGGTTGTATCGGGAAATGTCCCTGAAAAAATGGCTCATTTATTGAAACGTTTTTGATCGCCTGCAGACTAACACCAGGAGTGTAATCAAGCACACGATCGATCAATAGGAATGGATATCTATGGGGTAGATATTTAAGTATTTCTTTAATATCCATAGTGTTCATTTGATTAGACACGAACCGAGTTCCTCAAATTGCCTTGGGGCAATTAATCTGGTGTTTTTAAATTTTTTTCCAACGTTTTAACACGCTGGAACAGTTCATCTAACTGACGGAAACGAACTGTATTTTTACGCCAAAGTTTATTGTCCATTGCCACGGTGGCAGAAGAGTATAAACCAGGCTCACGCATATTAGTGGTGATATTGGTAGCACCAGACACATGCACACCATCGGCAATGCTCAAATGACCTGCGATGGCACAGCTACCGCCAATAATACAATATTTACCAATAGTGACACTGCCAGCAACAGTAGTACTGCCTGCAATAGCAGTATTTTCGCCGATTATATCGTTATGGGCAATTTGCACTTGGTTATCAATAATCACACCGTCGTGGATCTCTGTATGGCCTAATGCCCCACGATCTACCGTTGAATTAGCACCAATCTCAACCCGATCGCCAATACGCACGCCACCTGTCTGCGGAATTTTAATCCACTGACCACGTTCGTTAGCATAACCAAAACCATCTGAGCCTAATACGGCACCCGAATGGATAATACAATCCTGTCCTAAATGCACATCATGATAGACGGTGACATTAGCCCACAAACGTGTTTTTGAGCCAATAACCACATCTTGTCCCAGCACAACACCGGCACCAATCTGCACATTTTCACCTAAAATGACGTTCGCACCAATCACAGCATTCGCGCCAATAGCGACACCTTCCCCTAAATGGGCTGAAGGATCAATTTGTGCCGAAGGATGGATACCCACCGCCGCTTTGGGTGTAGTGTCCAAATACTGAGCAACACGAGCAAAACCGACATATGGATCTTTTACAATTAACGCAGTACCTTGATAATCCTGCGCATCTTTAGCTGACAATAACACCGCACTCGCTTGAGTTGCCTCAAGCTGAGAGCGGTATTTACTGTTGGCTAAAAAAGAGATCTGACCCGCCTTGGCATTTTCTAAGGTCGCCACACTATTAATAATTAGCGTTTCGTCGCCTTGGATATCACCGTCTAATAACAGGCATAGCTCTTTTAAAGTCACACTATTCATCTATTACTTGCCTTTGCTTAAGGCTTCAACCACTTTGCCACTGATGTCAGCGTTAGGCTTAACATAAATGACAGCACCACGTTGTAATACCAAATCATATTGGTCTTTTTCAGCGATAGTGTTGATGGCTTTTTGCACTTTAACTAACAGTTTATTTTGCTCTTCACCTTGGCGACGACGTAGGTCTTCATCCAATGCTTTGCCTTTTAACTGATATTCAGATTTTAGCGATTCCATTTTACGAACCAGCTCAGTTTTTTGTGCATCGTTCATTAACGCACCATCACGTTGCTGCTTCTCCATCAGAGAACGCATTTCTTCTTGCATTTTTTGGACATCAGCTACGCGATCACCAAACTCTTTCTTCAGAGATTGAGAGATCTGTTCACGTTGTGGGAGCTGTTCAAACACAGCGCCCATATCCACTACGGCAATTTTCTCAGCATGTGCCACTAACGGCGCGCCTAACAAAACTAACGTCATCAGCGCGCAATTTACCATCTTGTTCAAAATAAACTCCTTGTTACCTTGTTATTGTCAGCAAAACTTGCCGAGTGTATGCCTTTTAAAAAGTTTTGCCAATATTGAAAGAGAAGATCTCCGTTTGGTCACCTTCATATTCTTTAAGCGGCCACGCCAAGCTGAACACCATAGGTCCCATAGGTGATAACCATTGAACACTCAAGCCCCAAGAGGCGCGCAGGCGAGCTGGATCACTATAGTCTTGTAACTTAGCAAACTCGTCCGCCGGAAGTGTTTGATATGACTCGTAATCAAACTCAGTATCCCAGACGTTACCCGCATCGACGAAGAAACTAGTACGAACTGAGTTAGTGTAAGCCTCATCCAGGAATGGGGTTGGTACAATCAACTCCATACTTGCCGTTGCAAGGGCATTACCACCGATAGAGCGGCCAGAACTGACTTGGATACTATTAGGATCGCCAGGCAAGCTACAGCCATCGCCCGATGGATCCGGTGCACACGGCTCACTACCTCGATAGAGATAGAATGAACGTGGACCTACAGAGTTCGACTTAAAGCCACGTAGCGAGCTACTACCACCTGAGTAATAGTTTTCCCAGAAAGGCAGAATTTGGTCATTATCATTAAATTGACCATAACCGTTACCATAACCTAATCGACCACGGGCCAAGAGCACAACGCTCTGACTGCGGTTAACAGGGAAATAGTAGTTAGTGTCAAAGTCTGTCTTAAAATACTGTAAATCAGACCCTGGCGAAGTCATTTTGCCGTTCAGACGCTGGGACGAGCCATCTGTTGGGAAAGTGCCACGGTTCAAGGTGCTACGATACCAGCCCAGGCTGAGTTCGAAGTTATCGAAACTTAAGTCCGCATTTGGATCGTCATCACGATAGATGTTATAGAAACGCAGCGCCTGCTCATAAGCTGAGATCTCAGAAATCGTGTTGTGACGATAGCCAATACCACCATTGATACGGTTGTATTCGTTAATCGGGAAACCCGAGTTAAGCGCCACACCATACGAACTGTTTTTATAGCGTTCTAAGTTAGCTTCATTGGCATCAAACTCACTCCAATAAACGCTCCCGCCTAAACTCACACCGTCTTTTGTCCAGTACGGATCGGTATAGGATAAGTTAACGTTTTTAGAGTACTTGTTGGTGCTCAAGCTAATACCCGCTTGATTACCTGTACCTAAGAAGTTGTTTTGTTGTACACCAAACTGCAAGCTCAGGCCTGATTCAGTACCATAACCGACACCCGCGTTAAATGAGCCCGACGGCTGCTCTTTCACTTTAACCGCAACATCGACTAAATCATCGGTACCTGGCACTTGAATGGTTTCAGTGTCAACGGTTTCGAAGAAGCCCAAACGGTTAAGACGCGCTTTAGATTGCTCAACTTGCGCTGAGTTTAACCAAGCGCCTTCCATCTGACGCAGCTCACGGCGCATCACTTCATCTTTAGTCACTGTGTTACCAGTGAAGTTAATCGCCCGTACGTAAACACGTTTACCCGGTTTAACATTGATGTTTAAGGTGACTTCTTTAGTCTTATCATCAATTTCAGGGTAGGTTTTCACTTCAGGGTAAGCATAACCGAAGCGGCCTAAATACTTGCTGTACATTTCTTCGGTGAAAGTCACGTCACCGCCGTTGTACATATCACCCGCTTTGATTGGCAGAATTGATTTCATCAACTCTTCACGACCCATCAAATCACCCGTCAGGTTTACTTCTTTAACTTTATATTTCTCACCTTCATCTACGTTGATGGTGATATATAAACCTTTACGGTCAGGCGTCATAGCCACTTGAGTCGAGGTGACTTCGAAGCGGATATAACCTTTATTGTGATAATAGGTTTTGATGGTCTCGAGATCGGCCTGCAGTTTTTGCTTCTGATAACGACGCTCACCAAACAGATCCCACCAAGCCACATAATCTTTAAGTTCCAACATGCCGATCAGTTCAGCATCGGTGAACTCTTTGTTACCGACCACGTTAATTTGGCGGATTTCGGCCGCTAAACCTTCGGTAAACTTAAATTTCAGCTCAACCCGATTACGGGGTAAGTTAATCACTTGGGCTTCCACTTTCGCGCCGTATTTACCCACGCCGTAGTAGAAATCCTGCAGACCCTTTTCAATACCAGTCAACATAGTACGATCGAGCGACTCACCGACTTTAACGCCAGAACCGTCCAGACTTTCCTGTAACTGTTCGTCTTTAATGTCTTTGTTGCCATCGAATGTCACGGCACTGATAGTTGGACGTTCAGTGACTTTCACCACTAATACACCGCCATCTCGGCTCACGGAGACATTTTCAAAGTTAGTCGATGCATACAAGCTTTTAATCGCTTGCTGGATTCTTAACTGGTCAACAGTGTCACCTACTTTTACTGGTAAGCTTAACAAGGCAGCACCGAGTGCAACTCGTTGCAAACCTTCAACTTGGATGTCGGTCACTTCAAACGGTTGGAAAGTATCTGCCAACACAGTCCCTGAAAACGACGCACCGACGAATAACATCGAGGCAAAAAGTTTATTCAATCTCATAGAGCACTTCTAATTATTAGTCTGTCCTTGCTCAGAGTCGGGCAAAATCATTGAAAAGCGCAACGCTCATCAACATCAGCAGTATTGCTGCCCCAAATCTGAATCCTATTTCCTGCACCTTTTCAGGTACAGGTTTACCAGTTATTACTTCAATAAAGTAATACAGCAGGTGTCCCCCATCGAGCACAGGTAAAGGCAGCAAGTTAATGATGCCTAAATTGACGCTGATGAGCGCGAGGAACCCGAGAAAATAGACCAAGCCATAGTTTGCACTACTGCCCGCACCCTGTGCGATCGAAATGGGTCCACTCAGGTTTTTCACCGACACATCGCCGGTAAATAATTTGCCAATCATCTTAAAGCTCACAGCAACAAGTTGCCATGTTTTATCCGCTGCTATGCCGAAAGAATCGATTGGTCCATATTCAAGTTGTAAACGCATATTGTCTGGCCATTGTGCTTGGGTTGGGCTCACCCCGAGCATACCTATCTCTTGGCCATCGGCATTTTTACTGCTTAAGGGTGTCACTGCCACATTAAACTGTTCGCCATTGCGACGCACAGTTAAACTCACAGGCACATTGGCAGAATGTTGAATAATGTCAACAAAAGCCTGCCAATCGGTATAATTTTTACCATTTATTGCGACTAAGGTGTCACCGACTTTTAGCTCACTATTCGCAGCGGCACTGTCAGGACTAATCGCAGCAATGGTGGGGACGATTTCGGGACGATAAATCCCTAACCCTAATGCCGTAATCGGGGATTCTTTTTCAGGATCAAAACGCCAATTACGCGTATCTAAGGTGTAAGACCGCGCACTAGAATCCAAACCTTGCAAACCATTCAATGGCGTTAGTGATACACTCAGACTTTCATCACCTATGTGGCCGACTAAAGCTAAATTCACTTCTTCCCAGTTACGCACAGCCTGACCGGAAATGGCCGTTATTTGCATTGGCTCTGTGATTTGAATTTGCGCAGCAGCAGTCCCGGGGGTCGTCGAAGTGATCACAGGCTTAAGTGATGGCACACCAATCAGATACATAAAATACAGGGCAACGATGGCAAAAATAAAGTTAGCAATTGGACCTGCGGCCACAATCGCAATACGTTGCCATACGGTTTTACGATTGAACGCTTGATCTTTTAATTCATCGGGAACGTCTTCAACACGCTCATCAAGCATTTTGACATAGCCGCCAAGGGGGATCATGGCTAACACATATTCAGTGCCGTCTTTACCAACACGGCGCCAAATAGCCTTACCAAAACCAATGGAGAAACGTTCGACTTTCACGCCACAACGTCGCGCGATATAGAAATGGCCGTATTCGTGGGCAGTAATTAACAGACCCAGTGCAACGATGAAAGAACCTAAGTTCCATAAAAAATCTAACATCCCACTCCTTACGTTATAAATTTCATCACTCAGCTATAGCTAAGCGATGCTTGCTAATGTCTCACGCGCATAGACGCGGGTTTGCGCATCTAAGGCTAAAATATCTTCTATGCTGCCCATAGGACGTTTAGGCACAGTGACTAAACAAGCCTCATTCACTTTTGCAATTTGCGTAAAACCAATTTGCCCCTGCAAGAATGCTTCAACAGCGACCTCATTGGCAGCATTTAATACGGTTGTTGCCTCTTGACCTTGGGCACACGCCTCCATAGCCAAAGCCAAACAGGGGAAACGTTCAAAATCAGGTTCATAAAAGCTTAACTGTCCGACTTTGAAAAAATCTAAAGGTTCAACGCCCGAATGAATTCTTTGCGGATAAGCCATGCAATGGGCAATCGGTGTGCGCATATCTGGGTTACCCATTTGGGCGATAACCGAACCATCACGGTACTGCACCATAGAGTGGATCACGCTTTGCGGATGAATAACCACCTTCAGTTGCTCAGCCTGAGTGTTAAATAACCACCGCGCCTCAATGAACTCTAAACCCTTATTCATCATAGTGGCGGAGTCGACAGAGATTTTAGGTCCCATGGACCAATTAGGATGTTTACAGGCTTGGGCAGGCGTCATGGCAGCAAGTGTCGCAAGATCCGACCGCAGGAAAGGTCCGCCAGAACCTGTTAACAAAATATGGGATATACCCGACGCAGCTAAATCGCAACGGCCGAGGTTAGCCTGCACTTCTAGGGGTAAACATTGAAAGATAGCATTATGCTCACTGTCCACGGGCAAGAGCACAGCACCAGAGCGCTTAGTCGCCTCAATAAACAACTCACCCGACATGACTAAAGCTTCTTTATTGGCCAGTAATACTCGCTTTCCCGCCTTCACGGCTTCAAGGGTTGGTACTAGCCCTGCCGCCCCGACAATCGCTGCCATTACGGTATCCACTTCGGCAGCCGTCACTAAACCGAGTAAATCGTTCATGCCAGTAGTGACTTGGATATTGAGCGCAGCGGGTAAAACGGCGCGTAACTGTTTCGCAGCCTCTTCATCCACCATATGCGCGACTTTCGGTTTATGGACTACACACAAAGCCAGCATCTTATCAACGCTCGCATTAGCCACCAATCCATAGATGCTATAAGCCAATGGATTAGCCGAAATCACGCTTAAGGTACTAGCACCAATTGAACCGGTAGCACCCAAAATCACCATATTTTGCATAGCGTTACATCCAGAATGCAATGTAGATCAGGGTAAACACCGGCAAGGCTGCAGTCAGGCTGTCGATGCGGTCGAGCACGCCGCCGTGACCGGGCAAAATAGTGCCAGAATCTTTAATACAGGCCGCACGCTTAAACATACTCTCAGATAAATCGCCCAGCGCTGACACTAAAGCAACAAATAAAGTCACTGCCACAACTAAACCCAGTTCTTGCTCTGGCGAATAATACATAACACCTGCAACCACGAGCATAGTCGTCACTAAACCACCGAGTAGGCCTTCCAAGGTTTTAGCAGGGCTCACGGCAGGCATCAGTTTCGTTTTACCTATCGCTTTACCGACGAAGTAAGCCCCAGAATCAGCGGCCCACACAATCAACATCACTAACAGTACTAACACTGGGCCGTAATAGGGAGAAGTTTGTGAGCTAATGGATTTGAGCGCGATAAGAGCAACAAAGCAAGGCACTAAGGTTAACTGTCCAAACATGGACTTAAACATAGGATTCTTTTGCCAGAACTTAGCGCTTTTAGGATAAGTTATCACTAATAATAGTGATGCTAACCACCAGAATGCACCAATATAGAGAATGGCCAAATAGATAGGATGTAACTGATGGCTTAACCAAACTGCATCAATTGGCACAATCAGATTAATTGCCACCAATAGGATGCCGACTGTGAAGGTAAAGCTCCACTGAGTGACATCACACTGATTATCGATAATTCTTCCCCATTCCTTTGCTGCAATAAGGAAGACGGCAACTAAGGCCCAGGCGAAATAGCTGGCAGGGAGCAAAAATATCGCCCCTAAAACTAATGGAACTAACCAAGTTGCTGTTATTATTCGTTGTTTTAGCAAAAAAAATCCCTCATGAGGTTTTACAATGCACGCATCTCATCAATCTGACTTCCAGTCAGACCAAAACGGCGCTGGCGACTTGCAAAAATGGCTATCGCTTCATGAAAAGCCTGTTCATCGAAATCAGGCCAAAGGGTGTCGGTAAACACCAATTCTGCATAGGCCGCCTGCCACAGCACAAAATTGCTGATGCGACAGTCCCCGCCCGTGCGGATCATTAAATCAACTTCACTCTGATTTTGCATGCACAAATGTGCACTTAAGGCTTCTTCGGTGAACTGACTGCTGGTCATTTCGCCAGTTTCGACCTTTTCCGCTAATTTTTGTGCTGCTTGAAGTATGTCCCAACGGCCACCATAGTTAGCCGCAACATTCAGAACCAAGCCAGTATTGCGAGATGTCTTCTCTTGAGCAGCAGCAATTTGTTTCTGTAATCGCGCCGAAAAGCGGCTGATATCGCCAATAATGTTGAGCTTAACCTGATTCTTATCCAGCAATTTAATTTCGCGCTGTAATACGGTAAAAAACAACTCCATCAGCAAGCTGACTTCTTTATCGGGTCTACGCCAATTCTCGCTAGAAAATGCGAATAAGGTTAGCGATTCAATCCCTAATTGGCTTGCCGTGCTTACGGCTCTTCTAACGGCCTTAACACCAGCCTTATGTCCCATCACTCGTGGTTTACCTTGGGTTTGTGCCCAACGCCCATTGCCATCCATGATAATAGCAACATGCTTAGGTAACGACTGTTTCACGAGTTCGGGTAATTGTCCCGGCAAGGTCGTTTGAGTGTATAAATCACTCTCACTCGTCCTAGGGTGCGGATCAAGTTCCACTGTGGATGACATCTAATACAGCCCTTTAAAATAGACAAACGCCGTGTAGTATACCCCTACACGGCGCATCAACTCTAGCTTATCGAACTGAGATTAGACTTCCATCAACTCAATTTCTTTGGCCGCTAAAATCTCATCGACCTTTTTAATGTGAGCATCGGTGAACTTTTGCACTTCTTCTTCACTGCGACGCACATCATCTTCAGTACAAGCTTTGGCTTTTTCAAGCTTTTTCACTTCAGAAATCGCATCACGACGCACGTTACGGATAGCAATACGACCGTTTTCAGCTTCGTTACGCACCACTTTGATGAAGTCTTTACGACGTTCTTCAGTCAACGCGGGTAATGGAATACGTAATGTCGCGCCAGCTGACATAGGGTTCAGACCTAAATCAGAGCTCATAATAGCCTTCTCAACGGCTTGGATAGCACTACGGTCAAACACAGTCACAGACAGAGTGCGTGAATCTTCAACACCCACGTTAGCCACTTGGTTTAGTGGCGTCATAGTGCCGTAGTAAGAGACTTGAATGGAATCCAGCAGGCTTGGGTGGGCACGACCGGTACGCACTTTTGCCATTTGGTTTTTAGTCGCGTCAACGCATTTACCCATACGCTCTTGCGCATCTTTCTTAATGTTCTCAATCACGTTAAATGTCCTTCTTGGTCATTAAATAACTTTTTTCGCTCTGATCAGCGTGCCTTCTTCTTCACCCATGATAACGCGGCGTAGAGCGCCAGGCTTGTTCATGTTGAAGACTAAAATAGGCATGTCGTGATCACGCGCCATAGTAAAGGCGGCTAAGTCCATTACTTTTAATTCTTTTTCCAGAATTTCCGCATAAGTCACTTCATCATACTTAACGGCGTCTGGGTTCTTCATTGGATCTTCGGAGTATACACCGTCGACTTTAGTGCCTTTCAATACGACTTCAGCTTCGATTTCAATGCCGCGTAAACAGGCCGCAGAATCGGTCGTGCAGAAAGGATTACCTGTACCGGCAGCAAAAATAACCACTCGGCCAGATTTTAGCAAGCTGATCGCTTCAGCCCAATTGTAATCATCACACACACCCTTTAACGGGATAGCTGACATCAGACGAGCATTAACATAGGCACGGTGCAGGGCGTCTCGCATTGCCAAGCCGTTCATAACCGTTGCCAGCATACCCATGTGATCGCCCACCACACGGTTCATGCCTGCTTTTGCTAGGCCTTCACCGCGAAACAGATTACCACCACCAATAACCACACCCACCTGAATACCCAGCTCAACCAGCTCTTTCACTTCCTGAGCCATGCGATCTAATACTTTAGGGTCGATGCCGAAGCCTTCGTCGCCCATCAGTGCTTCGCCACTTAATTTAAGAAGAATGCGTCTAAATGCGGGTTTTGGATTGGTGCTCATAATTTTTATCCTGGTCATAACAAGACCGCAGCTATTGCCGCGGTCTTGGGGGTATTTAGCGTTGGCGATTAAGCCTTTTTAGAAGCAGCGATTTGAGCAGCAACTTCAGCCGCGAAATCTTCTTCTTTCTTCTCAATACCTTCACCCACTTCTAAACGAATGAAGTTAGTGACTTTAGCGCCTTTCTCTTTCAGAATTTCGCCAACAGTTTTCTTTGGTTCCATGATGTAAGCTTGACCAGTCAGAGAAATCTCACCGGTGAACTTCTTCATACGACCAAGAACCATCTTCTCAGCGATCTCTGCCGATTTGCCTTCGTTCATTGACATTTCGATTTGCAGAGCTTGTTCTCTTGCAACGATTTCTGCAGGAACATCTTCTGGGTTCACGTATTCAGGCTTAGAAGCAGCAACGTGCATTGCGATGTGCTTTAAGGTTTCTTCGTCAGCTTCACCGGCAACAACAACGCCAATGCGCTCACCGTGACGGTATGAAGATAGGTTTGCACCATCGATGTACTCAACACGACGAATGTTGATGTTTTCACCGATTTTAGTTACCAATGCAACGCGTGCATCTTCGAACTGTGCTTTTAAATCTTCAAGAGTCACTTTAGATGCTGCAGCAGCATCTAATACTGCGTTCGCGAATGCTAAGAAGTTTGAATCTTTAGCAACGAAGTCAGTTTGACAGTTAACTTCTAATAGCGCAGCGAAACCTTCGCCATTCTTGATCAGAATTGTACCGTCAGCAGCGATGTTACCCGCTTTTTTAGCAGCTTTAGCAGCGCCAGACTTACGCATGTTGTCAATTGCTAACTCCATGTCGCCGTTAGCTTCTGTCAGAGCGTTTTTACAATCCATCATGCCTGCGCCAGTACGGTCGCGCAGTTCTTTAACTTGGGCAGCAGTAATTGCCATTGTTAAATCCTCTATAAAAAATCGACTAATTTGCAGATATAAAACAGGGGCCGAATGGCCCCTGTTAACCAATCAAAAATCTTGGTTAATAAGGGTGATGATAATCATCCCGCCTTATTATTATTCGGCTTCTACGAAACCGTCTTGCTCAGCTTGAACAGCCAAATCTTGACCACGGCCAGCTTTTGCAGCAGCAGCAACAGAAGAAGTGTACAGGCGGATAGCACGCATAGCGTCGTCGTTACCAGGAACGATGTAGTTAACACCATCTGGCGCAGAGTTAGTATCAACAACTGCAACAACAGGGATACCCAGGTTGTTAGCTTCTTTAATAGCGATATGCTCATGGTCAGCACCAATGACGAATAATACGTCTGGCAGGCCGCCCATGTTTTTAATACCACCTAAAGATTTTTCCAGCTTTTCAAGCTCACGAGTACGCATCAGCGCTTCTTTCTTGGTCAGCTTGTCGAAAGTACCGTCTACTGATTGGCTTTCCAGTTCTTTCAGACGTTTGATTGACTGACGAACGGTTTTCCAGTTAGTCAGCATACCGCCTAACCAGCGGTGATCAACATAGTACTGGTCACAAGACAGAGCAGCTTCTTTGATCGCTTCGCCAGCAGCACGTTTAGTACCAACGAATAATACTTTACCTTTCTTTGAAGCTACGTTGCTGATGAAAGCTAGCGCTTCATTGAACATTGGCACAGTATGCTCAAGGTTGATGATGTGAACACCGTTGCGAGCACCGAAAATGAATGGCTTCATTTTTGGGTTCCAGTAACGGGTTTGGTGACCGAAGTGGACACCGGCCTGAAGCATATCGCGCATTGAAACTGTAGTCATTTCTATTACCTTAAAATTTAGGGGGTTAGACCTCCACGTATCCCATGTCTTCGACCCCTTATATAACAACTGAGGGCACCCCGAAGAATGTGTCGACACGTGTGTGATTTAGTATTTAGACAAATAGCCATGTATAATGGCCGCCATCTTTAGTCTTGCAAGTATCAAAGCAGCGCAAAAGCTGGCTTAGACAATTCATCAAGACTTAAACATAACGGCGCGCTTTATACCATAAATAGCCCTAAAGCACAAATTTTTGCATTAGGTTGCGTGGCCAACAGACATTAAAGACACAAGAGAAAACGCAATGAGTATAGTCATCAAGACCGCTGAAGAAATTGAAAAAATGCGTGCTGCGGGCAAACTAGCCGCACAGGTATTAGAAATGATCGCGCCGCATGTTAAACCGGGCGTGACCACCAATGAGCTCAATGACCTCTGCGCCAAATATACCGAAGAGCAAGGTGCGATTTCGGCGCCGCTTAACTACCATGGTTTTCCCAAATCCATTTGTACTTCTGTAAACCATGTGATTTGCCACGGCATTCCAAACGACAACCCACCATTGAAAGAAGGCGATATCCTCAATATCGACATCACAGTGATTAAAGACGGTTATCACGGCGATACCTCGATGATGTTTTTAATCGGTGAGGTGAGCGCGAAGGACAAACGTCTGTGCCGCATCGCGCAAGAAAGCCTGTATTTAGCTATTCGTAAGGTTCGTCCAGGTTTAAAACTGGGTGAAATTGGCAATACTATCGAAAAATTCATCAAAGCAAGTAAAACAGGCCTTGAGAAATATTCCATCGTGCAAGATTATTGTGGCCACGGTATTGGATCGGGTTTCCATGAAGAGCCTCAGGTCATGCACTACCGTAACGGCGATAACACAGTATTACGCCCAGGCATGTGTTTCACCATTGAACCTATGATCAATGCTGGTCGCCACACGACCATACTCGATCGCGATGATAAGTGGACGGTAACGACCTCCGATGGTAAAAATTCAGCCCAGTGGGAACATACCTTACTGGTGACTGAAAAAGGGGTTGAAGTACTTACCCTGCGTGAGGATGAAGATTTCCCACGCATCATCAATCACGAGCGATAGGCCACACTAACAAACATAAAAACAAGGGACTCGATGAATATAGCTCTGCTCGCTAAACAATCATTAATCGAACAGAATCAGATTCTTTTGGCCAGTTTTAAGGCTAAAACCCCGATTGAAGAGCTCGTCACGCAGCGCTGTCAATTTGTCGATGCCCTTGTTAAGCAAGCTTGGGAACAGCACGGTCTAAGGGAATATGATATTGCCCTGATTGCCGTGGGCGGCTATGGCCGTGGGGAGCTGCATCCCCACTCAGATGTCGATTTACTGTTCCTGTTTAATGATATTTTGTCACCCGCCGCCGAAGCGGCACTCAGTCAGTTTATTGCCTTTCTGTGGGATGCCAATCTGGAAATCGGCCACAGTGTCCGTACGTTAAACGACACGATTATCCTCGGCCGAGAAGACATCACCATAGCCACCAATCTGTTAGAGGCACGATTGCTCGAAGGGCCCGAATTTTTATTCGATCAACTTTATGATGCGATTCGTCAGAGTGACTTTTGGACTTCAAGCGATTTTTTTATCGCAAAACGGGATGAGCAAAATGCTCGCCATGCCAGAGCCAGTGCCTTCGATTTAGAACCCAATATCAAGAGTTGTCCCGGTGGTCTTAGGGATATTCAAACCATTGCTTGGGTAGCCATGCGTCACTTTGGTGCCGCTCGCCTCGAAGAATTAGTCCAATACGACTTTTTAGAGCCTGGTGAACTAGAAGAGCTGCTCGAATGTCAGCACTTTTTGTGGAAGCTACGCTTTGCCCTGCACATGGTGGTCGGTCGCGATGAAAACCGCTTACTGTTTGATGTGCAGCGCCAAGTTGCCGAGCTTATGGGTTATGAAGACGCCACCCAGCTTGCCGTTGAGCAGATGATGAAACGCTACTATCGCACGGTACGCCGAGTGATGGAGCTAAACGAAATGTTGCTGCAGCTGTTTAAACGGGCAACACTGGGGCACACAAAAGCTTTAGAAATTCAATCGATAGATAAACACTACCAGCGCCGCGGCACTTTTATCGAAGCGCTAAGCGATGATCTTTTCGATAGCGGCGAAGAAATTGTCCGGCTGTTTTTGTTAGTCGCTAAAAACTCCAACATCAAAGGTATTTACGCACCAACACTGCGTTCACTGCGCCGAGCAAGACGCGCCCAACCGCAAGCCTTGCAAGAAAACCCGCTTTGTCGCCAAGCCTTTATGGAAATTCTGCGACACCCTCGCGGCATTGTTGCTTTGTCTTTAATGCATAAACACGGCGTGTTATCGGCCTATTTACCCGCATGGCGAAATATTGAAGGCCAGATGCAGTTCGACCTGTTCCACGCCTATACGGTCGATGAACACACCCACAGATTACTGCTCAATATCGAGCGTTTTTCCCAAGCCGAACAAAAGGAAGAATTTCCCTTAGGCTCGATTCTCATCAACCAACTGCCTAAAAAAGGTTTACTCGTATTAGGCGCTATCTTCCATGATATCGCCAAAGGCCGCGGTGGCGATCACAGTAAACTTGGCAGCAGCGATGCCCTCGCCTTTTGTAAGCTGCACGGGTTAAACGATCACGATGGCCGTCTAGTCGCTTGGCTGGTTGAAAATCATCTGGTGATGTCTGTCACCGCCCAGCGCCGTGATATTTCCGATCCCGATGTGGTGGCCGACTTTGCCAATAAAGTCCGCGATGCCGTGCATTTAAGTTATCTGTATTGCTTAACGGTCGCTGATATCTGCGCCACCAACGAAAAAACCTGGAACAACTGGAAAGGCTCACTGCTGCGCGATTTGTACTTTTCGACCCAAAGAGTGCTCGCCCGCGGTAAAGAAAAACCCGTCGATATTCGTGCCAGAGTGCGTGAATACCAAGCCAAGGCAAAAAAAGAGCTGCTGCGCCGCGGATTGAAAGAGAAAGATCTCGATGCCCTGTGGCAACGTTTTAAGGCAGATTACTTTTTACGCCACCAGCCAAATCAAGTCGCGTGGCACGCCGAAGCGATTTTAAAGCACAAACAACAGGATGAGCCTTTAGTCTTAGTGTCCAAACACACCACCCGTGGTGGTACTGAGCTATTTGTCTATTGCCAAGACAGACCTAAATTGTTCGCAACTGTGATGGCGGTACTCGACAATAAAAATATCAACGTCCATGATGCCAACATCATGACGTCAAAAGATAATTATGCCCTCGATACCTTTGTGATCTTAGAGCAAGATGGTGAGCCCGTTAGCCAGCTTTCACGCATCCAAAGTATCCGTAAGGCGCTTGAGAAAGCCCTGTCGAGCGACAGTCCAAAACTACCGCGCTTTAGAAAACTATCGCGCAAAATGAAACCTTTTAATGTGCCGACACAAGTGAGTTTCCTCGAAAGCAGTCGTCATGGTACAAGTATGATGGAGCTTATCGCCTTAGATTCTCCAGGATTACTGGCAAAAGTCGGGGATATCTTTTACCGTTGCAACACAACATTACTCGCGGCCAAAATCACCACCATTGGTGAGCGAGCCGAAGACTTTTTTATGCTGCAGACCAATGACGGCTTGCAACTTAACGAAACCCAAGAGAATACCCTCAGGGACGCTTTAATCAGTGCCCTGAGTGCAAAGAATATCGAATCAGTTAATTAACGAGACCAGTGGGAGAAGTAAATGGAGGCTTTACGCCAACGTATTGAGGCGGCTTTTGAAGCACGCGCCGACATCACACCAAGCACAGTTGACGCCGGTGTGCGCAGCGATGTGCAAAATGTCATCAATATGCTCGATAAAGGTGAAGTCCGTGTCGCCGAGAAAATCGACGGACAATGGCATGTGCACCAATGGCTGAAAAAGGCGGTATTACTGTCCTTCCGTATTTTCGATAACGTGGTTATCGATGGCGCCGAAACCAAATACTTCGACAAAGTGCCGTTAAAATTTGCCGAATATGATGAAGCCCGCTTTAAAGCGGAAGCCATTCGTGTAGTGCCTTCGGCGACAGTACGTAAAGGCTCATTCATAGGTAAAAATACCGTGTTGATGCCATCCTATGTGAACTTAGGTGCCTATGTTGATGAAGGCACTATGGTTGACACTTGGGCGACCGTTGGCTCATGTGCACAAATCGGTAAAAACGTGCATTTATCTGGCGGCGTAGGTATTGGTGGCGTACTTGAGCCATTGCAAGCGGGCCCGACCATCATCGAAGATAACTGCTTTATCGGTGCACGTTCTGAGATTGTTGAAGGCGTTGTGGTTGAAGAAGGCTCAGTGATTTCCATGGGCGTGTATATCGGCCAAAGCACTCGAATTTACGATCGCGAAACTGGCGAAGTGCATTACGGTCGTGTACCAGCAGGCTCTGTTGTTGTTTCTGGCAACCTGCCATCAGCCTGTGGCAAATACAGCCTCTATGCCGCTATTATCGTTAAGAAAGTCGATGCAAAAACCCGCAGTAAAGTGGGTATCAACGAATTACTGCGTATTGTTGATTAACAGTCACTGCATTTGTTCGATAACATGAGTTCCATAAAAAGATGCCTAAGGGCATCTTTTTTATTATCAGAACTATTTAACCTACGATTAAGCGATTACTGCCCAGCTTTATAATAACTATCTAATAAAGCAATTAAATCAAACGCTCTACTTCACGAAATGCATTTCTCGTCATGGCAATGGCCCGCCAGCCGATAATCCCCAATGGCTGCTGCGCTTTGTTCACCACCACAAGATATTCTGAATCCAAAAGATTCAACTGCAATAAGGCATCCTCCGATGTGGCCACCTCACTGATAATAGGCACTGAATGCTGCATGATCTGATGGGCTTTTTTATGTAAAGATGCCCTATCCTGTTCACGCTCAGCCGCAGTGCCAAGTAATGGGCTAAACCAATGTTCCAGTAAGCGACTCGTGATCACCCCAAGTATCTTATGTTGCTCATCCAATACCACGGCCACCTTAGCATGGGCAGTCGTAAGTAAACGCTTAATATCAACTAACTCATGGTCGAGTGAAATCGTGACTAAAGGTTCAAGCGGCGCAGCACCAATATGATCGCTAATACTCAACTCTCGATTAATCAAAATCGCTAAACAAGTTTCGACTATCTCAGGGTCAAAAAGTGTCCCTTTACCCGCACGCAGCACTTCAGTCATTTTCTCCAGCCCTAACGATGGGCGATAAGGCCTGTGGGACAATATCGAATCGGCAACATCGGCGACGGCAATAATTTTCGCTTCATATAAAATGGCCTTATCCTTTAAGCCCGCGGGATAACCTGAGCCATCGAGCCGCTCATGATGCTGTAAAATCATCTCTTTAATGGGCCAAGGAAACTCCACATCCTCAATAATTTCAGCACCATGTAATGGGTGAGTCTGAATTAATGCGTATTCTTCTTTTGAAAGTTTTGACGGTTTTGTCAAGATCTGCGATGGAATCGCTAACTTGCCGATATCATGGACTAAGGCACCAATCTTCAACCCTTCTAAACGCAGCGGGTCTAAACCTAATTTCTCACCAATCAAATAACTTAATTGCGCCACCGACTTTTGATGCCCTGCGGTATAGGCATCTTTCAGTTCTAATGCCTCAGAAATAGCACTAATAAGCTGGGTTAACGATTGAGATAATTGCTCTTTTTGCGCTTTAATGATTTTGGACTGGCGGGATACCGCTCGCAATGTGCGTGGTAGTACAATGCTGTGCCATAAAATGCTGGCAAAAGTCAGTAATGATCTCGCATCATTACGACTATAAGGCTCGTTACGGTCGACCACGCACAGCATGCCCACTAAGCGACTGCGAAATAAAATCGGCACCGCCAAGTAACGCCCTCCAAGTAGCAGTTTATCTAAGGGCAAATCCCCTAAGCGCCTTTGGGAGTCGGTTTGGTTTTGGATGATCAGCTTATAATCTCGCACACATTCGAGCCATACGCGGCTTTCAAGTTCTGACACTTGGGTATTATCTTCAACAAAATCGGCTTGATTAGCCTCTGCGTGGGGATACTCAGAACGCGCGGCGAGTGTGAGTGTTTTTAACTTTTCGTTATGCAACAGAATAAAGCCATATCGACTGCCAGTGAGCGACATCGCCTTAGAAACTGCAACTTTAAATACTTCTTCTTGGGAGGATTTAATCACATCTTCAATGTGTTGCAGCCAAGCATCGCTGGCTTGAATCGCTCGACGATAATCCGAGTGCAACTCCTTCATCTGCGGATCTTCAAAATTGATGTCGGATAGAATCAAGTACCATCCCATTTCAGGCAAAGAATGCAGCGCGAGATGCACACGTATGCCGCGATGATCTTGTAATTGAAAACCTATTTCTTGGCCGCGTCGCCTCACTATATCGGCGCATAGTTCAGCATTAAAAGCACTAAACAATTGGCTAATCGGTTGATTAATGATTTGCGCCGCAGAGCGTTTGCAACGGCTGTAAAAGGCTTGGCTCATCCGTAGCACACAAAACTGCTCATCTAGCTGTGCCCAAGATAAATTCAAACTATCGGGCAAGTCTTTCATTCCAACGATAAGGCTTTGACGAGTTGACATCCAGCACTCCGACCTGTGATTCGAGCATGGCCAACACACTATACCGCTATGTTCACCCCAATGTGAGCACTATAAAATCTCCAATAAACATAATGATAGCTGATTTCATGACAGACGCGGGTTAAAATAAACGCCGCAGAATGTCATGCCATTGCCACGACTCACCTACATCTTAGAAAACGATCGTTTTATTGCCGTACACGACCACTTGTTCGTTGAGCACTAATTGTAGCGCTTTACTCAATACACTCTTTTCAACATCGCGCCCAGCACGCGCCATTTCTAAGGCGCTATAACTGTGGTCGACGGGAATCACGTCTTGCTTGATGATCGGCCCTTCATCGAGGCAATTATTCACAAAATGCGCCGTCGCACCGATAATTTTCACCCCGCGCTCCCAAGCCTGACGATAGGGTGCTGCGCCGATAAAGGCAGGTAAAAAAGAATGGTGAATGTTGATGATGCGATTAGGATATTGCGCCACAAAATCTGGAGTTAGCACCCGCATGTACTTAGCCAACACCAGATAATCTGGCTCATATTGCGATACCGCGGCCAACAGTACTTGCTCGTGTTGAATTCGGTCCAAGCCTTCGTGGCTCACCAGATGAAAGGGGATGTTAAACTTCTCTGCCAATTCACGTAGTGCATCATGGTTACCCACCACAGCGGCAATCTCGACACTTAAACCACCGTAATAGGCTTTCATTAACAAATCGCCTAAACAGTGCGCTTCCTTTGTGACTAACACCACAATACGTTTTTTACCTGCGCTAACTAACGTCATATGATTTTGCGTAGGCAGTACGTCACGCAGATCCTGCAATAACTGTTCGCTGTTAAAAATGCCCTCTAACTCAGTTCGCATAAAGAAACGCCCTTGGGCATTATCCACAAACTCACTGTTTTTGATGATATTCAGTTTATGAGTAAAACAAACACTGGTGATTTTAGCGATGAGGCCTTGGGCATCAGCGCAATCCGTCAGTAAGATTTTACGCTCTATGGATGGCGAAGTATTACCGCGAGTTTCAGTCATTTGTTGCAAAGTTGGCTCTCCTATATTGTCCCTACATCGAGTTTGCCATAGCAAATCATGCTGAACAGTATGAAAACCCTATAATGCGAAAATAAAAATGACATTTCAGAGGCTTGAATCAATAAAATGTAAAAATTAAGCAGTTAATTTTGTAAAAACACAATCCTAGCGGCGAGTATCTAAGTAACGCTGCAACACTTTACGCAGGGTTTCGGCCTTAGTGCCGTAAACCACCTGCACACCTTTGCCCATAACGATCACGCCCTTAGCGCCCAACTGACTCAAACGCACCTTATTGACTAACTCAGGCTTGTGTACGCTCAAGCGTAACCGTGTCAAACAAGCATTAAGTTCAACGATATTTTCACGCCCGCCGAGCGCCGCAATAATCGCCCGTAAACTTTCTTTGGGTCCTTTACTGTCGTTATGCTCAAGCCTACCGGGAGTTTTCAAATTAAAGGCTAAAATACTCAGCCTAAACAACAGGTAATATATTATGGCGGTTAAAGGCCCAAGGAAAATAAACCAGCTGGCATTACGGGACAATGGAAATAGCAGCGTAAAGTCCACCAACCCTTGGGAGAATACTATGCTGTGGTGAATATCCAGCATAATACAGACAAAATAAGCGAGCCCAGTGAGTAAGGCGTGAATAATAAATAGAATCGGCGCCACAAACATAAAAGCAAATTCGATAGGTTCAGTCACCCCAGTTAACCAACTTGCCGCCCCCGCCGAGAGCATAATGCCCGCCACGCGATTCCGCTCAGAGGGGTCAGCGCAGCGCCACATTGCCAGTGCAGCAGCCGGTAATCCCCACATTTTAATCAGATAACCACCGGCAAGGTTTCCAGCCTGCGGATCGCCCGCTAAATAGCGCGCCACCTCACCACGAACGACTTCATGCCCCAATAACTGATATTGGCCCACCTCTAAGTAAAAAGGCGCATTCCAAATATGATGTAAGCCAAGGGGAATAAGTAACCGCTCTAATGCGCCATAAACGCCAAAGGCGATGGCCGGTTTTTGATAAACCGCCCAGTCGGATACGCGCTCAATCAATAAAGCTAATGGTGGCCACACATGGGCGAGTACATAACCTAGGCTCATTGCTAGGGGAATAATAAGTAAAGATGCACTGCGACGTCCCTCGAAGAAAGAGAAAATCGCAGGCAAGCGAATATATTGACTCCAACGGACTGCGAGGCAAGTGATACCACCGAGCATCATGCCACCTGCAATCCCAGTATCTAAGGTATCCATTCCTAATAAAGGTTGGGTTGGAAGTCGATACAAATCGGCCAGTGCGGCTAACGTCGCCGTCATCACCCCATAACCAAACACTGCCGAAAAGGCGGCAATGCCTTGATCGCGACAAAAACCAATAGCGACAGCCACGGCAAATAACATCGGCATAATGGCGAAAATGAGTTTGCCCACCGCCAGCATCAGCACTGTCAGCTCTTCGGGCATAAAAGGAATTGGACTAACGGTTAAGCCGAGCATAACCCCAGCGGCGGGTAAAATGGCAATAGGAATAAGCAGCGCTTGGCTTAAGCGCTGGGCAAATTTAAACCACTGTAGATTGACGAAACTACCTAAGCGACGAGCTCGGTTTTGACGACTTGATTCCAGCGTTTTAGCCATTTTATCGCTTCAACCTCAGGTTCCATGGTTTCACAGGCATCAATTTCAAGTAATTCCACCAACGGCTTAGCGCCAAGTTCACTCAAGAGTGCATTTACAGACTTACCTGCACCGCAGAAAGTCTCATAACTTGAATCACCTAGAGCTATCACACTGTATCTAAGCTCAGGTAAATAGGGTGCTAGATGTTTAAGATTATGGTACCAAGACTGAATATCATCGGGTAAGTCCCCTTGTCCGGTCGTCGAAGTCACCACCACTAACAATTCATCCTGAGGAGGAATAAAGCTTGCTACCTCATTAGGTTGCCACAATGTGACATCATAACCTAAAACTTGCATTTCTTTCTCTAGGGTTTCAGCGGCAAATTGTGCACTACCATATACAGTGCCAAACACCAGATTCACCTTTTTCATGATACACTCCACATCGCGTTGCAAACCTTATTAGGCTGACCTTACTTTATTGTTCAGCGTATGAGCAAGCTAAGGCGCAAATTTTTTATAAATCAAGCCATTGAGCGTGAGAAAATATCTAATGCGACAGTCCACCCGCCAAAAACACCTCAAGCAGCACCACAAAACAACCCATATTCGGCGTAAAAACTATTTCCACTCCGCCCAGCAAAATCTCATATCGCCACTTGCACTCACGTCTGGATTCTCAACCTTAGCCGTCATGATGCAAGAGCTGCGGCCACAAACAGCACAAACGCCACAACTCCTCGATTAAGCAATCCACCTCGTTTTAAATTCGATGACTTTAGTTTCAATAACAAAGCAAAGTGAATGCACTTAATTTTATTCACGCGGCTAAGTTGATATCACCATATCAAGCATTGGCCGCTTGCTGTTCACGCCTCTTGGGCGATGAATAACTCTGCTTGCTGACTCAAGGTCGCCTCATCCCAACCTAGCTCGGCAAACACGGTTTCCCACTCAGGCTCGAGCTCGGTTTCTATGCTGAGCCGAGTTTGAGTTATAGGGTGTGTAAAGGTGAGTTTTTTTGCGATAAGCCACAGGCGATTAATACCGAAATGCTCACGAAAAAATGCATTTTGCTTACCATCGCCATGGGTGGTATCACCGACGATGGGGTGGCGTAAATGCGCCATGTGTCTTCTGAGCTGATGCTTACGCCCCGTTTTAGGACTCAAGCGTACCAGTGCGAAACGGCTAGTGGGATATCGACCTGACGGATACGGAATTTCAGTATTGAGTAACGGCTCATACGCCGTCACAGCCTCCTGCGCCGCTTTATTAGGATCGGCATTCTTATCGCCTAATTCATCCAACTCAACCTTAAGCGCATAGTCTAAAATACCGCTCTCATGCATATTACCGCGCACTAAAGCCAGATATTGTTTTTCAACCGTATGGGAGGCAAATTGCTCACACAGAGCATTGGCCACTTCACTACTCTTGGCAAACAAGAGCACGCCGGATGTCGGCCTGTCGAGACGATGTACAGGAAACACATGGCAGCCCACTAAGTCACGGGTCAGCTGCATGGCAAAAAATCGCTCCCGACGCGCTAAATAACTGCGGTGGACCAATAAGCCTGCGGGTTTATGAATTGCCACTAAGTGCTCATCTTCATAAAGAATTTCAATCTCAGGCGCCTGCTCTTCTAAATCATCCTCTTGGGATACATTCACTGCATTTTCAGGCGTTTCAAGCCAGATATCATCTTGATTCATTTAACAACATATCCAATTCATTCAATAGGCTAATTAAAGTTTGGCGCGGGGGTATATCCAGCCAAACATGTTCAGCCATAGGCGCTATCGCAATTTGCGTCGGCAATGGCGCACCCGTTTCGATTAAAGTCTGCATTCTAGGCAGTAAAATAAACTGCAACCACTGCTCAAGGGGCATAAGATCACAGGCAAAAGGTGCTGTGCTTGCCATTGCAGCGGCAGAAGGCGCTTGCTCAGACCACAACTCGGCCGCTTGCAGCGCGTAGGTAATTTGAACCAATTTAGCTTGGGTTTGACTGTATAACATAGCTTTCAGATCCATTCTCATATTAGCCCTGTGTGATTCGAAAACTTCCCACAATTCACTGGCCGAATAGGTCGATTAAAGTGCCGCAATCATACCATCCAGACGCACTTCCCCCTATAATGGCGCCAATTTATTGAGCCTCTTTGATTGATATGGCAGCCAAATGACTGAAATTACAACTTTAAGCCAGTTTTTAACCACAGCCAAAACCCAGTTCCAAGTGTATGATCTTGGCCGTAGGGTGCAACATATTGATATGCTCGCGTTTCACCAAATCGAATCTCTGTCAGCCCCTTATCCTTATCCCATTCAAGGGCATGCACAATTTGCTATTGTCTTTTGGGATGCTAGCCAGCAGCACTTTATTTGGTTTCTAAAACTGGCGTTAGATGAGCAAGGATTACTGTCGCCCGCGCCTCGCTCACAATTTATCGAAATGATATTAGCGGCACTAGGGCAAGATCCCACTCAGCCGCTCAGTGATGAGCAGCAAGAACGACTCGCAAATAATCCCTTTAATTTCAAGCCAAGCCAGGAAAAACTGGCCGTATTTAACGCACTCGTTCGTAAACAACTTGGCCAACGCGCTTCATCACAATACGAGTTTGCCGTGCAATATCTGTCAGGCCAAGTTGCCCCATCACAATGGCAACATATTGGGATGCAAGGCATAGCCGATGTGTGTGTACACGCAAAAGAATTTGATCATGAGCAGCACTTGGTATCGAGTTTTAATACAGCCGCCATTGAAGTGCAAATCGCCCTATGCCAATGTCTTGAACACTTACTGATTAGCGACACTCTCGCCGATAAGATTCTCGCGAAACTTCAAGACGCAGCGCCAGAACACCAAGCCTATTTCCTTCGCGCTTTGGCTTCTAGCGCCAAACACAGCCAAAAAGCGTTTGCGCATCTACACGGCCAATCCTCTTTAGATACCAATGCCCTCATCAGCATTGCCGGACGTAACTGGTCGGTATTAAAACAAGATTCAAGTCGCAGTCTTTACTTAGAAGCTTTAGCACTGCAGCCCCAAGCCTTTTTTAATCAGGTCTTTGCTGATATTGTGGCTATTCCTAGTTTGCGCAATCAACTACTAGGCGAATTAAGAAATCCCAATCGAAGTGTTCAACTATCACAAGCCATAGGTGGTTTGTTTAAGGCAGCTAGCAAATGATGTCAGATTTACTGTTAATTATTGGCCTCGTCGTGATTGCCGCATTCTTTTGGCAACTACGCCAAATGGCAGAGTTGAGCCGTATTTTTGCCGAAAAAGAATGTTGGCGACAAAAAGTTCAACTGTTAGCCATTGCCATGGAAACTGCCCGCCCAAGTATTGGCGGCACCACGGGAATTTGTTGGAAGGCGAAATATTTATTTGAATTCAGCACCGACGGCATTAACCAATACCGTGGCCATATTTGGATGCAAGGCAAGAAAATTCAAAAGATTGAATGGCCTATCTTCCCTGAGCCCGAATGGCATGAAGCCCCAACGTCACAGGGTAAGTTTGGCGGGTGTGGTACGCAAAGTGGTTGTAACTCAGGCAAATGCCATTAAGCTTTTATCGACAATGTTGGCTCAAATAAAATGTGAGCCAACATAGAGAGCAAGACATCATTCTTTTTTATCGTAAATACGGCTAAAAAATAGCTCACTGAAAAAGCTAAAAAAGAAAGGGCGCGGCCCTAAAGCCACGCCCTCCTATTCTCTGTTAAGCTATCCCGCTATTTTTGTGCTCCCTGCACCATCCATGCGTCAATCTGCGTCCTGCTTCATCCCTGCTCAATCCTTGAGGTCCTTGTACTCATGTACTTCCCTATCTCTTGGTCATCCAGTCCCAAGCTTGCTCTTTCCTGAGCGGTTCCATCATCATCCATGAAACGGGTATTGCAT
The DNA here is from genome assembly GCF_025654335.1 of Shewanella sp. SM21. Lineage (NCBI taxonomy): Bacteria > Pseudomonadati > Pseudomonadota > Gammaproteobacteria > Alteromonadales > Shewanellaceae > Shewanella > Shewanella sp. SM21. Next base: position 114,402 of record NZ_JAKKRL010000001.1, read on the forward strand.
CCATTCAATTGCACTCCCTGTGCCATTGCCATCCTATGCAATGAGTCTATCAATCCTTGATAGTCTCCCTTCCTTGGTATTGGCTCTCTTTCATCCTGAAAGGCCTATATCCCTATCTTTCCTTAAGTCACATTCCTTAGTCACTGTTCGATCATCCTGATCGCAAACATCCTGTTGCCCGTAACTCCTTCTACAAGATGAATTCTACGCCAACCAACAAAAGTACTCATTGTGGATTATTTAAAATGTTAACGAAGATGGTGAGTTCAACTGATAAGAAACAGACTAACTTACTGATGTAAATAAAAATAATAACCAGCCACAAGACGTAACCACCCTTTTGACTTACAAATTACTTACATACTTGTGAGAGATCTCTTACACGGAGGATGGCAATTCGAATCAAAAGTAAGCAAAGCGCTAGATGTTCTCCCCTGAAGGACTTATGCATAAACCGCTATCGCTCGAAATTCGACAAGCATTCGGCGCATGACCAAAACACAGTCAACACAGAGTAAATCATTGGGCAATAAGAGAAGTAAGACTGGTAAACATGTTTTACGGCAAGATGTCTTTAAGCAGCGTTAAGATAAAGTCTGTGTGAATAGCGTTATAGCGTGAATAGTGTTATAGCTTGGCAAAGCCAGATTAATGCGGAAAATGAACCAAAGAAAAGGGCGCAACTAAAGTGCGCCCCATTTATCCTTTGTAAGCCGTCCTGCTCGATTTGTGCTCCCTGCACCATCCATGCGTCTACTTGCGTCCTGCGTCGTCCCTGTAATTCCTTTTCGTCCCTGTGTATCAAACTTACGTGAGATAACACTCAGTCCCTTGACCTGTAAATCCTTTTTACAGAGCCTGTCACTTCCTATGACGTATTCCTATTGCATCCTGCAAAATTTATTTTCCATAGATTAGTACAAGCTGTTCACCCTTATACTTTATCCTTATCTCGATACATCCTGTTTCGAGTTCATGCTTAATCCTTAAGCGTGTCCTGTATTCTTCCTGAAATTCATCATCCTGACGATACAACTCACTGTCCCTAATCATCCTTGAAAAGCAATCCTGCTTTTCCTTAGCCTATCCGAGGCGAATGACAGTTTTCCTACCGTCAGCGATTTCAACCTTGAAATCTTAATTCGTTGCTTCTTGCGTCCCTTTGGCCTGTTTCGCTTTCCTTGCTATCCATTTGCTTTGGCCATGAGTGAATTTTACGTTAACCCTAACTTTTTTGTTCGGCTCAAAGAACGGACTACAAAATTAATTACGGACCAACCAAAGGAAAATAAATACAACCCAATGATTCTATTTAAAATTAAATACTGCAGGACAAAAAACAATCAAAAAGAAAACATTATGTCCTACAACGTTTGTAAGCGATCTCTCACACGGGCATGGGCATCTCACTCGGGCAATTTTTTTAACGTTTAAAAAAGCGGCGGATCATCTGAGCAAACATCACCCAATCTGCCATCAAACTGTAAAAGGGATACTGAAATGTCGCGGGTCGATTCTTCTCAAATACGAAGTGTCCCACCCATGCAAAACCGTAGCCAACAATAGGAATAAACCAACATAGCCACCAGGCTTGTGAAACCAAGGCAATGCCAATCAGCAGCAGAACTAAACAACTGCCAACAAAGTGTAATTGCCGACAAGTCGGGTGCTGGTGTTGGGATAAATAGAAAGGATAAAAATCGGCGAAACGTTTATAAGAGTTAGTCATCTTGTTGAACCGAATAGAATAAAAGCTGGCCATGGACACTGCCAATACTCAGCTCGCCTATGGATACAAAGTCATGCTGAGTAAACAGTTGCAAGTGGTTCTCCTGAGCGACAAACACACCAATGCCATCCAAATCAGGCTGCTCATCACACCAACTCACCACAGCTTGCACCAACTTATGTCCAAGTCCTTTGTGCTGTTCATTTGGTGCAAGAGCAATAAACTGCAAAATACCGCAGTGCTTACTGGGTAAAAGTTCAATAATACTGGACTCTTTGTTCATTAGTGCTTGAGTCGATTGCCAACCTGTACCTAACAACATCTTTAAGCGCCAATGCCAATAACGCCCTTCCCCTAAAGGCACTTCTTGAGTAACGACACAGGCTAACCCAAAGAGTCTTTCATGGTCGAATAAACCAATGAGGGCTTGTTTTTGTTGCCATAACGTATTGAGTTCTTCCCTGATTGCGGCGCGCAATTTTTGCTCATAAGCGGCTTTGTCTGAGGTAAAGAGTGAATCGACAAAAAAAGGATCATCATGGTAAGCGTTATAGAGAATAGAAGCGGCAATGCGTAAGTCTTCCGCGGTCAAATAGACTGCGCGGCAGTCCTCCAGAATTTCATTGTCCATCGTTAGCATTCCTTGACTTAGCTCACACTTTTTATGCGTAACTGTTAATCTACCAAGGAAACTAAAAAGTGCAAATTTTAATCATAGATTGCATTTTTCAATCAGGCGCTTACTCTAAACGAAGGCACTATACTGAAAAGGAAATAATGATGGATACAACTCCAGTAGACTTAAGCCACTTGTTTGAGCAACTCGGTTTAGACAGTAGCGACGAGGCCATAGCGCAGTTTATTGCAACCCATGATATCGACCATCACATCCATTTAAGCCAAGCGCCCTTTTGGACCCCAGCCCAAAAGAGCTTTATCATTGAAGGTTTAGAAGCCGATGCCCTCTGGACTGAGCCCATTGAGCAATTAGACACTCAGCTACGTAAACGATAAGACTCGTTGGTTCAGATTTTACCGTAAGCCGTTTCACCCCAACCCACTAAGGCATTGTTGCTCAGCACGATAGGCGTGCATTCATCCTTAGTGGTTTTTCCATCGCCATTATTACGCTGGGTACGATAAAACAACACTAAGACTTCTTTATTGGCTTCACCTTGTTGAGCACTTTGTTGAATATAGGCTTCACTAAAATCAGCGGTGCCCATTAAGATCATCACTTGGTCTTTAGGCATGCCTAAGCTCAGTTTGGTTAAGTTAGTGCGATTTTTATCCTGCACTTTCTCCCAAGATTCGCTGCTATCCCAGCCCGATTCACCATCACCGACATTGACCACGCAGCCGCTAAGACCTAAGCTTGCGAGCCCTAAAAAAGTGATGGCGATAAGTTTGTTATTCAATTTATGGTTCATCATGTGACATCCTGTGTAATTATTATTGAAGCTTAAAAATGGTATTTCGGCTGGACAATAAGCAAAATAAATGCCACAAGACAACATACTGTTTTTAAATGAAAAAATTAATTATTATTTTAAAATTGGTTTAAACAATTCAACAAATTAAGGAATTTTGCTAATTATGAGTCCCCTTGACCAAGTATTAGCGGCCGCACGTTCGCTCGAAGCCTGCGGTAAAGTACCGAGCCTTGCCTTAATTAAAACCCGTTTAGGTAGTAGCCTACCTTTACCTATATTGATCCAAGGCTTACAGCAATTTAAATCTATGCCTAAGGCGGATCGCGAGCGTTTAGCTGAGTTGCAAACTATCAGCCCTACAACTGACACTCCCGCAACTAACGATACCTTAACCCTTGCAGTGCTCGCCGAGCGCATGCAGATGCAACAGGCGTATTTTGAACGTCATGCTGAGCAGCAAAAAACAGAAATAATGCAATTAAAAAACGAACTGCTTGAACTTAAACAACGCATCAACTTATTAGAAATCCAAGGAAAAACAGCTTAATGTTTGTCACTGAACTGCGCTTCGAATGCTTCGCCGACACCACGATATCTGCCGCCGAGAAGGCCATTAATCAGCTCCTTGAAGCCTATCGAGCTAATGGCCAAATCTTAGGACGAGAATTTGCGGTCGCCTTTAATGACGGTGAGTTTAGAGTGCGTTTATTGATGCCAGAGAAAAGCAGTTTAGCGCACAAATATCACAGCCCTTGGGTCAAAAAAGCCTTAGTAGAATTAACCGACGCTAAACTACTCGCGCCGCGGGAAAAGTTTATTGGTCAGGATATCAATTCTGAAGTAAGTAATACCGAAACACCCAGCTGGCAACTGCTATACACCAGTTTTGTGCATATGTGCTCGCCCCTACGCAGCGGCGACAATTTATTGCCCATTCCCCTGTACCGTATACCCGCAACCTTTAATGGCGATCATAAGCGTATTATCCGTTGGCAGAGCGAATGGCAAGCCTGCGACGAGCTGCAAATGGCGGCGGCCACTAAGGCAGAATTTGCCGCGCTAGAGGAATTATCGAGTCCTGACAGTGATTTATTTCGCAGAGGTTGGGATTTGCGCGGTCGTATCGAATATCTCACTCAGATCCCGACCTATTACTACTTATATCGCGTTGGCGGCCAAGATTTGGCCTCAGAAAAAACGCGACCTTGCCCACGTTGTGGCAGTCATGATTGGAAACTCGATGAACCTTTATTAGATATGTTCCATTTTCGCTGCGAGCCTTGCCGCATAGTGTCGAATCTGTCTTGGGATCATCAATAACACCTGTTTATCCCCTTGCAGAACTCAACCTAAGATAAGCCACGCTTAGGTTGAGTTAATACTTAGGTTGATAATAAAAATTTCGCTCACAGAAGTTAACGCTTACCGAAAAGGTTTTGCCACATACGTTTAAAACTGGCGAAAATACCAGGATGTTCTAATGCGGACATAGGTAGTTCTTCATGTTTAACGGGTGGTGCTATCCGTGGCGATAATGCTTCAATAAACGCAGTCAAACTCGAGGACAATTGCTCAGATTGCACTTCACCAGGGATTTCAATCCATACGCTACCATCACTGTTATTGATGGTGAGCATTTTATCTCCCTCATCTAACAGACCGATAAACCAAGTCGGTGACTGCTTCAGTTTCTTCTTCATCATCAGATGACCAATCAGGTTTTGTTGCAGGCAGTTAAAATCGTCATCATTCCAGACTTGCAGTAACTCCCCCGTGCCCCACTTAGAGTCAAATAATACTGGTGCGGAGAAATAATGACCGTAAAAATCATTGATCTCTGGCCATAAAGTTAACTCCAGTGCATGCTCTACATTGGCGAAACTGCCTTCAACTTTGCGTTTCACTGGCTGCCAAGAAACGGCCTGTTCAAGATCCGGTTGAAATTCGCCTTGAATACACACAGAAGGCTCACCCTGTGGGTAATAACGCGGTAGTTCACCTAAACTCGTTAAGTAAGCTTGATGATAGTTTTGCAAAAATTTATCGAGTGCGGGCAGACAAGACACTTAAGCACAATCCAATTTCAGGTATAATGTGCGCCTATTTTGACATGGAAACAGTATTGATGACACAGAATCACGATCCCTATAGTGATGCGCAAGCGCTTGTTGGCCTGACTTTAGGTAAAGCCACCGACTACCAAGCCGAGTATGATGCGTCGCTGCTGCAAGGGGTTCCACGCTCACTAAACCGTAATGCTATTGCACTCACTGGGACGTTACCGTTTCATGGTGCCGATATCTGGACGGGTTATGAGCTGTCTTGGTTAAATGCCAAAGGTAAGCCTATGGTGGCCATAGCTGAATTTCATTTAAGCTATGAAAGCCTGAATCTGATTGAGTCGAAATCGTTCAAACTGTATCTCAATAGCTTTAATCAAACCAAGTTTGATAGCCTAGATTCACTGCAAAAAACCTTAGTGCAAGACTTAAGTCAGTGTGCTCAAGGTGATGTTAGCGTTAAGATTATCGAGCCAAAAAGCTTTGGTATTCAGCGTATTATTGAGTTACCAGGCACTTGTATTGACGATCTCGATATTGAAGTCAGCGATTATAGTTTTAATCCTGATTACTTAGTTAACAGTACAGACGATAAGCAAACGGTCGCGGAAACGCTTAATTCAAACCTGCTGAAATCCAACTGTTTGATCACTTCGCAACCCGATTGGGGCAGCGTGATGATCCGTTATCAAGGCCCTAAAATCGATCGCGAGAAACTGCTGCGCTATTTGATTTCTTTCCGCCAACATAACGAATTCCACGAGCAATGTGTCGAGCGAATTTTCGTCGATTTAAAACGTTTTTGCCATTGCACTAAATTGACGGTTTACGCCCGCTACACGCGTCGCGGTGGTTTAGATATCAACCCTTATCGCAGTGACTTCGAGCAACCTGGTGAAAGCCACAGACTCGCAAGACAGTAATGACCTTCTTAGGCTATTAGATTAACAATCTGAGATAGAAAATAAAATTTAAAAACTGCAACAAAGCTCTGAATCGCTAGCCCTAGCTGCTCGCTAGATTTAGAGCTTTTTTATTCACAGTGTTTGCACTCGCATTGAGCAATAAACGCCGTAACCATTGATGGCTCGGGTTTTGGGTATATTTACTGCTCCACACCATATACAAATCAATTGGCCGAGTTTTCAGGGGCATAGGTAAAATCTGTAAGCCGAACATCTCAGCGTACTGACTGGCGTACCGCAAAGGCGCTATGCCTATCGCCTCACTTTTACCTACGGTTGCAAACATACTCAATAGTGATGACTGCTCACTGTACATCTTGCGCCTTGGTAACACGCCTTCGGTAAACAAATCCCCCGCAGTCAAATTAAAACGCCTTAGATTCAAAAAGACGTGTTTCTCCTCAAAATACTGTTCATGGCTAATGACACCTTGAATACGAGGATGCTGCCGACTGACGATACAAACTAAATTTTCGGTAAAGAGCAATTTGCTCGAGAGCAAACTTTGCTGCGCGGGCTTAATGTCTATGGCAACGGCGACCCGCTCAAGCAAAATATCGCGATATAGCTCATCCTCCTGCGGCGGTGACTCGCGGAAAATGACTTCAATATCCGCATTCTGTAACAAAGCCTGCACGCCTGATTGCAGCGCTTCGATAACCGACTCATTAGCATATACATAAAAGCGCCGCTGGCTCGAGTTGGGATCAAAATGCTCAAACCCTAGTAATACGGTTTCAATATCCGCCATGGGCTGCTCAAATTTACGGTACATCTCCCGTGCAACCGATGTAGGCTCAATTCCCCGTCCAACTCGATTAAACAGCGACTCCCCGACCCAAGCCCTGAACCGGCTTATCGCATTGCTCACGGAAGACTGAGTTAAATCTAACTCCTGTGCCGCTTGAGTGAATGAACGAGTACGGTAAACCACCATAAACACGCGTAATAAATTTAAATCTAATGGCTTTCGTGTCGGCATAAAAGAGTGCACTCATTCACTATATGAATATTACAATCCAAGCTAACTCGAGTTATCTAAATACACAAGCTGGCTATACTCAAACCATCAACGACACTATCCCACTTTTCGGTAGGTAAAATAATGCAAAAATCTTTGATGACAATGAGTATTATCGCAAGCTTCTCTTTAAGCGCCGTGGCCGCTGAACATGAGCATGAACATATTAGCCTGCACTATCAGGGAAAGCCTGCCACCGAGCAAACCATTGCGGTAAACAAAGCCACGGCAGCAAGCCTTAATTTTGCCGATAAAAAAGCCTTTGAAGAGTTTTCTAAAAATCTTATTGCTGAACTAGATGAACCAACAGCAGCCATTTTACGTGCCGATTTCAGCTTTATTGGCGACAAAACCCCAGACACAGTAAACCCTTCACTTTATCGCCAAGCTCAATTGAATATGGTGTCTAACGGCTTATACAAGGTCACAGATGGCATTTATCAAGTGCGTGGCACCGACTTATCGAACTTAACCCTTATCCGCGGTAAAACGGGCTGGATCCTTTATGACGTACTGCTCACCAAAGAGTCAGCAAAGCAATCCCTTAAGTTTGCGCTTAAACACTTGCCCGAGGGCAATGACTTACCCGTAGTCGCAATGATTTATTCCCACAGTCATGGAGATCATTTTGGCGGCTCCCGCGCCATCAAAGATATGTTCCCAAACGTCAAAGTCTATGGTTCCAATAACATCACCAAAGAAATTGTCGACGAAAACGTGCTTGCCGGTAATGCCATGAGCCGCCGCGCCGCCTATCAATACGGCGCCACATTAGAGCGAAACGATCAAGGCATTGTCGATGCCGCACTTGCTAAGGGATTATCCAAAGGCGAAGTGACCTACGTTAAACCCGATGTCACCTTAAATGCCAAAGACAAGTGGGAAACACTCACTATTGATGGTATCGACATGGTGTTTATGGATGCCTCAGGCACAGAAGCCGCCTCGGAAATGGCCACCTATATTCCCTCAATGAAAGCATTGTGGACCGCAGAGCTCACCTACCACGGCATGCACAACATTTATACCTTACGCGGGGCAAAAGTCCGAGATGCGATAAAATGGTCTAAGGATATCAACGAATTACTGACTCATTTTGGTAATGATGCACAGGTTATATTCACTGCCCACTCAGCCCCCGTATTTGGCAATACTGATATAAACCAATACTTAAGAATGCAAAGGGATAACTATGGCCTAGTGCATAATCAAACCCTGCGTTTAGCCAATAATGGCGTGGGTATTCAAGATATTGGCGATGCGATTCAAACCACTATCCCTAAGGCTGTGCGCGATACTTGGTACACCAATGGTTACCATGGCACCTACAGCCATAATGCCAAAGCCGTGTACAACATGTACCTTGGCTATTTCGATATGAATCCCGCCAACTTAAACCCACTACCGACAAAAGATGAAGCGACGAAATTTGTGGAGTATATGGGCGGTGCCAAAGCCGTAGTGAAACACGCCAAAGCCGACTATGCCCAAGGCGAGTACCGTTTTGTGGCCACCGCACTCAATAAAGTCGTGATGGCAGAACCTAATAACAAAGAGGCAAGACAATTACTTGCCGATACCTATGAGCAACTGGGTTATCAAGCCGAAGGGGCTGGCTGGCGCAACATTTACCTCACTGGCGCCCAAGAGTTACGCGTAGGCATTCAACCCGGCGCGCCTAAATCGGCCTCTGCAGATATTTTAGGAGAAATGGACATATCGACCCTATTTGACTTCCTCGCCGTAAAAGTCGATAGCCTCAAAGCTGCTGAACTTGGGCTAATCAGGCTTAATGTGATTAACCCCGACACCCAAGAAACGCTCTATGTTGAACTAAGTAACGGTAATTTAAGCAATATTAAGGTTGATAAACCGATGGAGGCCGATGCCAATCTTTATATTGATAAACGCTATATTACGGGGATTTTACTCGGAAAAGTCACACTTAAAGAGTTACTGGCTAAGGGTACTGCCAAGTTAGAAGGTGATAAAGATGCCTTCGGTAAGATAGCGTCGACCTTAGTAAAGTTCGATGAAAGCTTTGAAATCGTCCCACTACCAAGCACGAAATAACCAAATCAACGCCCTGAACCTTCAGGGCGTTTTTATGGAAAAATCACACTAGCACTAACCATTCTGACACTTGGCGAGTCGTGTTCTGTAAGCAAGAGTGAAGTACGGATAGCCATTTGCACGACATGTTCTCTCGTGCAATCTTTAAAGGCCAGATTAAAGTAAGAAAATTAATTCGCAGACTCTGGCGTTGGGACTGAAGTTTTGCACTCAAGCAATAACTGCTGAAAATGCGCGCCTAAGTCTTGCTGGGCAAATTGCTCGCTCGCGGTCACCATTTGCTTAAGGCTTTGTAAGGCTTGATCTAAACCTTGTTGCTCGATAAGACTTTTAGCATAAGCCGCCGCATCGGCGCCCTTTTGTAACAAGCTCGCGACCTGATCAAAACTGATGTCTTGCTCCATTACTTTCTGTAAGTCACCCAGCAGTTCTGCCACCTTAGCAGACTCCACCAGCGAGCCTTCAACATTGACTAACTTACCCAGCGGATCTTGGCTGAGTTTTTCAGCCACACAGGCCGAAACTGTGCCTGCTGCCGCGCTTTGAGCCACAACATCTAAGCCATTGGCACGAATTTGCTCAACCACTTGCTGCAACTGTGGATCTTGGGCTAACCAAGCCTGCTCCAATTGCTGCTTTTCATCGCCACCAAAATAACCACAACCAGATAGCAACACCATCATAGTGGCAGGTATTAGGCACTTAATCCGTTTCATTGTTAAACCTCATTTATTTCATTCAAATTCAAAATATTATGGGCGTGACTATACCCAGCAATGTTTAACTGAAGATGAATAAGACAAGTTAACCATAATCGGCAAGTAAGGCTTCTATGTTGCTCAGTTGCGCCGTTAGCATTATGGAAATCTCGGTGTTACCAGCATGCCCTAAGCTCACGGCAAAACGGTATTCCTCGGTCAAACGCCCAAAATAGGTTTGCCAATACAATGAACTTGCATCAATGGTTTGCAGCGGGATATTAGGATAGACACTCAGCAAAGGCGCCACACCATAGAACGGCATCAACGCTGCATCTTGGCATCTAAGCTCAACCGATCCAGCCACCAATTGATCGAATGGCTTAAGATCAAAGCCGAAGGATTTAAGCGACTGCGCTAAACCTAGGCCAGTCGCCTTGATATAAGACTCCTTTAACGCCCATAAATCGAAAAAGCGCTGCCGCTGACTCGCTTCATCGACAAGGGTCAACAAAGCCGCAGTTTCTTGGGCGGAAAAATAATGATTTAGGATTGGATAGATATCCGTCTTCGGCCGCGATCTTTCAATATCGACCCCAAATAAACCAGACTCAACACCATGAAACTGAGTCACACCAATCAATAACCAATCGCCGCTATGGCTTAGGTTAAACTCAAGCCCCGTTTGCTGTTGCAATTTTGCCGTTAAACTCGGCTTACCCTTAGCGCCATATTCAAAACACCACTCGTGTGGCGATAAATCCGCATAGCGAGATAACACGGCCCGCAACGCTGCCCTGACCTGTAATCCCTTCATTTGCGCCTTGGGATCGCGATAACGCGCGACCTTGGCGAGTTCATCATCACTTAACCAAGACTGAGCGAGTGATGTTTGCGGCAATGAAATATCACTCAGTGGAATAAAAAATAGATCCACATTCACGCCGTTTTTGCTAGATGTTCTGGAGTCGGTCATTTGAGAGCCTTGCAGGACAAAGCCTTGCGGCTGATGGTTATCATTGTCTGGCTTTTTGGAGAGCACTTAGCAACATTCATATCTGGGTATTGTCTTGGTTCATCATTCTCTGAGTTCATTATGCATCTTAAATAGTTTCAACTAAGCCTGAGTTCAATTCTTAGCAGCACTCTAATTAGAGCAATTCTTAGAACGACCCTGAACGCCATCCTATGCGCAAATTTTTTGCTGCAATTGCGCCAAGGTTTTGCGCCCAAATTAACAGGTTTAGCCGCACAGTCTGATTCCTTGCAGAGGAGGCTTAAGCCAATATTGGGCTATTTTACCCCGCTAACTCAAAAAAGCGGTCTTTATCGCCCCTAAAAATTTAATTCTTCCACTATCAAAGTATTAAAAAGCCCAAGCGGTCAACGAAAACCCAACATAACGCACAGAAAATACCATTACTCAACGAAAGCCAATAAATTCCAGTCCCAGATGATTGTATCGACCCGAAACCTCAGGTAATCTGCATCCCCATTAAGTGACACAGATGATAAGCACAGGTTTTACGATGAGTGTCACTATGTTCTTCAAGAGTGCCACAGCTGACTCAGCCAAAATGGCTTCTCAGTCCCAATAGATTATGTCGGATGATAATTATTATTAATGGCAGCTCGCGACTCTCAATCTAAAGCGCCGTCTTACGCCCCTAAGAGCACAACTCAAGCGGCGAAAAAAGACAGCGCACCTCGGCATAGAAACGCCACCACCACGCCTGAAATGCGACTCTTTATCCAGCAATCGGATCTGAGCGTCAGCCAGCTGGCAAAAATTTTAAATATTACTGAGGCAACAGTCCGTAAATGGCGGAAGCGTGAGTCCATTAGTAACAGTTCGAACACGCCCCATCACCTCAATACCACGCTCACGCCGATGGAAGAATATGTGGTGGTGGGATTACGCTATCAACTCAAACTCACCTTAGATAGATTACTTCAGGTTACCCAAACCTTTATTAATCCCAATGTGTCGCGCTCCGGCCTTGCCCGTTGCTTAAAGCGCTACGGCATATCGCGGCTCGATGAATTTGAAGCACCGCAAGTTCCCGAACGCTATTTTAATCAATTGCCTGTGACGCAAGGCAGCGATATCCAAACCTATACGGTCAATCCAGAAACCTTAGCTAAGGCGCTCGCATTGCCGAGTACCGACGGCGATACTGTGGTGCAAGTGGTGTCACTCACCATACCGCCGCAGCTTACTGAGCAAGCCCCAAGCTCAGTACTATTAGGCATAGATACGGCAAGTGATTGGATTTACCTCGATATTTATCAAGACAGCAATACCCAAGCGACCAATAGATATATCGCCTATGTCCTCAGACATGGGCCGTTTCATTTACGAAAGTTGCTCGTTCGCAACTATCACACCTTCTTAGCCCGTTTTCCCGGTGCCCATGGCACGCCAAAGACAAACGCGGCTGGATCCCAAAACAAGGTCACCGTATCCAGGTCGACCCGTGGAGACTCTTTATGAGCCATACCCCTTCTGTACCTAATTCTGCGACTGAGTCAAAAAAAGATAAACGACTCAACAAACGTTTAAAAGATATGCCCGTTGCCATCGTCGGCATGGCCAGTATCTTCGCCAACTCGCGTTATTTAAATAAATTTTGGGATTTGATCAGCGAAAAAATCGATGCCATTACTGACATCCCAGACACCCATTGGCGCGCCGAAGATTACTACGATGCAGACAAAAGCAAAGCCGATAAAAGCTACTGTAAACGCGGTGGTTTTTTACCAGAAGTCGACTTCAATCCAATGGAATTCGGTCTGCCACCCAATATTCTTGAGTTGACAGATACCTCGCAACTGCTGTCGCTGATTGTCGCCAAAGAAGTGCTTGCCGACGCCAACCTGTCCGCCGATTACGACCGTGATCGTATCGGCATCACCCTAGGGGTTGGCGGTGGTCAAAAAATCAGTCAGAGCTTGAACTCGCGCCTGCAATATCCAGTGCTTAAAAAAGTATTCAAAAGCAGCGGCTTGAGCGATGAAGACAGCGAAATGCTGATCAAAAAGTTCCAAGACCAATATATCCACTGGGAAGAAAACTCTTTCCCAGGGTCCCTAGGCAACGTGATTGCAGGCCGTATCGCCAACCGTTTTGATTTTGGCGGCATGAACTGTGTGGTCGATGCTGCCTGTGCGGGCTCGCTGGCCGCTATGCGTATGGCGTTGACGGAACTGACCGAAGGTCGCAGCGACATGATGATCACTGGCGGTGTCTGTACCGACAACTCGCCATCCATGTACATGAGCTTCTCAAAAACGCCAGCCTTCACCACCAATGAAACCATTCAACCCTTTGATATCGATTCAAAAGGTATGATGATCGGCGAAGGTATTGGCATGGTCGCGCTTAAGCGCCTTGAAGATGCCGAGCGCGATGGCGACCGGATTTATGCCGTCATCAAAGGCGTTGGCGCCTCATCTGACGGTAAGTTTAAGAGTATTTATGCGCCGCGCCCTGAGGGCCAAGCCAAAGCTCTCGAACGCGCTTACGACGATGCAGGTTTTGCCCCGCACAGCATTGGCTTAGTTGAAGCCCATGGCACGGGTACTGCAGCGGGTGATGTGGCTGAATTCAACGGCTTAAAATCGGTATTTGCCCAAGGCAACGACACAAATCAACATATCGCGTTAGGTTCAGTGAAATCCCAAGTGGGCCACACTAAATCCACCGCTGGTACTGCCGGGGTGATCAAAGCCGCGCTAGCGCTACACCACAAGGTATTGCCTGCGACCATTAACGTCAGCCAGCCTAATCCAAAACTGAATATCGAAAGTTCGCCATTCTATTTAAATACCGAAACTCGCCCATGGTTCCAGCGCGCCGATGCAACGCCGCGCCGTGCTGGCGTAAGCTCCTTTGGTTTTGGCGGCACGAACTTCCATCTTGTATTAGAAGAATACAAACCTGAGCACAGCCGCGATGAGCAATATCGTCAGCGCAGTGTGCCGCAAACGCTATTATTTGCCGCAGCCAATAAAGCCGCGCTACTTAGCGAGTTAAAAGCTGCGCAGAGCCAAAGCGTGAACACAAGCGCAAACGCGAATAAGAGCAGCGCTGCGAGCCTGAACGCTATTGCTCAGCAATATCCGCTGCGCCCGCTGGCAAGCACAGATGCCCGTTTAGGTTTTGTGGCTAAGGATATCGCTCAGCTACAAGCCCAGTTAAATCAAGCCATCTCTCATCTAGAAAGCAGTGCGCATTTAGAAAGCGGGCACCTAGAAACCAGCGCAAGCGAGGCATGGCAATTACCGTCAGGGATCAGCTACCGCTCCCATGCCTTAGTGGCCAAGAATGAATCAAAGAAAGTAGCCGCCCTGTTTGCAGGTCAAGGTTCACAATACCTGAACATGGGCCGTGAACTCGCCTGCCATTTCCCGGAAATGCGCCAACAAATTACGGCCAGCGATAAGGTATTTGCTCACCACGGCCAAACGCCGTTATCGAACATCCTTTATCCTATTCCGGCATTCGATGCCGATGCGATTAAAGCCCAAGAAGCGGCGCTGACCAATACCATGTTCGCCCAAAGCGCCATAGGCGCGGTTTCAATGGCGCAATATTCGCTATTAACTCAGGCAGGTTTTGCCCCCGATATGGTGGCAGGTCACAGCTTTGGTGAATTGTCAGCCCTTTGCGCGGCAGGCGTGATTTCCAATGAGGATTACGTCGAACTGGCCTTCGCCCGTGGACATGCCATGGCGCAAGTGCCGAGCGATGCTGCCGCGAGTAAAGCCGCCGATACTGGGACTCAAGTTGATTTAGGAACCATGTTCGCGATTATTCTTAAGCAAAAGAATGATATCGATGCGATCAATCGCTGTTTAGCCCAGTTTGATGGCGTTAAAATTGCCAACTACAACGCGCCGACGCAATTAGTCATCGCAGGTGGCACAGAGCAAACTCAGCTGGCCGCGAAAGCCATTAGCGAACTGGGCTTTAAAGCGATTGCCCTACCCGTCTCAGGCGCGTTCCATACCCCATTGGTTGGACACGCACAAAAAACCTTTGCCAAAGCCATTGATAAAGCAAAATTTAGCGCACCTTCGATCGCGCTTTATGCCAACGGCACAGGTCAACTACACCCAAGTGATGGCAAAGCGATTAAAGCAGAATTTAAACAACACATGCTGCAATCGGTTCGCTTTAGCGAACAACTGCAGGCCATGTATGACGCTGGCGCCCGTGTGTTTGTTGAGTTTGGCCCTAAAAACATACTGCAAAAGTTAGTTGAAAATACCTTAGGTGAACACTTAAATGAGCTTTGCCTTGTCAGCATGAACCCGAATCCTAAGGGCGATAGTGACAGTCAATTACGCTTAGCTGCAGTACAACTCGCGGTAGCCGGTGTGGCGTTAACTGAGGTTGACCCCTATCAAGCCGTAACGTCACAAGAAATTGCCGAACGTGAAGCGCCATCAGCGATGAACATCAAACTCACAGCCACTAACCATATTAGTGCTGCAACCAAAGCTAAGATGGCGAAATCCCTCGCCACAGGCAGCGTGACTAGCCAAGTGCAATATGTGGATCGCATTGTTGAAACGGTTGTCGAAAGAGAAGTCGAAAAAATCGTTGAGAAAGAAGTCATCGTCGAAAAAGTGGTTGAAAAAATAATAGAAGCGGAAGCGAATCAAGTGGCAACTGTTGAAATGAAACAAAGATCCCCAAGCGTGACGCAAGGCTTAAGCAATCACCAGCAACAAGCGACGGCGCAATTGAACCCAAGCGTCAGCGGCGATGCATTAACGGCATTTTTCAGCGCACAATCTCAAGCGGCGCAGTTGCATCAACAGTTTTTAGCTATCCCGCAGCAATACGGCGATACCTTCACGACACTGATGACTGAACAAGCCAAGATGGCAAGCCTTGGCATTGCAATCCCTGAAAGCCTGCAACGCTCGATGGAAATGTTCCACCAGCATCAAGCGCAAACCCTGCAAAGCCACACCGAATTTATGCAGCTACAAAGCAGTAGCAGCCAAGCGGCCTTGGCGATGTTAAACAATGCGCCGATTAACTTTACTCCAGCAGTTGCAAGTCAGCCACGAGCAACTGCGCCGGCTCCTGTTGCTCCAGCGCCTGTGGCTGCAACTGTGCACAATGCCGCTCCTACACCAGTAGCGACTCAAGTTGTTGCGACGAGCCCCGCTGTTAGCACACCTGTTGCGACTGTTGTGCAAACGGCTCCCGTTGCTTATGCACCAGCTGTGACAGTACAAGTTGCGCCTGCCGCTCCTGCATTAGTCATGCCTGCTGTAGTGATGCCAGAAGTGACACCTGCGGCACCAGCAACGAGCGGCTTAAGTGCAACGTTAGTGCAACAAACCATGATGGCTGTGGTGGCCGATAAAACAGGCTATCCCACTGAAATGCTGGAACTTGGCATGGATATGGAAGCCGATTTAGGTATCGATTCGATTAAGCGCGTTGAAATCTTAGGCACAGTGCAAGATGAGCTACCAGGCTTACCTGAACTCAGCCCAGAAGATTTGGCCGAGTGTCGCACCTTGGGTGAAATCGTTAGCTATATGAATAGCAAATTACCTGCAGCGGGAGCTATTGCTTCGACAGCTGCGCCAGTTGCGCAAACCATTGCAGCTCCTGCATCTAACGGCTTAAGTGCTGCTCTTGTTCAACAAACCATGATGGCTGTGGTGGCCGATAAGACAGGTTACCCCACTGAAATGCTGGAACTTGGCATGGATATGGAAGCCGATTTAGGTATCGATTCTATTAAGCGCGTTGAAATCTTAGGCACAGTACAAGACGAACTGCCGGGTTTACCAGAGCTCAGCCCAGAAGATCTGGCCGAGTGTCGCACCTTAGGTGAAATCGTTGACTACATGAACAGCAAGCTGCCTGCGGCTGGCCAAGTTGTAGTTTCGACAACCGCTCCTACCGCTAATAGTTTAAGTGCTGCACTTGTTCAACAAACCATGATGGCTGTGGTGGCTGACAAAACAGGCTATCCGACTGAAATGCTGGAGCTCAGCATGGATATGGAAGCCGATCTCGGTATCGATTCAATTAAGCGCGTTGAAATCTTAGGCACAGTGCAAGACGAGCTGCCGGGTTTACCTGAGCTCAGCCCAGAAGATCTGGCCGAGTGTCGCACCTTGGGTGAAATCGTTAACTACATGCAAAGTAAGCTTACACAAAATGACAAGCTGCCTGCAGCGGGCGCAGTTATCGTAGCAACTCATGTGACAACTGCCGCACCTGCCGCCAGCGGTTTAAGCGCTGCGTTAGTGCAACAAACTATGATGGCTGTGGTCGCCGACAAGACAGGCTACCCCACTGAAATGCTGGAACTCAGCATGGACATGGAAGCCGATCTAGGTATCGACTCCATCAAGCGCGTTGAAATCTTAGGCACAGTGCAAGATGAGCTACCGGGCTTACCTGAGCTGAATCCTGAAGATCTGGCCGAGTGTCGCACCTTAGGCGAAATCGTTGACTACATGAACAGCAAATTGCCAGTAGTTAGCGCGGTAGCAGTTGCACCAGCGGCAAAAGTTGAAGCAACGCCAGCACAAGTTCCAGCGAATAACGGTTTAAGCGCTGAAAAAGTCCAACAAACCATGATGTCAGTGGTGGCCGACAAGACGGGCTACCCCACTGAAATGCTGGAACTCAGCATGGATATGGAAGCCGATTTAGGTATCGATTCCATCAAGCGCGTTGAAATCTTAGGCACAGTACAAGACGAGCTACCAGGTTTGCCTGAACTCAATCCTGAAGATCTGGCCGAGTGTCGCACCTTAGGTGAAATCGTTGCACTCTTTTCGAAAGAAATAGGGCAAAGCAAGCTAGGCCAAAACGCGGTAAGCCAGAATGCCGCGCCAGTTAGCGCTGTCGTTCAGCCTGAACCTACTATCGATTTACCCCCACATAGTGAGGTGGTGCTAAAAAAGTTGCCAGCGGCGGCTGAGCTAACGCAACTATCGCCACAGCAATCGTCAAAGCAATCAGCGCAAAAAGCTCTGCCACGCGTTTTTGCTAAAGATGCCTGCATTATCATTAGCGATGATGGTCACAATGCTGGCGTACTTGCCGAGAAATTGCATGCTCAAGGTCTAACGGTTGCGGTTGTGCGCTCGCCAGAAAGCCTTGTAGCCAGTGCATCACCGCTCAATAGCCACATTGCCAGCTTCACATTGGCGGCGATTGACGATGCCAGCATCAGCGCAGTGATTAATGAGATCAAAAGCTTAGGTACAGTTGCAGGCTTTATTCATCTGCAACCACAACATAAAACCTCAGCAGATACTAAAGGTTTAGTGTTGTCCAGTGCCGCCAAAGCGTCGGTCGAGCAAGCATTCTTGTTCGCCAAGCACTTACAACCCCTGCTAACAACAGCAGCAACCGCCAATACTGGTAGTAGTTTTATCAGCGTCAGTCGTATCGACGGTGGCTTTGGTTATCTTAACCACAGCCAAATTGCCCGCAGCGAGTTAAACCAAGCGGCATTGGCAGGTCTGACTAAAACCTTGAGTCACGAGTGGCCAAGCGTGCATTGCCGCGCCTTAGATATCGCGCCAGCACTTGATGCCAAGCAACTGGCCAATGCAGTGATCGCTGAGCTCTTTGCAACCGATAACGTATTGGAAGTCGGTGTTAGCCAAGGCGCAGCCCAAGCACTTGAGCGCGTAACCTTAGTTGCTGGCAAGGCTGATACCCGCCACAGCGCGGCAAACTTGACGAGTGCAGATAAAATACTGGTGACCGGTGGCGCAAAAGGCGTGACCTTTGAATGTGCCTTGAGTCTGGCAAAACGCAGCAAGGCGCACTTTATCCTTGCTGGCAGAAGCAGCCAACAAACCATTCCCGCTTGGGCACAGGGTAAAAATAACAGCGAACTTAAAGCCGCAGCTATTGCCCACATTCAAAGCTTGGGCGAGAAACCCACGCCAAAACAAGTGGATGCCTTAGTATGGCCAGTTCAAAGCAGCCTAGAAATTGCAGCCGCACTAGAAGCCTTTACCGCCGTGGGCGCGAGCGCCGAGTACTTAAGCCTCGATGTTAACAATCCAGACGCAATCGCCAGCACGATAGTGCCGATTACCGAGTTATCACCTATTACCGGCATCATCCATGGTGCGGGCGTACTCGCCGATAAACACATCCAAGACAAGACCTTAGATGAGTTAGCACGGGTGTACGGCACTAAGGTCACAGGCATTAGCAATCTGCTTGCCGCACTGGATTTAGATAAAGTAAAACTGATCGCCCTGTTCTCTTCGGCGGCGGGTTTTTACGGTAATACCGGCCAAAGCGATTACGCCATGTCCAACGACATACTCAACAAAGCCGCACTGCAACTGGCGCAGCAACTGCCAAATGCCAAAGTGATGAGCTTCGATTGGGGTCCGTGGGACGGCGGCATGGTGAATCCTGCGCTGAAAAAGATGTTTATGGATCGCGGTGTTTATGTGATCCCGTTAAAGGCGGGTGCTGAGTTATTTGCGAGCCAATTACTGAGCAACACAGGCGCACAATTGCTGGTCGGTACTGATATGCAAGGCACAGTTCCAAGTGACGAGCAAGCAACTCAAGGTAGCAATCTAAAAAAGCCTGAAGCGGATCTGACCACTGACTCGTCGGGTCCGCATGCTTTGCTTAACGCTTTAAATCCAAGCGCAGTAAATATAAGCGCTGTAAAACTGCAGCGTACACTGGACCCTAAGGCAATGATCTTTATTGAAGATCACTGCATTAACGGTAATCCCGTATTACCGACTGTGTGCGCGATTCAGTGGATGCGTGAAGCCGCCTTTGATGTGCTTAAGCAACCAGTCAAAGTGCAAAGCTACAAGCTATTGAAGGGCATTATTTTCGACACTGCCGTGTTACAAAATGGAGTGTTAGAAAGTGCAACCCCCATCACGCTGGAACTTGAACTTGCACCGATTGCGTTAACGGATAAAGCCACGAAAGATTCTGACGAGTACTTGAGTGGACAATTCAGTGCCTTAATCAGCTTTGAAGGTCGTCCGCAATATCAAGCTATCCTAGTCGTTGATGATGCCGTTGATGACGCGGCTAGCGATTACTTAGCCACTAACAGCAAAGCAACCGCCTTTGACGCGCAAAGTTTGGCAGGACTTTCTGCCATCACAACCGCGAGCAACCTTTACAGCGACGGCACGCTTTTCCACGGCCCGAGACTGCAAGGTATTGAGTCTGTGGTGAAGTTTGACGATGCGAGCTTAATCGCCAAGGTGAGCCTACCCCATGTTGCGTTAGCAGACTGCGGGGATTTTGTGCCTAATCTCACGCCTAAAGGCTCACAAGCTTTTGCGGAAGATTTGTTGCTACAGGCGATGCTGGTGTGGGCGAGACTCAAATATGGCGCGGCGAGTTTGCCATCAAGCATTGGGGAGTTTATCTCCCATGCGCCGTTTGCCTTTGGTGATAAAGGGTATTTAGTGCTCGAGGTGGTGAAACACTCTGGCCGTGCCCTTGAAGCCAATATCACGCTGTATCATCAAGATGGCCGCTTAAGCTGCGAGATGAACAACGCCAAAGTCACCATCAGCAAAAACCTTAACGGTGCATTCTTAGCCAACAAAGTTGTTGCTAATCAAACCGCTGCGAATAAAGCCATTGAAAGCGTGGAGGCAAAAGTCGAGTGAACTTAGCCCACCCTTTAGCAACGACCCATAGCGGCCAAACTGAAACGTCGATAGCTGACACGGCTATGACTGAAAAGCTTGCCAAGCCACTGCGTATTGCAGTGTTGCTTGGCGATGCCGTCAACCTTGACTCTCACTCAGCCCAAGTATTAGAAACGTTTGCGGAACGTGAAAGAGTTCAGATTTGCGCTGCCGATGCCAACCAATCAACAGTACATGTGCCGACAGCTCATGAACCAAGAGGGCATAAACCGTCAGTGCATGAGCAAAGGTCGCTCACTGCCTTGTTAGGCCAAGCAACAACAGCCATTGAGCAAGGCAAGCTCGTTGAACTTAAATTCAATGATGGCAATCTGCCCCAGCCTTTGACTCAGTCCCTGTATTTGCTTGATGGTTTACGCGCCGCCAAACTGCGTCTTCACGCCCACGCGTTTATTGCTGGCTTTGCCGCTGGTAATGAGGCAATAGGTGTTGCTAATGCAGCGGCGGTTGCTAATGCTGCATTAGCGGCGGCAAAGCGTAATCCAGCACAAACCGTTCAGCATCAGCTTATCGCCAACACGCTCAACGAAGCATTTGTTGCGCTGCGCCAAGGTGTAACCGCCCTCGCCGCACGAACACAAGCGCCGCTTAAAGGCACTACTGATATAAAACAGACAAACGACACCAATCATCAAACTGGCTATTGGTTTAGCGACCAACATCAAGCGCGGGTTTTATGTCTAAATCTTGTAGCAAAGAATCTAGCGGCAACAAGATCAAACCCAGCAGATACCTTGCTGGATTCAGGCCAAGATATTTGCCAAAGCCTAGTACTGACCCAAGGCACACAAGTTATCGCGCCCAAAGCTCTTGTTGATGAAAACCGGCTGTTTGTGCCGATAAGTGGTGACAATATTGATTCACTCATCGCGCAAGTATTGCAACTAGTTAACACACTGGAAAATAGCGTAGGCTTTCACGCTGACTTTCGCGCTGAGCAACTCAAAGCTTGGTTTGAACGCTATGATGCCAACGCACCACTGGCATTAGTCTTGATGGCAGCATCGATTGATGACCTCAAACTTGAAGCTAAGGCCATGCTTACGGCGCTTGAAAATGATGCAGTACGTCATCATGGTCAACACTTTAAGACGCCAGCGGGTAGCTGTTTCACCGCTAAGCCGCTAGGGGATGCGGGGCTGACCTTTGTATATCCCGGCGTTGGCACTGTTTACGCCAATATGTTCAATAACTTGCATGAGTATTTCCCCGCGCTGTATCACCAACTGGAGCGTGAAGGCGATTTAAGCGCCATGCTGCAATCACCGCAGATTTATGCAGCAGATGTAAAAACCGCAGCAAGCATGAGCTTAAGCCAACAAGCGATTAGTGGCGTGGGTGCCAGTTACCTATTCACTAAACTGTTAACCCAAGTCTTTAATATTAAGCCAAAAATGGCGCTCGGTTACTCAATGGGCGAAGCAGCCATGTGGGCCAGCCTAGATGTGTGGCAAACACCCCATGCTATGATCAACACCACCGAAAATAGCGATATTTTCAACCATGCCATTTCTGGCGAGCTAACCGCAGTGCGCCGAGCATGGCAGCTTAAGGATAATGAATCCATAGTGTGGAACAGCTTTGTGGTGCGCACCGACAGCAATGAAATCAAGGCTTTATTGCCAGAGTTCCCTCGCGCTTACTTAGCCATCATTCAAGGTGATACCTGCGTCATTGCAGGTTGCGAAACAAGCTGCAAAGCCCTGCTTGCAAAGTTAGGTAAGCGTGGGATTGCCGCCAATCGCGTCACGGCAATGCATACCGCACCTGCCATGTTAGTCCATGGGCAAGTACAAGATTTCTATACTCAAGCAGTGAAACCTGAGGCACTGAAACCTAAGGCGCTGGAAGCGGCAGCACATGGCTCGCCTATTCGCTTTATCAGCGCAGCGCAAACTGCGCCAGTCACCGTGGATAGTCACAGCATTGGCCGCGCGATTGCCGATACCTTTTGTTCGCCACTCGACTTTAGTGCGCTCATTCAAAATGCCACTGAGCAAGGCGCAAGGCTATTTGTCGAAGTGGGCGCCGATAGGCAAACCAGCACACTCATAGATAAAATCAGCCATGCCCATGCAAGCCAAAGCACCGAGAACGCAACTACAGTCGCCATAGCCTGCAATGCCAAGGGTGCCGACGCGATTACCAGCTTACTCAAGTGTTTAGCTCAGCTGATAAGCCACAGAGTGCCGCTGTCGCTCATGCAGCCATTAAGTGCTAACGCAGCCCCTTTATCATCAGCAGTATCACCAAAAGGAGAACCCCTGTGAGTTCTCAGCATTCCCCTACTATTGATAAAACTACCGTGCCTACCATTGCGTCAAACCGCGCATCAAAAAGCGCATCAAAAATTGCGATTGTCGGTCTCGCGACTCAGTATCCTGACGCCGATAATCCACAAACCTTCTGGCAAAATCTGTTGGATAAAAAAGACTCTCGCACCCAAATCAGTCGCGAAAAGCTCAATGCCAATCCCGCCGATTACCAAGGTGTTCAGGGGCAATCTGACCGTTTTTACTGTGATAAAGGCGGCTATATCCAACACTTTGAGTTTGATGCCAAGGGTTATCAACTGCCTGAGTCCGCCTTTGACGGATTAGATGAAAGCTTTTTATGGGCACTCGATTGCAGTCGCAAAGCCCTTCAAGACGCAGGGATTGCACCAAGCGATGCCGTACTGGCGCGCACAGGTATTGTAATGGGAACCTTGTCGTTCCCCACCGCCCGCTCCAACGAACTGTTTTTGCCTCTGTATCATCAAACTGTTGAAAAGGCGCTGCAAAACAAACTTAACCAAAGCGCATTTCAGCTGGCTGACTTTGGCAACTCAGTTAACGATCTCAATGCCAATAGCCAAGCCTTAAACGTCGCCAATGGCGCCGTTGCTCACACAGCCTCAAAGCTAGTCAGCGATGCACTCGGTTTGGGTGGCACCCAGTTGAGTCTGGACGCCGCCTGCGCCAGCTCGGTTTATGCACTCAAACTCGCCTGCGATTACCTAACAACTGGCAAGGCCGATATGATGCTTGCGGGCGCAGTATCGGGCGCCGATCCCTTTTTTATCAACATGGGATTCTCAATTTTCCACGCCTACCCAGATCACGGTATTTCAGCGCCCTTTGATAGCAATAGCAAGGGCTTATTCGCTGGAGAAGGCGCTGGGGTGTTAGTCTTAAAACGCTTAGAAGATGCCGAGCGCGATGGCGACAACATCTATGCCGTCGTCAGCGGCATTGGTTTGTCGAACGACGGTAAAGGCCAGTTTGTATTAAGCCCCAACAGCAAGGGCCAAGTGCAAGCCTTCGAGCGCGCCTATAGTGCGGCAAACACACTGCCCGCCAATATCGAAGTGATTGAATGCCATGCCACAGGCACGCCGCTTGGGGATAAGGTCGAACTCGCTTCGATGGAACGCTTTTTTGAGGACAAACTCGCGGGCTCTGCGGTGCCGCTGATCGGTTCGGCAAAATCCAACTTAGGCCATTTACTCACAGCCGCGGGCATGCCGGGGATCATGAAGATGATTTTTGCCATGCGCTCGGGTCGACTGCCGCCAAGTATTAACTTATCAGCGCCGATATCTTCGCCTAAGGGCTTGTTTAGCGCTAAAAATCTGCCAACAGAGTTGCATGCTTGGCCAGATAAAGCCGGCAATGACCGCCGCCACGCGGGTGTTTCTGTGTTTGGTTTTGGCGGCTGTAACGCGCATTTATTGCTGGAATCCTATGCTGCCAATACAAACAAAAAGAGTGAACAACCGGCTGCTACTGTAAGTTATCAGCACACACCATTAAATATCATTGGCTTAGCATCACACTTCGGGCCTTTATCCTCCATAAATGCACTGGATAAAACGATAAGCGCGAAGCAAGATACTTTTATCCCGCTACCCGCTAAACGTTGGAAAGGCTTAGATAAACATCCTGAGATTTTAGCTAACTTTGGCTTGTCTTCTGTCCCGCAAGGCGCATATATCGACCAGTTCGATTTTGACTTCCTGCGCTTTAAAGTGCCGCCCAATGAGGATGACCGCCTGATCTCCCAGCAACTGCTGCTGATCAAAGTGGCCGATGAAGCGATTCGTGATGCGAACTTAAAGCCCGGTGGCAAGGTTGCTGTATTAGTGGCGATGGAAACTGAACTGGAATTACACCAGTTCCGTGGCCGCGTAAATCTACACACCCAACTGGCAGACAGCCTTAAAAAACAAGGAATAACACTCACGCAAGCCGAGTATCTCGCCCTTGAAAAGATCGCCATGGACAGTGTGCTCGATGCCGCCAAACTGAACCAATACACCAGTTTTATTGGCAACATCATGGCGTCACGTATCGCATCCCTTTGGGACTTTAACGGCCCTGCCTTTACCATTTCGGCGGCGGAGCAATCGGTCGCCCGCTGTATCGATGTGGCCGAAAATCTGTTGTCCCAAGAATCCTTAGATGCCGTAGTGATCGCCGCCGTCGATTTAAGTGGCAGTTTAGAGCAAGTGATCCTTAAAAACGCCGTATCGCCAGTGGCATTTACTGCCACTGACACAGGCTGGAAAGTCGGTGAAGGTGCTGGCGCGTTAGTGCTCACCACAGCGCAATCAAGTGCAGCCCAGCCAAGTAATGCCGCTGACAATGCTAATGCCAATAGCAGCTATGGCGACAGTTATGGTCACATCAGCGGCCAAGTATTTGGCGCGATTTGTGACATACAAGGTAATAGCAACACTGCGCGTATTTGCGATGACTTGCTAACCCAAGCCAAGGTGAATAGCAGCCAGATTAACTTGATTGAAACCAGTATTGCGGTTGAGCAACTTGCCGATTCAGAGCAGGTACTCAATACCCTGCTGCCGAGTGTGAGTGAGCGCAGCCAAGCCGCTGATACCCTTGGCCACAACTTTGCCGCTGCGGGTATGGCGAGTATTTTGAGCGCCCTGTTGCAGCTTAAAAATCACGGACGACTTAAAAACCAAGCACAGCAAAAAGCTAATCAAGTGCAGCACGCGCTCGTAGCGACGTTTAGCCAAGGTAAATGCTCGCAGTTACTGCTCAGCCAAAGTGCCACGCAAGCATACAGTTTGCAGCAAAGGCTAGAACAAGACTTAACGCTTTCAGAGCAAAAACACTTAATAAAACAAGTAACGCTCGGTGGCCGCGATATCTATCAGCATATCCTAGATACTCCGATCGCAGTCCTTGATGCTATACAACAAAAAGCCCAAGCCATGACAGCATTGCCAGCGCGCAGCCAGCGCAAACATTTGGCCCAAATAGCGAGCAAAGACACGAGTCGCTTTGCAACAAGCAGCCCAACCACGGCTCAACAAAAAGAGACATTAAGCAGCATGCCAATTAATGCCCTAAGCACCAATAAAAACGCCACTCAAGCAGAGCTAAAAGACGCGGCATTTTTAAGCAATCAGCAACTCGCCCGTGAAGCCCATTTAGCCTTTTTACAAAGCCGTGCTGAAGGCTTGAAACTGGCCGATGCCTTGATGAAAGCCCAGCTTGCCAGCGAGTTAGCCGTCAATGGCCGAGCTGCGCCAGTACAACAGCAAGCCATTGTTCAGGCATCTGCGACAGCGGTTCTTCCACATCCTGCGCTTTATCCCAATCATGCAAAAGTGCCTGAGTACACGCCGCCAACACCGATAAGCAAGCCTTGCATTTGGGATTATGCGGATTTAGTCGAGTACGCCGAAGGTGATATTGCTAAAGTATTTGGCCCAGATTACGCCATTATCGACAGCTATTCGCGTCGTGTACGCCTGCCAACGACTGACTATTTGCTGGTATCTCGGGTAACGAAATTAAACGCCCAGATGAACCAATATCAGCCTTGCACTATGACCACGGAATACGATATTCCTGTGGACGCGCCGTATTTGGTCGATGGCCAAATCCCTTGGGCCGTGGCGGTCGAATCGGGTCAATGCGACTTGATGCTGATCAGCTACTTAGGTATCGATTTTGAAAACAAGGGCGAGCGCGTTTATCGCCTGCTCGATTGCACCCTGACCTTCCTTGGCGACTTACCGCGCGGTGGCGACACCCTGCGCTACGATATTTCCATCAATCACTTTGCCCGCAATGGCGATACCCTGTTGTTCTTCTTCTCCTACGAATGTTTCGTGGGCGACAAGCTGATCCTGAAAATGGATGGCGGCTGTGCCGGCTTCTTCACCGATAAAGAGCTGGCCGACGGCAAAGGTGTTATTCACACCGAAGCTGAAATCAAAGCGCGCAACCTCGCCTTGAATAATCCGAATAAACAGCGCTTTAATCCGCTGCTTGATTGCGCGCAAAACCAATTTGATTACAGCCAAATCCATAAACTGCTCGGCGCCGATATCGGTGGCTGTTTTGGCGGCGCCCATGCGACGCATCAAGCCCAATATGGATTGCAGCCCTCACTATGTTTTGCATCCGAAAAATTCCTGATGATTGAACAGGTCAGCAATCTTGAGGTGCATGGCGGCGCGTGGGGCTTAGGCTCAGTTCAAGGCCATAAGCAGCTCGAAGCTGATCATTGGTATTTCCCGTGTCATTTCAAGGGCGACCAAGTGATGGCGGGGTCATTAATGGCCGAAGGTTGTGGTCAATTACTGCAATTCTTTATGCTGCATATTGGTATGCACCTCGGAGTTAAAGATGGTCGTTTTCAACCGCTCGAAAATGCGTCACAAAAAGTGCGCTGTCGCGGTCAAGTTTTGCCGCAATCTGGCCTGCTCACCTATCGCATGGAAATCACCGAAATCGGTATGAGCCCGCGCCCGTATGCTAAGGCGAATATCGATATTTTGCTCAATGGCAAAGTGGTAGTGGATTTCCAAAACCTTGGGGTGATGATCAAAGAAGAAGCCGAATGCACCCGCTACCTCGCGGATAATGCCAACAGCACAGCTAACAATACGACTAGAAATGTAGCTAAAAATGCTGTTTCGGCTGCGCCGTTGGTTTCAACAACATCAGTATCGTTAGCGGCGCCACTGATGGCACAGTTGCCTGATTTAACTGCGCCAACCAATAAAGGCGTAGTGCCGCTTAAGCATGTGCCTGCGCCGATTGCGCCAGCGGATTCAAAGTACGCCAACCGCGTGCCCGATACCCTGCCGTTCACGCCGTATCACATGTTCGAATTTGCCACGGGTGATATCGAAAACTGCTTCGGCCCTGATTTCAGCATCTATCGCGGCCTTATTCCACCGCGCACGCCTTGCGGTGATTTACAGCTCACCACCCGCGTCATTGCGATTGACGGCAAACGCGGCGAGCTGAAAAAGCCTTCTTCGTGTATCGCCGAATACGAAGTGCCTGCAAATGCTTGGTATTACAATAAAAACAGTCATCACGCCGTGATGCCCTATTCAGTGCTAATGGAAATATCACTGCAGCCAAACGGCTTTATCTCGGGCTATATGGGCACAACCTTGGGCTTCCCCGGCCAAGAGCTGTTCTTCCGTAACTTAGACGGTAGCGGTAAGTTGCTGCGCCACGTGGATTTACGCGGCAAAACCATAGTGAACGACTCACGTCTGTTATCGACTGTGATTGCTGGCAGCAACATTATTCAGAATTTCAGCTTCGAGTTAAGCTGCGATGGCGAGCCTTTCTACCAAGGTAAAGCGGTATTTGGTTACTTCAAGGGCGATGCGCTGAAAAACCAACTTGGCATAGACAACGGCAAGACAACTCAACCTTGGCATGTGCAAAATGGCATAGTCGCCGATAGCCAAATCAATCTGTTAGATAAACAGCATCGCAGCTTTAACGCGCCAGAAGGTCAGCCGCATTACCGTTTAGCGGGCGGTCAACTTAACTTTATCGACAAGGCTGAAATCGTAACAGCCGGCGGTAAAGCGGGCCTTGGCTATTTATACGCCGAGCGCACCATTGACCCGAGTGATTGGTTCTTCCAATTCCACTTCCATCAAGATCCGGTAATGCCAGGCTCATTAGGGGTTGAAGCCATTATCGAGCTGATGCAAACCTATGCGATTGACCAAGACCTTGGCGCGGGCTTTAACAATCCTAAATTTGGGCAGATTTTATCGGATATCAAATGGAAATATCGCGGCCAAATTAACCCATTAAACAAGCAGATGTCGCTGGATGTGCACATTACCAGCGTGACAGACGACAATGGCAAACGCATCATTATGGGCGATGCCAACTTGAGTAAAGATGGCCTGCGGATTTATGAAGTTAAAGATATCGCCATCTGTATTGAAGAAGCCTAGCGAGTTTACGCTGTTAGAAAGACGCTAATCTCGAATAACAAATAACGAATAACAAATAGTTGCGCCGCCTTGGCTATCCACATCGCACAGGGCGGCACTGATAACATGAGAACACCTATGACTAGCCATACTCTCGATCAATACAATAGCAATAACGAAAAACTCAGCCCTTGGCCGTGGCAAGTCAACGATGCAGAGCTGAGCTTTGATATCGACTCATTAGGCAAAAAACTCAAAGATTTAAGTCAAGCCTGCTACTTAGTCAATCACAGTGAAAAAGGCTTAGGCATAGCGCAAACGGCTGAAGTGACCACAAGTGACAGCCAAGCGCCATTGGGCTCGCACCCTGTCAGCGCCTTTGCCCCTGCCCTTGGCACCCAAAGTTTAGGCGATAGTAATTTTCGCCGCGTACACGGGGTTAAATACGCTTACTACGCTGGCGCTATGGCCAACGGTATTGCCTCGGAAGAACTGGTTATCGCGCTGGGCCAAGCGGGCATTTTGTGTTCGTTTGGCGCGGCGGGGTTAATTCCATCCCGCGTTGAAGCGGCCATTACCCGCATTCAAGCGGCGCTGCCTAATGGTCCTTATGCCTTTAACTTAATTCACAGCCCAAGCGAGCCCGCATTAGAGCGCGGCAGTGTTGAGTTATTCTTAAAACATAAAGTGCGCACGGTCGAAGCCTCGGCATTTTTAGGCTTAACGCCGCAAATCGTCTATTACCGCACAGCAGGTTTGAGCCGCGACGAACATGGCGAGATAGTCATTGGCAACAAAGTCATCGCTAAAATCAGCCGCACCGAAGTCGCGACTAAGTTTATGGAGCCGGCGCCGGCCAAAATCCTCCAGCAATTAGTGAGTGACGGCCTTATCAGCCAAGACCAAATGGCGATGGCATTACTGGTGCCCATGGCAGACGACATCACAGCCGAAGCCGACTCCGGCGGCCATACCGACAATCGTCCATTAGTCACGCTATTACCGACGATTTTGGCGCTTAAAGATGAAATCCAAGCTAAGTATCAATACAAAACGCCTATCCGCGTAGGTGCTGGCGGCGGCGTCGGCACACCCGATGCAGCATTAGCCACCTTCAACATGGGCGCGGCCTTTATCGTCACAGGTTCAATCAACCAAGCCTGCGTCGAAGCGGGCGCGAGTGAACACACTCGTAAGTTACTCGCCACCACAGAAATGGCCGATGTAACTATGGCGCCTGCCGCCGATATGTTCGAAATGGGCGTGAAATTACAAGTGGTTAAGCGCGGCACTCTGTTCCCGATGCGCGCCAATAAGCTGTATGAGATCTACACCCGTTACGATTCGATTGATGCCATCCCTGCGGACGAGCGTAAAAAGCTCGAAGAGCAAGTGTTCCGTTCATCACTCGATGATATTTGGGCGGGCACTGTCGCCCACTTTAACGAGCGCGATCCTAAGCAAATCGAGCGTGCACTAGATAACCCAAAACGTAAGATGGCGCTGATTTTCCGCTGGTATTTGGGTCTGTCTAGCCGCTGGTCAAACACAGGCGAAATCGGCCGCGAAATGGATTACCAAATTTGGGCAGGCCCAGCGCTCGGCGCATTTAATGCTTGGGCGAAAGGCAGTTATTTAGATGACTATAAGGCCCGTAATGCGGTGGATTTAGCCAAACATTTAATGGTGGGCGCAGCATATCAATCCCGCATTAACTTGCTGTTATCCCAAGGCGCGAGCATTCCAGTTAGCCTGCAGCGCTGGAAACCGCTAAATCGTTTTTAAACGTATTTAGCTCCTATCATCTTGTATTATAAGATCATAATATCTTCAAGCCGACACAAACTCACAGTGTCGGCTTTTATTTGTCTTTACTTATGAACGACATCAGCTCACAGTCTTTGATTCAACGTATTAGGCTGAAACTCTTACCGAAGCTTAGGTAAAAATTGCCTACCCCTCTTTTAATTCACTCACACCATTTTAAATAAAATGATTTAAATTATATTTAAAATCAATTAACTACTTAAAATTTTTAAAGTTGGCATTAAGATCGCAATCAAGTAAGAGCCATTAGCCGTTACCTTACAAGTGACACAAACGGTCATGAGAAGGATTAATACAAGGGCAGGAGGTTATTATGCTAGGTTGGACATTAGTATTTCTAGTTGTTGCCGTGATTGCCGGGTTGTTAGGATTTGCTGGGATTGCTGGCGCAGCGGCGGGAATAGCGAAAATCATTTTCTTCATATTTATTGTGTTATTAGTGATTTCTCTGCTGATCAATGCCCTTAAGGGTAAATCACCGCGACTATAATTTTTTTAGAAAAGGAGATAGATATGAAACCATTTACCCTGATGACAAGTGCAGCATTCGCATTATTACTCGCCCTAGGTTTAACGGCCTGTAGTGATAACAAAGCCGAAGACGCGGGCGAAAAAATCGATGAAGTAATGACTGATACAGGTAACGCCATCGAAGATGCCTGTGAAGAAGTCAAAGAAGGTGTTAAAGCTAAAGATACTAAGTGCTAAACAAACCTGACTTTAGGATGGCAATAGACTCGTCTACTGCCACCCTTTTAGTTTAGACTCGCTCATTTCTGCATCTCTCATCTCGACATCTATCCATTCAAGTGCAACGATTTTAACCAAGAACAATGGCATTGGAGGGCTTGCATGCTAACGAAGATCCACATCAAATATTTGTACACTGCAGGTGCAGTATTGTTAGCCTATTTTGCAGTAACAGACACTTCTCCCCTGCTCACTTTCATTTGTGCATGGACAAGTCTGTCACTGTTTTTAGTCGGTTCAGCCTATTGGTTTAATCTCGCCAGTATTTTTAGAAAACGCCAAGATGGCACTATCCCTTGGTATATTCGTTGGGGTTTTATTCCCTTTTTATTAGGCAGTCGACTCTATAACCACTGGGCCAGAAAATACGATTCAGTACCCCCCATGCAGAGGATTGATGAACATCTGTATCTCGGCTGTAGACTCTTTTCCGCAGATCTGGAAACGATTAAAGCCAATAAGATCACTGCCATTCTGGATGTCACCGCTGAATTTGATGGCTTAGATTGGTCGCAATTTGAAGATCATATCGAGTATTTAAATATTCCCATCCTCGACCATAGCGTACCGACCAGCGCCCAACTCAATCAAGCCGTTAACTGGCTGCACCGCCAAGTGCGCGCCAATAAACAGGTACTCATCCACTGTGCTATGGGTCGTGGCCGCTCAGTGCTGGTACTCGCCGCTTATTTGGTTTGTAAAGATAAACAACAGCACTTCGCCGAAGTACTGCAGCAGATAAAGCAAATTCGCAAAACCGCTGGCTTAAACAAATGGCAATTACGCGCGCTCGATCGCATGCTCAGTCAAGGGAAAATTAACATCCACAAAGTGGCGTGGATTATCGCCAACCCAGTCTCTGGTGGCGGGAAATGGCAAGAATACAGCGAGCAAATCAAAGATGAACTCAAAGCCTATTTTGACCTGACTTTAAAACTCACAACAGCAGACGAAACTGCAAATATCTTCGCCGAGCAAGCCCGTAATGCAGGCGCTGATATCATTATCGCCTGTGGTGGCGATGGTACTGTGACTGAAGTGGCCTCTCAAATCGTTGATACGGATATCGTCTTAGGCATCATTCCTCTTGGCACAACTAATGCCCTCAGCCATGCCCTCTTTGGTTTAGGCAGTAAGCTTATTCCTATCTCTCAGGCGCTGGATAATATTATTCAAGGGCATTGCCAAGCCATTGATACCGCGCGTTGTAATGAGGCGTTAGTGTTGTTGCTTGTGGGCATAGGGTTTGAGCAACAAATGATTGAATCCGCAAACCGTGAGCGTAAAAATGCCCTCGGCCAGTTTGCCTACCTCGATGGCTTATGGCGCGCAGTGAATGCCGATATCACTTTAACCATCCAGCTCAGCTTAGATGATGCAAAACCCACAACATTGACGACCCATAGCCTAATCGTTGCCAATGCCGCACCGTTTACCAGCGTGTTGGCGCAGGGCGATGGCGAACCAAACATGACCGACGGTTTGCTCGACATTACTTTGTTGGATGCTGGCGATGAACCCAAAGAGCAGTTGCTTAGCCTCGCTGAATTAGCGATTGCAGGATGGGTAAAAGAAGGCAATAAAAATGTGCGAGATCAACAAGCGAGTGCAAGTAAAGTCCATCATGCACATGCTAAAAAGGTCACCATCAGCAGCCAGCCTAAGTGTAAATATGTGATTGATGGTGAAGTATTTGAGCCAGCGGATCTCACTATTGAAGTCCAGCCAGCATCTCTAAAAGTGTTTGTTCCTTATCAGGAAACCACAGAGCAAGATGAGTGATCGTTGTGGAGGACATCCAGCCTAACTTTTTAGGCTGGATGACTGGGCATTTATAGAACGAACAAAAAATATAAAATATTCAACAAAATAAATATAACCAGCAGAACCAGTACCCGCATGAAATTAAATTCACTACCTTTGGGAAGTGATTTTTGAGTGGTGTTACTAAAATCCTGAAATTTACAGTCTATTGCCTGCGCACATTGCTGTAGAACTTGTTGTAATTCCTTTCTATCAGTACTGTCACCCAATATCAATTGAGCACCGTTGGGCTGGTGCAATTCTAAATAAGCCAGATAATGTTGGACAGTATCTTCCGCTTGGCGATTGCGGCTGATCTGATGCCAGCGGGTGATTTGCAGCTGATAAAGTTGCACTGCTTTGATGTCCGAAAAGGCATAGGAACGCCACCGCCACAATCCCATATACCTCCCATTGAATAAACCTTTACCGAGCCACAATTGCTGTTGCTCAGCATCTAACCAACACTGTTGCTGAACAAACGCAGTCGGTAACACGGGTAACAATAGAAACAGTGTTACCCAGCCGAGAACGAGCTGTAGTATCGGATCGGGTTGTAAATAGGTTGCTCTGGCGCAGAGTAAACCAAGCAGTAATAACCCAGCAGCAAACAGCCATAATAGAGGTCGGTACTGAGTACTCAGAGTTTGAATATAAAATGCATTTTTAGAAGGTTGATTGAGTTTCACTGAACTTGTTCCTTGTTCCTTGTTCCTTGTTCCAAAAATTATCTCACCATTCAATATTGACCTGTGCCAGTAACAATAAGAGGCATTGATAGTTTGCACAATCAACACCTAACTCATTTCTAGACGCTTTCGAGTTAAACCAAAGACTCACATCAACGTAAATACCAGTTGCGATATAACTCATACTGCAAATATAAGCTGCAACTTTGCAGTTGCAGCTAAGGTGTTATTGACCCGCAGCAGTATCCTCACCGGTCCAGAGTCGCATGATGCGATAAGGCGGTTTGGCTGTTTCGGCTTTTCCATTAAAGGCTTTTGCTTTATGCAATTGATTCACTGAAATATATAACCAGCCTGTTTCACCAAATTGCACACTATCTGGAAAATCCAGTAGTGGAGAACTGACCGCTGTTGTTAGTGTGCCTTTGTTATCTAGCATGGAAATGGCATTGTGGTTCAAATTGGTAAAGTAATGATTACCTTGTTTGGACGTTGCTGCGCCATCTGATACAGGCTTGGCTCCGACTAATTTTACCGTGGCGATAATTTTATCATTATTGCCTGTTTGTAAAGCTGCAGTCGATAACTGATACCAGTGAGTGCCATTCATTGCACCATAATAGAGTGTACTTCCGTCGGCAGATAAACTGATTGGATTGACCGCTACACTGGCGACTTTGCCATTAAACAATGTTGTTTTGTTATCTATGTTCATTACTGCATCCGTTTCGGCCTGCAGCGAGCTATGACCTGAAAAACGTATTGTATGACCATCGTCGATACGCACCGCTAAGAGGCCAGGGTTGGCGATATCAGCTAAATAAATCCAGCCTTTTTGAGAGTCGACAACCAAATCCTGCATAAAGCTGCCTTTAGGCGCGAGAGCTTGTGGTAGGACGATTTGTTTATATAGACTGCCGTCCTTAATGTTGAATCCCCAAATCCTTGTTTGGCCTAATTCTAACCCCATATCTGCGGTCCAGAGGTGTCCAGCCTTGTCCTGAGCAATACCTAATAAGGTATCAAATTGAGCAGTATTGGCTGTCGATGTTTTTTGCAAATCCATTGAAGGCCAAGCTTTATAAGCGTTGGTCTCACGATTAACTTCAATCAATTGCAAACCTGATGGTGTATCAAATGGATGTACTGTGGCAAAAATCCGACCTTGTGCAGTGACGCTGACATTGCCAGGTCGTATTGGCAATTCAGCGACTGTTTCAAGACTTCCTACTGCTGGGGTGGCGTTTACAAAACTACTGGCTGTCAAAGAAAGCCATAATGCTGTTGTTAATAAGTGTTTCATATTCTATCTCCGCTTTTTCTGTTTAAGGGCTGTAGAATAGGAGTTATTATTTACAAAAAAAAGAGTATAAAACTTAGCTCTGTTTCAATATTAATTTGATAATTAATGTTTATTCAGCAGTCGTTTCACCGGTCTCGACTTGCTGCTCGTACTTGCTGAGCTTGTTGTAGAGGGTTTTAACGCTGATCCCCAGTTGTTCGGCGGTATCCGTTTTATTACCTTGAGTGGTTTCTAGTGCTTGATAAATAGCGATTCTCTCTAAATCATCTAAGCGCATGCCTTGGGGGATAACAACTTGTTCACCACCACATAAACCCACTTCATTCGTCTGAGGTAGCTGTAAATGGCTGGGTAAAATATCCTGATCGGCCAGAATATAGGCTCGCTCAATTGCATGTTTTAATTCGCGCACATTACCAGACCAAGGGTACTTAGCAATCATCTGAATACAGTCTTCAGCTAAGCTCTTATTCTGCTTTTCGGCCACGTTACGATAGGCAAGAAAATGCTGCGCAAGCCCAATAATATCCTCGCCACGTTCCCGTAAGGGCGGAACGCGAATGGGAAACTGAGCCAAACGAAAGTACAAATCTTCTCGAAATAACCCAGCCTCTATCGCCACTATGGGATCACGGTTAGTCGCTGCCACAATACGTACGTTTGCACGTTGCACTTTGTCGCCACCCACAGGACGATACTCGCTATTTTCCAACACTCTGAGTAACTTCACTTGATGATCAATCGGCATTTCGGTGACTTCATCGAGAAACAAGGTCCCGCCTTCAGCCTGTTCAAATACGCCTTTGTGATCCCGATTCGCCCCCGTAAATGCGCCTTTGACATGACCAAACAGCTCACTGTCGACCAATTCTGGGCTTAATGCACCACAGTTAATCGCAATAAAAGGCTCGTTCACCCTAGGGCTGGCAAGATGTATGGTATTAGCAACCAGTTCTTTCCCGACCCCACTTTCCCCAATAATCAGCACATTACTGCCTGTCGCAGAAACGCGACGAATTGTGCGATATAGCTTGTGCATAGGAGCTGATGAACCAACAAGCAAACCGTATTGGTCTAGCTCGCTAGCAAAAGGATGCAGTCGATTAGGCGATGATGCTAAATACTGTGCAAAATCAGCAAAAATTTCGCTGATTAGCGGCATATCGTAAGGTTTGCGAAAGTGGTAACCAGCAAAATGAGACATTAACTGATCAAGATTGGGGTTTGGCTGACCGTCGGAGAGAAAAATAAACTCAATATTTGACATGGCCGCATTATCCAGCAGCACAAGGTAATCTTCACGACTAAGACTGGATAACTCAATAATGGCAACATCGACGTGATTTGCCCCTAGCTGCTCTATCCAAGGTAAGTCATCGACACTGCGTAGCTTATTAAAGTCAGCAGCGCCAGCAAGTTCGATGATTGCTTGCTCGGCGCTAACATCCTGCAAGTGATAAAAAAGTGTCAGTCGAGCCATGCGTATCTACTCCCTGTATGAAAAACTACTGTATGTCAGCCATGAAATTTTAACAACAGCAACGGTAATAGTTGCCGATGTTCTAAGATGATATCTCGATGAACGGAGAATATCAGTCTAAAAATCAGCCTGTTAAAATATCATTAAAAACGAGAACAGAATATGCATGGTAGCTGAACGAAACAAAATCAGTTTACCCAAGCAGTTAAACAATCTATGTCGAACACTGGCATTAGGAGGCCCATAATGAAGTCTAATGTTGTGCAACATCAGACTGATATCCGCGCCGATATCATGTTGATCGATGAAATCATCAAGCTGAATCAAGAAGGACTCACATTTTACAACCAAGCGAGGAGGTATGTCGAAGACTATAATCTTAAGCGTGTTTTTTCCGCCAAAGCTAACATCCACCAACGAATGTTAACTCGGTTTGAACAGCTGAGACGTTTGGCTGACGAGCCAATTAATGGCCTAAGTCACACCGTGCCCGTCACTTATACTCAAGCAACAGAATTGCTGCAACAGTGCCAAATTTCGCAGGCTATGACCGCCCTTGTCGATATAGAGCAGCAAGTGCTAATCCAAATAAAACAAGCAGTAAGGCAAGCGCATCAGCCACAACTTGCAAACCAACTTGCAGAGGGTGCCGCTTGGCTGCAAATGAGTTACGACGGTACAGGATCGCTCAATCACCATTAATTCCCTGTCGCTAAGTGAGCCATATTTAACCGACTCCCCTCCACTTTTACTACAGACATAATACCGCACTGATGAGTGCGGTTTTTTATGCTCGAATGATGGCTCAGCATGCCAGAAAAAATTACATTTTGTCGGTAAAAAAGACCGACCAAAAGGAAAACGCCAAGGTATAAAAACGCCAAATAAAACAATTAAAACATTAAAAATCATTACCTTAAAAACATTGGCACGATTAGCGCATTATCTAGCTTCGAGAAAACAACGGAGGATATGATTATGAAAACTACAACAGCATCAGTACTAGTGGCTTTACTTGTCGGTTCAATCAGTTTAAATGTGGCCGCCGCCCAAGATTGGAAAGGCGGAACCAAGGATGCGTGGATCGATGGTAAAGCAGAAACCACTTTACTGCTCAACACGAATCTCAATTCCTTCGACATCATTACAGATGTCAAAGATGGTAAAGTGACGTTAACAGGTAAAGTGGAAAGCAGTGTGGATAAAGCCCTCGCCACAGAGCTCATCAAGAGCTTAGATGGGGTGAAAGATGTCGATAACCAACTCACTGTGATGAATGAAAAAGAAGGCACCAGTGAAGTTGTTGCCACCTTAACTGACTCTAAAGTTGCCACAGTCATCAAAACGCGTTTACTGTTTTCAACTGACGTATCCGGCACCCAAATTAATGTGGATGTTGCCAATGGCATAGTCACATTGAAAGGTGAAGTTGCCAGCGATGCCGAACGTCAACTAGCACTGAAAATTGCCGAAAATACCGACGATGTGAAAAAGGTCGTTGATAAAATTAAAGTTGTTAAAAAAGTGTCTTAACTCTCGCGACAACGGCATTTTTTAAATTAAACGTATTTTAAGTAACAGCACACCGATCTAGACTCAAGGTTCGATAGTGCTTTATGAAAAAAGAATCAAAAAAACCAGCCTCAGCTGGTTTTTTTATGCCCATTTTCAGACTCAATCGAAAAGACTTACTCGCTTAAATTAAGAAGGGTGAATTCAGATGACTCGAATGATCATAAAGGAGAAGAGTTACAGAAAACTGAGCTAAAACACAGGCGTTACTCAAGCTTCAAAGCCAAACTAAGCTTCAAAGCCAAACTGGAATGCATAAAAATGTTGGCCATTCTCAATATTGATGGTCATAGTGCCAGTTAACCCCTGCAACTCCCCCGCCCCAGAATGGGGTATCACTTCTAAGATCAGACGATTTTGTCCATCGGTCATAATGCCAAAATGTTGTAATACAAAACTGCCCTGCTTACCGCACAAATTACCAACCACTTGTTCAATGGCCACATAGCCAGCTGAGCCCTTGACTGACGTCATAGCACTGAGCATTTCCCCCTTGCTGCGCCCCTCAAGCTCACCATAAAAGGTTTTATCTAAGCCCATACGTCCTAACGTCACACCACCAATACCAGTAGCATAGGGGCTATCAGGAGTGAGCTTAACATCAAATTTCCCAGTGATTTTGCTAACTTGCATGACACTCTCCTTGTCGAAATCTTATGCTGACCTATTACCTGCTAACGCTTGCTACTGAAGCAAACATCACCCACAGACCGAAAAACAACTTAGCATAAGCCTACGTAGATCCATAATGGCATTTACACGTTACTTATGTATGCTGGTCTCACTCACTATCATCTCTATGGTTTTGACTATTTCAGGGGTTTCAGACATGGGTTGGTCAGACGCTCTATCACGATAAGTCACAGCAATTTTAAATGGGGCTTCAAAAGGATAAACAGGTTCAATACTATCCACCTCGATTCGATCGCCAAGCATGACACTGCCTAAGTGTTTCAAGCTATTGTGTTTAAAATCCAGATTAAACAATCCAAGATACCAAAATACGCCCGAACCTTGAGTCGTCACAATAAAGGGCGCCACAAAGGGCATAGTTTGCATTTTAGGATCATCTTGAATCGGTGCGTCACTTTGGGTGTCCGGCTCTAGAGCGGGATCGAAATTTAACGGTGTAATGCGCAAGTAATCGAGTAATGCTCGACCTTTTACCTCACCATCTTGGTAATCGCCCATAGCAAACTCTGTTTGCTTGATCTTAATAAAATGTGTCAGTGCAACGGACTTGCCGCCCTCAGGCAGCGTTATTTCAACAGGATTGGCGGTATTTAAGCTAAAGAGTTTAAGCATCACTTCCGATGCATTCGCCACAGGCTTTACCTCAAAAGGTGTAACAGTTTCGATCTCATTCGCCTGAGCCTGAGTTTTTTCATGCGCCATGGCCTCATCGTATTGCATCACCTGTCCATCTTCCATCACCATATAAATATCATCATTGGTCATGTTGAAACGGTAAATACCCGCAGCAAGTAAGGCTAATACCACTAAGGTTGCCGCTATGGTTAATTTTACAAACGTACTCATCTTCTCTCCCCAATCGCGCTCGTTATGCGCTACTTTTCTAACACCGATAAACTTCAAATCAATGTCGGAGCAGTATTACAGATACTGAGTTAAAGCGAAGTGGGTAAAGTGTAAAAAATGCCGCTATTTTGAATTTTGTCAGGCTAAGTTCAGCAACATGCCTTTTACTCGACAAATATGATGGGCCGAGTAAATACTCAGCCCAATACATCACTACTTTTCGTTTTTCCACAAGGCTGGGGTTTGGCTTGGTTGCCAATTGCTTTGGGAGAAATGTGCTTGCACTAGGGAATAGATTTTATCTTGATAGGACACAAACTCAGGTAGTTGATAATTATGCTGTTCCTGCCAAGCAGGGGCATAGTTATCTAGCGTATCAAAACGATACCCTTGACGTTGAGCTTCTTCAACAAAACGCTTAATTTTAGGCAAGTTGATGGTTGCACCTTGTCCGCGGTGAGCATTCTCAAACAGGAAGTCGTGGGTCAAGATAACCACTTTCCCGTTATGTAAACCATCACTACAATCTAAGTTCTGCGTACGACTGTTAAGCGGATTCATCGTCGTTCCTGCGTAGGTGTTAATCACTTGATTGACTTTTGCCACCAGCTCAACCCCATCGGCCATGGATTCAGCAGGAAAAGCAACCCCCCAATCCTCTGG
The DNA here is from genome assembly GCF_025654335.1 of Shewanella sp. SM21. Classification (NCBI taxonomy): domain Bacteria; kingdom Pseudomonadati; phylum Pseudomonadota; class Gammaproteobacteria; order Alteromonadales; family Shewanellaceae; genus Shewanella; species Shewanella sp. SM21. The sequence goes on from NZ_JAKKRL010000001.1 coordinate 154,932, forward strand.
TCCCCAGTCTAGATCCCAGCCAAATATTTTATAGTCACTCTCGGCGAGCATGTTTTGAATTTGCACCGCAACTTGCGAACTGTTGGTCGAGGTTTCTGCGGTACAAGCAAAAGCAGGATCCCAAGGCGGCACAGTATCGGATGTCGCACACAAGCCGTCTCCTTTGAGTTTACTGGTCACTCGCCAACCATTGGTGTAAGGCAAACGTGCCAACTTAGTCATCTTGTTATTGGGATAACTGGCGGCATTAGGAATAAGTTCAACCACTTTGGCCGTGTTCGTCACAAAATAGGTGAAATCGGTGGCCGCATCTTGATAGGATTTTACAGGCCAGAGTCCAACTTGATTACAATATGCCGCCCCAGATTGCACGCCATCAGTGCAGTTATGCAGCATATGATCGTAACTGTGGTTTGCCAGAATATGACCATCGTCTAGCAAACGTTGTAGGGCGACAGCCGCTAATGCCTCGTTTTCATCCCCTTCGCCATACATATGAAACGCATTAATAAAGAACGTCGCCTTAATATTGGCATCCTTTAACGCATCTAACAGCCCTAAGGTCGCGTCAATTGGACCATCATCAAAGGTAAAGGTAAATGGTTTTATCGCTGGCGTAGGCCGCACTTAAGCCAGTACTCAAGCTCGCAACACAAAGCCCAACTGCAACGGCTATCGATTTCAGTTTCATGATTTCATCCTATAAATAATGTTTAAAGATGAATAAGTTAGTTCTCTTTACGCACTGGTTAATTCATAACCTGTAGACAGCGAGTTCACTCATCCGTTTAGCTTATCTATAGTGAGTAATCCCGCCGGCATTAGTTATACCATCCTAGCAACAAGCCATACTTTTCTACGCTAAGTCGATAAATCCTGCCTTTGCGCCCAGTTAACCATCCCCTTCAAAGACAATAGAAAAATACCAATCCTAGTGTGAAAAGTACCGCATCAACAATTCGATAACAGGTAAGTTAACTGGAGAAAAAAACAACATAAAAGCACTACAGGGATGCAATAACATGTCAGAAGGTCAACTATTTAAGAGCTCTTTGCTCGCATTATGTATCGCTAACGCCTTGTTCGGGATGAGCTCAACCGCAGTCGCGGCGGAGCAACAAGAGGCAACTGCAGAAAATATTGAGGTAATCCAAGTACGCGGCATACGTCGCTCGATTGAAGCCTCAATGAATACCAAACGCTTCGCCGACTCCACGGTCGATGCCATCACCTCGGAAGATATCGGTAAGTTTCCCGATAAAAACATTGGTGATGCGCTGCAGCGCATTTCTGGGGTAACGGTCGATAGGCAATACGGTGAAGTGAGTGGGGTCACCATTCGCGGTACAGCGCCAGAACAGAGTCGTATTTTGCTGAACGGTCAAACCGTTGCCAGCACCTCTTGGTATGATCTTGGTCCTGCCACTCGTACCTTCAACATGGAATTATTGTCAGCCGAGCAAGTCAGTGCGGTTGAAGTCCACAAAACGCCAACCGCTAGCCTTGAAGAAGGTGCGCTGGGCGGCACTGTCGATCTCAAAACCCGTAAGCCCTTAGATCTCGATGCTCACACTTATCAAGTGGCGGGTGAGTTGAGCCAAAGCAGCCTGTACGATGAAACAGATCCGAGTGGATCTTTCGTCGGAAGCTGGAAAAATGACGATGAAAAGTTCGGCATTTTAGGCGCCTATTCAGTAGAGAAAATTACCAGCGGCCGCCAAGTACTGGAATCGCTCAGCGGTTATTATGAATACTTCGCTGCCGATCCTGCACAAGACCAAGAATCAACTGTCGGGGCGTGGGGGATTGGCTCACAGGCATTTAGGGCCGAACGCGAACGGACCAGTGCCCAAGTCACACTGCAATTTGCACCGACTGAAAAAACAGAGTTCACCTTAGATTACTTTAATTTTGAACTCGATATCCCCCACGTAAACCATAACTTCTTAACCGTTGGCGCCCGCGGTTCGGGCTCCACCAACGTAGTAAATAACGCCCAAGGCGGCACAGCATCGGCAACGATTCTGCCAGCGTATGCGTCGATTATTTATAACCCTGTGGTACGCCACGCGGTCAATATGAAGTCTGACGTACTCAACTTAACCGGAAAATACGTCGGGGACAGTTTCACCCTTAGCGGCGTCATTGGCCAATCGACCTCAGATGGCGGCACCCAAGGCGGCTCATCTTCTTGGTGGATCCCTGCGACGGACCAAGGCGGCAAAATTGGCGATCCCGCCTTCCCTAATGGTCAAGGCAGTGTCGATGGTGGCTTTAGTTACGATGCCACCGGTCCCTATCAAGTGGTGCTCACGAGCCTAGATGCCAACGATGCTAGCCAGTTCAAGCATGCGCAGGAAGCCAACTACGAAACCACAGTGCAAGATCATAAAGTCACCTACGCACAGTCTGACTTCGAATATCAACTCGATCATGATTTTATTAATAAAATTGCGGTCGGGATTAAGTACAACACCAGTGATTTCGAGCGTAATGCCTTCAATCGTAACCCCGCAGAAATCCTAGGTTTCGTGCCTAATGGCAACCTAGCCAACTGGAGCGATGGCGTACTGTCTGGCCTGCATTCCCAGAGCGGTGGCAATGTGCTCGACTCCTATGCCAAGTTAGATGAAGACAAATGGTGGGCGTTTATCAGCGAGAAATACGCCAATGGCGAGTTAGTGGAAGTCGCCGATCTCGGTAACACCTTCACTGTCGAAGAGGATATGTTGGCCCTGTACGCCCAAGCGGATTTCAGCGGCGAATTCTACCGTGGTAACTTTGGCGTGCGCTACATTAACACTGACCAAACTTCAACCGGTTTTGCCGATGGCAAACCCTACAATGAATCCGTTAATTACGATAATTGGTTACCGAGTATCAACGTCGCCTTCGATCTGCAAGAAGATTTAATCCTACGCGCCTCGGCCTCTTCCGTGATGGCACGTAACAACTACAGCGATCTTAAACCTGGGTTAGCGATAGCGAAAAACTTTGGTACTGCGACCGGCGGTAATCCAAATTTAAAACCCTATAAGGCGAATCAAGCCGACCTTGGCATCGAATGGTACTTCACTGAATCTTCTATGCTGTCGGCGGCCTTGTTCTACAAAGATATTGATAACGTAGTGTTTGTCACTGAGTCGACTCAGTACATTGAAGGTTGCGGCGCGTCAGAATCCGAGTGGGATAAATGCCGTGTCACAGCCCCAGCCAACGGCGGTAGCGGCTCTGTTACTGGGCTTGAAATCCAGCTACAACATAACTTTGAAAGCGGTTTTGGCTTCTTAACCAACTACACCTATGTTGACAGTAAGAGCACTCGCCCAGATGGCACCGAGCAGATGATTGAAGGCGTATCAGAAAACTCCTTCAACGGTTCACTCTTCTACGAAGATGATCTGTTCAGCGCCCGTATCGCCTATAACTGGCGTTCAGAATACTTAGGCGTAGGTAATATTCAAAACGTGTTAAACGACAGCTATCAACAAGTGGATGCCTCGATTATTTGGCATGCAATGGAGAACTTAGATATCTCACTCGAAGGGGTTAACTTAACCAATGAAGTGGTACAATCCTATGATGTTAAATATGGATTGACGCAAAATACCATCGAATTTGGTTCACGCTATTTCGTCGGTGCCAGTTATAAATTTTAATCTTGAATCACACCATAGCCGACCTTAGGGTCGGCTTTTTGCGTTGATAATACAGCGGGGATAAACCATGAAAGTGAAGCAAGCAATCAGAAAAATCATTATCTTAGGGGGTGGAACCGCAGGTTGGATGGCAGCGGCAGCCCTCGCGAATAACCCCGTATTTGCCGCCATTGAACTCTGTTTAGTGGAATCGGACAACATAGGCACCATAGGCGTTGGTGAAGGTTCAACGCCACACTTGAAACGCTTTATGGACAACTTAGGCATTAGCGAAAAAGATTGGATGGAACAATGCCACGCCAGCTATAAAACTGGCATCGATTTCATCAACTGGAATGGGGACGGACAGCAATACTTTCACCCCTTCTATTGTCAAATGGATGTGAAACCCGCTGAAGTTTTCTTTATCAACGCCAATGCAAGACGCCGCGGTCATGGCAGTGCCGTTAAACCCGATGCGTTTTTCTCCAGCGGTGTACTGGCCAAACATAATCTCAGCCCTAGGCCGAATAAAGCGTTGCCCAGCACCAACGAATACGGCTATCACTTCGATGCCACTGAACTGGCCAACTACTTGAAAGAATACGCTTGCCAACGCGGCGTAAAACACCTCATCGGCGATGTCATTGAAGTTTCAACAACCCAAAACCAACATATAGACGCCTTAATGCTGGCGAATGGCGAACGACTTAACGCCGACTTTTTTATCGATGCCAGCGGCTTTAGCGCTAAGTTAATTCATAAAACCCTAGGCGTACCCTTTCAATCCTTCGCCAATGAACTGCTCAACGACAGCGCCGTCACTGTTCCTGTTCCAGCATTAATGGACACCACTCAAACACAGCAAACCCAAATGCTGCAAGCCCAAGCATTGCAAACCCAAGCACAGCAAGCCAAGTACCATACCCGCGCAACGGCGCTCAGTGCGGGCTGGCTATGGCAAATTCCCCTCACCCACAGGCTTGGTAATGGCTATGTTTATAGCAGTCGCCACCTCAGTGCCAATGCCGCGGCTAAGGAATTATTGCACAGTGTAAATTTACCCGAGTCGACCCAAGTGCGGTTTCTCAAGCTGCGGGTCGGCGTCAGTGACAAGGCTTGGCACAACAATGTGCTGGCGATAGGACTTGCGCAAAGTTTTATCGAACCGCTCGAAGCCACGTCGATCATGATGACCCAATTCACCCTTGAAAGATTTATGTCATTATTCGAGCGTTATCAATTAAATAAGCAGGCAGAAACCTTAAGTCGACAAACATTAAATCAAGCAGTAATGCAGTTAGTGCTCGGCATAAAGGATTACATTCAGGCCCATTATGTCACCAGTCAGCGCAGCGAACCTTATTGGGTGGCAGCGAGAAAAGTCGCCATTTCCCAAAGGCTGACGCAACTATTGCAAGCTTGGTATCAAGGGGAAGACTTTGATTTACTGCTTTACCAATACGATCAGCAACTCGCCTACTTTCGCCCCTCTTGGTATGCGCTGTTAGCTGGAATGGATTACCACGACCCCGAACTGAAGCGCCCATTTGAGCCGATTTCAGCGGACATCACCGCCCAGGCAATAAGATACTGCCAAACCTTAGTGGAGCAGTATTTTCAGCCTAAGCATTCGTGATAGTAAGGGTTAAATCGCCCTTTGTTTACTGCTAAAGCGCTGACGAAAGCGACTCGGCGTAACGCCTTTAAATTGAATAAAGCGTCGATTGAAATTAGATAAATTATTGAAACCACACTGATCGCTGATGGTTGAAATCGGGCTCTGGTTCGAGAGTAATAACTTGCACGCCTTAGCGATCCTGAGTTGATTGATAAACTCAGTTAAGGTTTTCTCGGTGCGTTTTTTAAAGAAGCGATGGAAGTGATTGGTGCTCATGTGCGCTAACTTTGCCAAATCCTGTGCCGACAAGGCCTGAGTGTAATTGTCATAAATATGCTCAATCACTTTATCGAGCTTTTTCACAGTAAAGTCGAGCTTACTGCCGTGAGTGAACAAGGTACTAGACAAGAGTTCTTGCTGACTATCCTGTTGTAATAATGCTAATAATTCCAATAACAATATATAGCGTTTAAAGGGATTAGCCGTCTCCATCGCGATAAACACGCTATGGGCCTTGCGCGCCGTTTCCTCACTAAACAACACGCCCCGTTTGGCATGGGTCAACAGCGAATGCAAGGATGCTAACTCGCGCTGCTCATTCACAATTTGGTGTAGCCAGGCTGCGGGAATTTGCGCCACATACACAACTTCCTTCACTCGACTTTTCGAAGCGGAGCCCATCAAAACGGGCTCTTTCAAACCGACCGCAGTTGAAGCGCCGCCTTTCAAACAATCGTTCTTTGAAACCTCGTTAGTTAAAACACTAAGGTTAACCTCGGATTGCCAGCCGTGGGGCATATCTGGGCCTATGATCACTAAATCATAATCGCCATAACGGGCAATATGGTCGCCCACATAACGCATACCATAACTGTTGAGGGTTAAGCAGATTTCGTACTCGGGGTGATAATGCCAATTGAGATCCATGTGGTCCCATTCATAACGAAAGTAACGCCAAGAGCTATTTTCATCGGGGATCACTTTTTCACACAGAGGTTTCATCCATTAAACTCCAGTTGCTCATTCCTTTTCCTTAGCTTCAATCAGCCCTTACAGATCAACGCCATTCACTCAAGCTAGCCGTTATTGCATCCTGTTAAATTATTCAATTACTTAGACCTTATTTTTAATGCCAGCCTTGACCTATCAGCGCGGCGAAATAGCTGTGCCTTCGCGCACTATTGTCTATAGCAAGTCAGCCTTGCAGTGATACTAAAATCCGCCACTCCAATACTATTCTATCCAATGTTAATTAAAGGTAACTATTTTACAAGTAAACAGGTTATCAGCAGAGGCTAAAACATGGTTTTCTCTATGCTCATCCGCAGCAGCTATCTGCTGCCCACTATCTACAGCAAGTATTTACAGCACCTGATGTAAATCAGCCCAATCAGCGCAAACACGATTTGACTATGTGAGAAAAGTATCGACAGAGGCACCATTCGTATCACCACCAAGGCGAGCGTCAAGCCACAATGAATTTCACTTAATTCAATTGGCTAAGCACATGAAACACAAACTCATCATTCTGTTTGTTCTCTGCACTTTCTTTGTGATTTCTTTGATGACCAACAGTATGGGGCCGATTTTCCCTGCGTTAATTGACAGTTATGCTATCGGCCTGACGTTGGCGGGGTTATTTCCCTTTGCGTTTTTTATCGCCTACGGCGTGACATCGATTCCTGCGGGGATTTTGGTGGACAAGTACGGTGAAAAGCGGGTGATCATCTTAGCCTTTAGCCTCGCGTTTATCGGCGCCGTGACTTTTGTGTGTCTGCCCACCTTTAGCATCGCCATGTTTAGCCTGTTTTGTATTGGCACTGGCATGAGTTTATTGCAGGTAGCAGTGAATCCCTTATTGCGCCAAGCTGCGGGGCCAGAGCATTTTGCCTTTTTCTCCGTACTGGCCCAACTTGCCTTTGGCGGCGCCGCGACCTTAGCGCCGCTGGTGTATCAGCATTTTGTCGCCTTAGATCAAGCCAGTGTTGCATCAGCCAACTATGTGCAACAGCTATTGCCCGAGAACATGAGTTGGCTCGCCATGTATTGGTTATTCGCCGTGGTCGCGCTCGCCATGGTGCTCTTTGCCAGCCTAGTGAAGATGCCCAAAGTGAATAAACTGGCAGATGAGTCGGCAGGTGCCCTCGAGACCCATTTACGCCTTTTCAAAGATAAAACCGTTTTGAAATTCTTCTTCGCTATCGCCGCCTACGTTGCGCTTGAGCAAGGGCTTGCTAACAGTATCTCAGTCTTTTTGCTGCAATATCATGGTTTTGACACCTTAAGTGTCGGCGCCAATGTGGTTAGCGATTTTTGGTTTTACATGACGCTCGGCTGCCTACTCGGTTTGCTGCTACTTAAACTTATCGACAGTCAGATCTTGCTGCTCAGTTTTTCCCTTAGTTCACTGGTTTGTTTTCTGGTGGCGATTTGGGGACCGAGCCAACTAACATTAATTTGTTTCCCATTGGTTGGCTTTTTCATTTCTATCATGTGGTCGGTGATCTTCTCGTTGGCGCTCAATTCGCGCACTCAAGATCATGGATCATTCGCCGGCATTCTCTGTACTGGCATTATCGGCGGCGCGTTTATCTCGCCGATCATTGGTGTTATCAGCGAGCTATCCGGCGAGTTACGGCTCGGGATGCTAGTGCTGTTAATTCCTATGGCATACATAGGCTATGTCGCCCTAACGGCTCGTCCCTTAATTAAAAACACCACATTATTTTCAACAAAAGCGGCCTCAAAGAATGACGAGCCGATGGCAACAAGCAACACGAGAGGCAACAAGCTATTATGAGCGTCCTATGTTTAGATCTTGGGGGAACTAAACTGATGTTGGCACAGGTGGAAGGTAAAACCTTACTCGACACTTGGCGGTATCCTGTTCCCGCCGATGGCAATTTTGAACAATTATTAGATTTCCTCGTGACCTGTATCCACAGCCACCTCACATCTGAAACCTGTGGTATTTCCATCGGGATACCCGGCATGGTGGATATGCAGAGCGGCACTTTACTCGAAGTGCTCAACATCCCTGCGCTGACAGCAACGCAGTTAGCCCAGCAACTGCAAAATACCTTTGAAATGGATGTTGTTGTGAATAACGACGCTAACCTCTTTGCCCTCGGCGAAGCTGTGCTCAATCACAATCAAGACATGCTCGGGATTACCTTAGGCACTGGCGTAGGCGCAGGGGTGATTTTTAATGGTCAGCTGTATTCGGGTAAACATTGCGCCGCAGGTGAAATCGGCAGCTTGAGTTATCGTGATGGCATTATTGAGCACTACTGCTCGGGGCAATACTTCACCACTCATCATCACATGAGTGGTGAGCATTTGTACCAAAAAGCCTGTGAAGGTGACAGCCAAGCGCTACAAGCCTTCGCCCATTTTGGCGAACACTTGGCGCACATGATCGCCCAAACCTTACTGGTATACGATCCCAAAGATATCATCCTTGGCGGCTCAGTCAGCCAAAGCTTTCCCTTTTTTATTGAAGCGCTTAAACAGAAATTGCAAAGCTTAGTCTATGGCCCGCAACTGACAGACTTGACGATTTCAGCCAGCCAACATCACAATGCAGCCCTCATAGGTGCCGCGCAGTGGTTTTTACAACAAAAGGACTCAGCTAAGTGAAAGGACAAATAACACAGAAAGGGATGATAAAGTGGCAGAGGATTAAGACGGCCTTAGTCAGCGGGGTCATGGCAGTGCTTCCCGTGGCGTCGGTGCTTTCAATACTTGTTATGCCATCAGTACAGGCCGCCAATGCTGTGCAGGAGGCAAATCATGTCGCGCTGAATCAATTGGCCGATAAGCTCCAATTAAATTATCAGCTAACCGCTAGTTATCTTGAAACCTGTCCCGCTAAAGAAGCCCAATGCTATCGCTCCGCCATTGAGCTAACCCTGCCCACTCAGTTATCCAACGACAAGTTATCCAGCGAAGAGCTAAATCATGGCGACTGGCAAATTTATTTCAGCCAATTATCGCCCGTTTATTTCGTCGATGCGGGTGACTTTAGCATTGAGCATATCAATGGCGATTTACATAAAATCACTCCTAAAGCCAGCTTTAAGGGCTTCGTCGCCAATCAAGTTTATCATATTGAGTTTTATAGCAAAGGTAGCCAAATCACCCGTTCCGAGTTTATGCCAAACTTCTTTGTCGCTATGGGCGATAAGGCGCAGATCATAAAGAGCACTCAAACAAGGCGCGATAAAGAAACAGGTTTAGCCGAGCAAGACTACCTGGCGCCCTTTAATGCCGAGAAACAATTCTTACTGGCAAAAAACGATGCAACCCCCTTTGCCGATGGCAAGTATTTAGCAGAGCAATATCAAGCCTTAGCCGCAGACAAAGCACCTGACATTAGCGGCAAACTCATCCCCACGCCACTTCATAGCCAAAGCCTAAACTCGGCGCCTTTATCCCTTGCTAAAGGTTATCGACTCGCGGCTGCAACTGTCGATTTTAAGGGACGGCAGGCGGCATTTGATTACCTCGATTCTTTAGGCTTTTCGGCCAAGGACAAAGGCACGCCTCTATTATTGCAACTCGATACTCAAGCACCTAAAGTCGCAAGCACTGAAGCCCATGATAGTGAAATTAAAAGTAGCGAAGCCTATCGGTTAACCATAACGACTGAGCAAATCAGTATTCGAGCGAGCAGTGAAGCGGGACTCTTTTATGGCCTACAGAGCCTAGCTGGGTTGATCAGTTTAAGTGACGATCAACTGGTCGCCATCGATATTCAAGACCAGCCTCGCTACGCCTTTCGCGGCCTACATATCGATTTAGCTCGTAACTTTCACTCGCTCGATTTTATTAAACGCATTATCCCACAGCTCGCCGCCTATAAAATCAATAAGCTGCACTTGCACTTAGCCGACGATGAAGGTTGGCGTTTAGCCATCCCCGACTTACCTGAACTGACCGATGTGGGCGCAAAACGCTGTTTCGATTTAACCGAGCAAACCTGTTTATTGCCACAACTGGGCAGCGGCATAGCGGACGTTAACTCCGTCGATGGCTACTTAACCGTGGTGCAATACCAAGAAATATTACAACTGGCTGATGCTCACCATATCGAAGTGATCCCTTCACTGGACATGCCGGGGCATTCACGCGCCGCAATAAAATCCATGGAGGCGCGTTATCACCATTACCTCACCAAGGGAGACAAAGCTAAAGCGGAGGAGTTTTTACTGACTGAATTTACAGATAAAACCCAATATTCGTCGATTCAGTATTACCACGACAACACACTCAATGTGTGTCTGCCGAGCACCTATCACTTTATTGATACTGTGATTGATGAAGTTAAAAAGATGCACCAAGCCGTAGGCATTCCTTTAGTGCATTACCACATAGGCGCCGATGAAACCGCAGGCGCTTGGGTAGAATCCCCTGCGTGTATCGCAATGAAAAAACAAAAAGCCGATGAGTTAACCGGACTGCATTCGCTCAATGGTTACTTTATCGAACGCGTTGCTAATATGCTGGCGGAGAAAGGGATTATTGCCGCTGGTTGGAATGATGGTATGGGTGAAGTGCGTCCCGAAAACATGCCCGCCCAAGTGCAATCTAACGCTTGGTCGCAGATTTCAGACAACGGCCATCAAATCGCCCATAAGCAAGCAAATTTGGGCTGGAAGGTCGTTATCTCAACGCCAGAAGTCACCTATTTTGATTTCCCCTATGCTAGCCATCCAGATGAGCGCGGCAATCATTGGGCCTCGAGGGCAATAGACAGTTTTAAGGTGTTTAGCTTTATGCCCGATAATCTACCAGCACATGCCGAGCGCTGGCACAATAGCTTAAATCAGCCATTTGTGTCGGACGATAGCCACAGCCAGCTCAAACCGGGACACAGTTTTTACGGCTTGCAGGGGCATCTTTGGAGCGAAATGGTGCAATCGGATGAGCAAGCAGAATACATGTTATTCCCGCGCATGGTCGCCCTCGCCGAACGGGCATGGCATAAGGCGCCATGGGAATTAGCCTATGATTATCAAGGTAAAATCTATAGTCAGCAAACTCAACATTTCGCCCGCCAACTCAAGGGCCAAGCCGAGCAAGTCCTCAAACAGGATTGGCAAATTTTCACCGCGGTTTATGCCAATAAGGTACAACCTAAGTTAGCTAAAGCGGGAATTTTCTATCGCATATCACCGCCTGGGATACGTGTTGAACATCAGCAGTTAGTGGTCAATAGCTTATATCCCAATGCCGAGTTGGAATACCAACTCGACTCAGGACCTTGGCTAAGCTACCGCCAAGCTTTCAAGCTTAATGATGTCAAACACATCCGCGCCAGAGTCAAAGATGGCGCACGTTACTCTCGCCCATCGACTTGGCAAAGCTCCCTCTAATCGTTCATCGCACAATGTCGGCCATCACATGTGATGGCCGATACGTTAATTGACTATTAATACCACTGGTCGATGGGTTAAGCATGAGCTTACATTGAAGCTTTTCAATAACAGCGCAACTCAGGCTATAATCTCGCTATTCGCGATAACACTCTCGTGATAACACTTTATCAAGCCTAAGGATCTGCCAACCGATGACAACTGCTTCTACTAGCCCCTTTGCCGTGTTAAACCAAACCACAGCAACCTCGTTTAATGAACAGAAAAATCTGATTAAACGGGTATTTAAAGGTAAGCCAGTGCAATGTCCTAGCTGTAAACAGACACTTAAAGTGATATTGCCAGAGCAGGCAAAAGCAGAACAAGCGGCAGGGATCTACTGTGCTAAAGGCTGCACAGATATCGAACTGGATATGGAAGCCGTCGCGGGACTCTAATCATTCCAGAGCCAACCCACACTGGCATTAGCTTCACATCGGCGGCCAAGCGACGATTACAACAGTCCCCAGTGATTAGCCGTTATAAAATATAATATCTCTAATTATCAATGAGATTATTTAAACTGATCACGGCAGTTGCTTAAGCTGCCCACGAAAATAGTGTCGATAATAGCCCACCAAATTACTGCCAATAAAGAGTACCTCCATTAACACTGCCACAGGCGATCCCACTAAGGCATTGTGAACGAGCCAAAAACTGGTTCCGACTATCATAAGCAGTCTGAGATTTTTATCCCTTTGACAGAATGCGGCGCGGGTTTGAAACAAGGTGCCTATACAACTGATCACAGTCGTTACCCCATTAAAGGTCACAATGCTCATCACAAGTGCAGCAATAGAGAAACACCATAGGGCTACTTTTGAGGTGGTAAAAATACTGGTCAGATAACGCACTGTGGCTATGCCCATTAAGCCTGCGGCAGTCCATTGCTCCAACAAACAAAAATGAATTGAAATCAAGATGCCAGACACAAAAAGGCAAGCGACTATCCGCTCCCGCGCCTTAAATTGAAACGAAATCAGATCGAAGATAATTGCTATCGCCACCAAAATTTGAGACAAAGTAAACGCAGTCAACTTATTAAGCTCCTTCGCTTTAAGTAATAATGCGCACTCAGATTGAAAGCTTACAGACTTGAGAGCGCAACTTAAAGCGCAGCATCATGGGAATCGCGCTTTAGCGCATTAACTTAAGTTAACTGGGAGCAAAAACCGTTAAAGAGAGTCTTGAAGTCGTCTACGCATACGCGACAAACTGATTGCCGTAATGCCAATATAATTAGCTAGCTGACCTTGGCTTAACCGCTCAAGCCAAAGTGGTGAATGTTCGCGTAAATACAGATAACGTTGCTCAGGTGTGTGCAGCAGTAAAAAGGCTTCCTTTTGTTCTTTATACAATAATTGCTGTTTAAGTAACCCAAGTTGCACTGACTGCAGCGAAGTATCATCCAACACAGATAACGGCATTTGGATAAGTTTACAGGTGCTTAAGGCCTCTAATTGGTAACGAGCGGGAATTTGCTTAAGCCAACTGACATACAAAAAACACAGTTCACCCTCGAAATAAAACTCCTTACAGCGCTCTGTGCCCTCCTGTGTATAATGGCAAGCGCGCACGATACCATCCACCACAAAATATGCCTGTGACTGCTCATTTCCTTGGCCAAGAAGCACCTCTCCCGCCGGCACGTTTAACGCTTTAAACTGTGGTAAGTAACGTTCAACAGCAGCTTGACTCGCCCCTAACGCAATCAAATATTGTTGCAGTGGCTGGCAAGTTGGCACCTGCAATACAGCAGTCTTTTTTACGTCATCAGGTTCAATCATGCGAGCAACTCAGCGATTTATCACTAAACACTTAACCACTGCCATTCGAGTAAGGGTTCAGCACTCGCTTGCAGGCCACGGCTCAGCGTGACGTTAAATACACTTTTAGCGGGAATGCTTCCCACGCCCTTGGGCGTGCCTGTCATTACGATATCGCCCTCATCGAGACTGATAAATGCCTGTAGCTCGGACAATATGGTCTGAGGTTTGTAAATCATTAAATCGATATGCCCCTCTTGGACCAAGTTATCGTTGATACTCAATGTGAAATGCAGCTGTGCCTCTGCATCATCAATCGCCACAAAGGGACTGAATAACGCAGCACCATCGAAGGCTTTTGCTCGCTCCCAAGGTAATCCCTTAGCTTTTAACTTAGTTTGCAAATCACGTTTTGTGAGATCTAAACCGACGGCGACGCTACTGAAACGGCCATTTTGAAACATAAAACACAGCTCGGTTTCATAATGCAAGGTTTCCCCTTGATGCTCAGAATGAAGCACAGTCGAAATAGCCGAATTGGGCTTTAAAAATACCACCATATCCTCGGGGATTTCGTTACCTAATTCATGGATATGCTCAACATAGTTACGCCCAATGCAGAGAATTTTTGTCGGTACGATAAGGTTTTCACCTAACACGACTGATTTCATCTTTAATCCTTTTCAAGATAGGGTTGAGATTATTTTAAATAATAAAACCAATTAGTTAACCTAAATTAAATCTAAACGTTCAATTGAACTAATCACTGTACTTATGACGAACTCTGCTACACTTAAATCAATATTTCAACGAAAACAGCGATCTAACCATTAATAAACCCATTTTACAGGGACAGTCATAGAAGAGGTTTTCGCACTATGTTAACGCTTACCATAAAACAAAAAATCATCTTTAGTTTTAGTGCAATTGGCGCGCTGCTCATCGCTGGTAGTAGCTTTTTCTACTATTCACTCTCCCAAGTGCAAACCGCCTATCAAAATATTGAAACCTTAGCCGTACCCGTGCAAAAGCAGAGTAATAGCTTGCAACTAGTGCTATTAAAAATGTCACGCCTTGCCACCCTAGCCCATAGTCAGCAAGACACTGCCGCCTTAACCAAAAGTCAGCAAGCATTTACCGCGCTGCAGAAGAAATATCAAAGTATCGAAAATGAGTTAATTGAGCGAGTTGCAGATCAACCTAAGATGCAAACATCCCTAAACGAAGCGCAGGCAAGATACCAAGCCTATTTGCAGCAAAGCCAAGCCATGTTTAGCGCTAAACTCGCCAATGAACAAGCAAAACGGCAGTACCTGCAACTCTTTGAGCGCTTTAACCATGCCAAGACCAACGCCAGTAATGCGATGATTGATCTCGAAACTCTTTCCATCCCCGATAATCCGACTTTACGCGAAGAAATTGTCGGCACAGGTACTCGCATTGACGACATGCTCTATACGCTAGCCAACACTATGGGGGAACTGATCCACACTCAAAGTTTGGATGTTATTCAATCGCACCAACAGGATGTCGGTATTTTACTGGGAAATCTCACCACTAACTTTACCTTTTTAAAACAACAAACTGATGGGCTTGATACCTTAGGCCTACTGCAAACATTCGAGCAAGAATATGCGATTATCAATACCTTACTCGCAGCGCCTGCTGAACTTTATAAAGTGCAGGAAGCCGTAGTTGAGGCACAACAACAAGCAGAGCAACATTACCTCGATGCCGATAAAGAGTTTAATGCGAATAATCTCGCCTTAGATAAGTTAATCAACTTAGCCGACCGCCGATTTACCAGCCTGCAAACCATCGCCAGTAATGATATTCAACAGGGTCAAACCCTAGCGATTGTACTCGCACTGGTATTTATCATCATGGTGAGCTTTATCTCTTTCTTCACCTCCAAGGCTATGCTCAATCCCTTAGCCTTAGTGAACGGCGCACTCGCCAGTATCGCCCAAGGGGATTTATCTAAACGCATTCATAAACGCCATAACGATGAATTTGGTGCCCTAATCGATAACATGAATACCTTGAGTGACGATCTTGCCAAGCTGTTAACCAATATCAGCCAAAATGCCCATTCATTGGACAGCTCTGCCACCCAAACCAATGAGCAAGGCCAGCGCATCGCCAATGCCGCAACGGCGCAAATTAGCCGCGTCGATGAAACGAAAGCCTTGGCAGAACAGATGTTTACTAGCTCAAATCTAGTGACAGAACAGGCCAGTGAGTCGGCGAGACAAATCAGTCAAGCCTCGAAATACGGTAATCAAGTGAAGCAAATTGCCGATGATAATCGCAATAAAATTGCCGAACTGAGCGCCCGTTTAAGTAGCTCAGTTGAAGTCATGTCTCGCTTGAGCATTCAAAGCGATAATATTGGCAGCATTTTAACCACCATTAGCAGCATTGCCGAACAAACCAATTTGCTGGCACTGAACGCCGCCATTGAAGCCGCCAGAGCGGGGGAACATGGTCGTGGTTTTGCCGTCGTGGCCGATGAAGTGCGATCACTTGCCTCACGCACCCAAGCCGCCACCGCCGAAATTCAAACCATGATCACGGCCCTGCAAAAAGAAACGTCCACGGCAGCCGATGCAATTACTACGGGGCAAAATCAAGCAAATGAGTGTGTCGGACAAAGCCAAACCCTGCAGGATGCTATCGCTCACATAGAAAGCACCTTACATACCCTCAATAAAATGAGTCTAGAGATCACCCAAGCCGCCCACGAGCAGTTAGATTACAGCCAACGGATTGAGTCGAGCATGAGTGAGGCGGCACAATCTGCAGACCAAAATGCCAATGAAGCCATGGACATGGCTAAACGCAGCAACGAAGTCACTCTGCTTGCCCATTCACTCACCAGCTCAGTGGAGCGGTTTAAACTGTAGAGGTGATGGGACCTAGAATCTAGGCATATTCCATCAGGAATTCATCGAGCTGTTCGTTGGCAATTTCAATCTCGTCACCTTCGAACTGGGCGATATGAAACATGCCCTCACCTTCGTTAGTCACAGGGATATTACTTATTCCTATGATAATACCGTCGGTTGGCGCGCGAATGGCCACACTGTCACCGCCGTGGGGACTAACGATATGGGCAATGATATAACCCTTAGTCACCCGCTGGCCGAGTTTAAGCTTCATATTCACTAAACCATCGGATTCACTGCGCACCCAATAACTGCGAATAGCACTGACACTCGCGCCTTTGTTACTCACTCGCCCTTTAAGCATATCTAAACTGCGCATCACATTGAGCACACCTTTGAGGCCAGATTTTATCGACAACTCGCTAAAACGTAACGCCTCTCCAGCCTCATATAAAATACAAGGAATGCCCTGTTGATTAGCATAACCTCGCATAGAAACACTGCGCGCTTTAGAATGCATGATCAGCGGTGCACCAAAGGCATTAGCCATGGCCAGCATAGTCTCATCATTAGTATCACAGCGAATTTGCGGCAAATTATCCCTATGGACGGCCCCAGTATGCAAATCAATCACATGGGTTGCATGAACTAATAACTGAGTGGCAAACAGATTAGCTAAACGGCTTGCGAGCGCCCCTTTGCTAGAACCAGGAAAGCAACGATTTAAATCGCGCCGATCGGGTAAATAACGGGATTGCTGAATAAAACCAAACACATTCACTATTGGCACCACAATTAATGTGCCCGTCAGATTCTTTGGATTCACTCTGGCTAATAAACGCCGACAAATTTCGATACCATTGAGTTCATCCCCATGAATAGCGGCACAAACCAGTAAAGTCGGGCCAGGTTTGGCTCCGTGAAACACTTCCACATGAATATCGAGTTGCGTATCGGTATACAACTTAGCGGCTGGCAGCTTGATCCCTAATTGCGTTCCGGCTGTGACTCGTTTTCCCGCTAATTCAAATGCTTCACGTCTTTTTACCATGGCAACTCCCTTGTTCTATCAAATGTTATCCCGCGCGGTTGGCTCATGTTTACCGCATTTTTGCCAAAATGATCCGCTATTACATATCAGCCTACTTTAAAGACTAAAGTGGGATTTTAAACGAATTATTGCGGCTCAAATTGGTTCAGCCAAGATTTTAAAATCTGCAGTAACACAGGCCTATCTTCAGCACTCACGCCCGCGAACAACGCACTTTGACATTGAATATGCTGAGGTAATGCCTTATCAATGAGCGACTTACCCTCAGCAGTTAACGAGACATGGACGGCGCGGCGATCTTCCTTACTGTGCTCCCGCTCAATCAGCCCCTTATTTTCGAGTCTGTCTAAACGACTGGTCATAGCGCCAGAACTTAGCATCATGCTCTGATAAAGTTGCGAAGGCGAGAGTGTGAACGGCTCTCCCGAGCGCCTTAACGTCGCGAGCACATCGAACTCCCCCTGACCTAAGCCAAATTCGGCGTGGCATTGCAGCAGTACCACTTCGATATATTTCGTTAAACGAGCGATTCGCCCGAGCACAGCCATAGGGATCAAATCCTCAGTAACCCCTTGCTGTTGCCACTGTTCAACAATTCTATCGAGGCCATCTTCTTTAGTATTCGAATCCGCTTTCTTTTTATCCGTAGAACTCGCGTTAGTATCCGCAGGACTGGCATTAGTTAGCGTCATTTTAGCTGTCATAGGTTTATCTCAATATAAAGATTCTTTACATCATTCTTTACATCTTAGTCATTTTCTCGCAGAATTAAAATATCTTTATATCAAGATACATCTGAAAGAGATTCTTTTTGAATTGTAATGAGACTGCTTCAACTTACTGTTGTTGAAAGGAAATCATTATAAGTGAGCCAAATGTCTCTATAAATCACTCTTTCAGCAAATCAAACTCAGCTTATTTTTGGAGACAATCCATGCGATCCCCCCTGACAGAGAAAGCGAATTTATTGCTGCTCGGACTCGCGTTCATCCTTATTGGTCTAAATCTACGACCCATTCTCGCCTCCGTTGGGCCTTTACTGCCCAGCATACAAAAGGATATCAGCTTAAGTTTTACCTTAGCATCTATGCTGACATTGCTGCCCGTGCTCGCCATGGGACTGGGCTGTTTTGCAGGCTTTAGTATCGCCAAACGTTTAGGATTCAATACCGTAATGACAGGATCATTGCTACTGCTGATCGCCGCTACTGCAATGCGATTCTGGGCGATAGATGCCAATTGGCTTATCTGCTCGGCATTACTGGCTGGAGTCGCAATCGCCCTCATTCAAACCATAATGCCCGCCATGATTAAGCTTAATTTCGGTGAACGGGTGCCCTTAATGATGGGGCTTTACGTCACCGCCATTATGGGCGGCGCCGCATTAGCGGCGAGTAGCGCGCCTTTTATCGGGATAAACTTAGGTTGGCGCGCGGGTCTAGGTCATTGGACTTGGTTAGGCATATTCGCACTCGTGCTGTGGCTCCTGATTAAACATAAAGCCGCATTACCGAGCCAAGCAAAAGAGCAAGCTTTGCAACTTAACTTTTGGCGTTTTCGTCGCAGTTGGCTATTGGCGATATTTTTTGCATTAGGCACAAGTTGTTATGTCTGCGTACTTGCATGGTTAGCCCCCTACGCGGTCGAGCTAGGTTATAGCCAAACTCAATCGGGATTAGTGTTAGGTTTCTTAACCAGCATGGAAGTGATCGCAGGCTTAGTGTTTCCTTGGCTTGCCAGCAAGTCGACGGACAGACGCGCCATCATAGCCCAACTCTGCTTACTACAACTTATTGGCTTTATGGGACTCGCACTCGCCCCTCAAGTATCGCTATTTTTATGGGCGGGACTTGCAGGATTAGGTATTGGCGGGATTTTTCCACTCGGGCTGATTGTCACTATGGATCATCAACAAAATCCTATGTTAGCAGGTAAATTAACCGCCTTTGTACAAGGTGTGGGATATACCATAGCGGCTATCTCGCCTTGGATTGCCGGATTAATTCGCGATAATTTCAACAGCTTTAACAGTGCTTGGTTATTACTCGGTGGCTTAAGTCTGATGGCGTGGATATTATCTTGGCAATTTAATCCGCAGGGTTATGCACGCCAATATCAAATCACCCGCTGCGTATCTTAACGACCTAACTCAACATAAAAAAACCGCCATGTCGGCTAACGATCATGGCGGTTTTTATTGTGTTGAGCTAAATAAATCGCGCTCACACTAAGCGAAACTTAAGACTTTTTAACGAAGCATGTCAGAATCACAATACGAGTACCGTTAACGCGGCCTTCGATATGCTCTGGGTTGTTGGTCAAAGCAATGTTACGCACAGCTGTGCCACGCTTAGCCACAAAGCTAGTGCCTTTCACGTTTAAGTCTTTGATGATGACCACAGTATCGCCAGCATTGAGCACTGCACCATTACTGTCTAACGTTGGCGTAGCATCGTCACCTGCTGCGGCAACTTCGGCATCACCCCACGCTTTTAAATCGTCTTCAAGATAAAGCATATCCAGCAAATCTTGCGCCCAGCTTTCGCCATTTAAGCGCTTAAGCATACGATATGACATCACTTGAACTGCCGGTACAGGACTCCACATGCTGTCATTCAGACAACGCCAGTGGTTCATGTCTATGGTATCCGGTGCCGCAATTTGGCCACTGCAGGTTTCACAAATCATGATCTCATTGTCACGGCCATCGGAGGCTGGCAGATCATAAATAGAGAGTTCAAGCTCGCTGCCACACAGTTCACACTTGCCGCCACAGCGACTTAGCAATTCATTTTCAGTCATTTTTCTGTTCTATATGCATAGTAAAACGCGGATTATGCCATAAACTGGCATTTTTCGGCAGGGGGCTGAGGCAATATAACCCTATTTTTTATGAGCTATATATGCCTAGTCCACACAGCCTTGGTGATTAGTCTTTAAAATTCATAGGCTAAACTCAAACGAACATCACGCCCTGCGGCGGGTATCCCATCGGAGAGAAACGGCACCACTTGCAGATCCGTAAGATTTTTTACCATCAAACGCACACTTAATCCCTTTAAGATGGCTTGAGGTTCATAGGCGAGATACACATTCTGTAGGAAATAATTCTCGCTTGGCGACTCGGCATTAAAGATATCACCGTGGGGAACATTGGTTTGCGCATCATACCAAGCGCCCTGCCAAGCGATAGAAATGTCATCTGTGATATACATGCCTAAACGCAAACGAATATCGAGCGGGGCTATGTTAGCTAAATATTCATCGTCATCTTGGCTGTCTCTGAGTGACCCATTGTGCTGTCCTTGCAGCCATGAAACCGCAAGATCACTGAACACATCTTGATAGCGATATTGGGCTTCAAAATCAGCACCGTAAATATGGTAACCATCAAGATTGGTGTAACCGCTTTGAATTAACTGGGTTTTATCAGACTTAGCCCCACGGCGCTGGGCAATATCATCACGACCTAAATTGGCAAACAGGGTGATTTGCGTCGACAAAGCATCCTCATTGGCAAGCAGATGCTGGTGCTGTGTCATCAAGCCTAACTTGAAAGCGTGTAAGCGTTCGACATCGATGTCGCGGCTTGTGCCGGTAATGCTGGCTTTAGCGTATTGCACGGCATAAATCTCATCCACCACAGGGGCTTGCAGACTATAGGCGTAATCAAAGTTTAACCGAGCGTAGTTTGTCAGTTGGTAATCTATGCCTAATCTGGGTGAGAACCCCGAGTGGTGAGTCGAGCTATAATCATGGCCAGCAGCAATATCATTGTAATCTGGAGCAATATTTGGTCGACCTATGCTGTAGATAAAGTCATATCGCAGCGAGGGAGTCACAGTTAAGTCATTAGTAAGATGAATTGCATCGCGAATATAGGCAGCATAGGTATCTTGACGACCTTCGGGTTGGTAGTAAGGTGTGTACCAGCCAAAGTTTTTCTCAGGATTCTTCTCATAGCTCTTGTTAAACACGAGCGAAGTACGGTCGAGACTGCGGTACTGTAATCCTGTAGTGATCTCGTGGTCGCCAATCAAACTCAAGTTGTTAATATCAATGTAATCACGTTTGTAATCTAGCCAAGATTCGTGGCCGAAGTTGCCTACGGAAACCGTCATTTTCTCCCACGCAATATCAGGTCTTACCCAGTGACGCGCATTCGCCGAATGGGAGATCACCACTTGGGTATCAATCAGCGGATTGCTCGGCGAGTAACGATAATTGGCAGACCAAGTGTTGTCTTCATAGGTGTTATAGGCGGTTGTGGCATACAGCGCCTGCTCGTAGGAGCCGTACTTTTTGATGTTGTAGTCTGAGATGGCAGGCATAGGGCCACGGCGATTGGCCCAAGGTTTGCGGCCCTCATCGAGATAATGGGTCACGCTCAAGGCCAGTTGGTGATCGCCCTGCTCATAATCAATCTTGCCTAGATAGTTATCTTGCTCATAGCCCGAATATTCAAACTCATCGCCATTGGCTAAAGTCACATCCCCCGCATCACGGCGGGTAAGGTGCAGCAAGCCAGATAGATGTGAATTCACGCGGCCATAAACTGTCCCCGTATAACCCATAGCGTCATTATTGCTGGCGTAGCTGGTTTTGGCCCGCGCGCCAAGTGATTGATCATATTTAAGAAAATCATCGGCCGATTTAGTGACCACATACATGGCACCACCAAAACCCCCATTGCCCGAGCGCACATCATGGGCCCCCTTAATCACTTCCACTCGCTTGATGAGGTCAGGATCGAGGAAAAATGAGCCGTAGCGATACTGCTCAAATCCCACCGGAGCATTATCCACATAAACGTTAAAATCTTCAGTCTCGCCAAAGCCCCAAATATTAATCCGCTCACCTCCACTGCGGGTACCGCCATCGATATGCGCCCCAGCCATATCATCGATCACTTCGGCGAAAGTTGTCGCCTGCATCTCCTCGATTTGATCCATGGAAATAATCGCTTCACCGGGTTTAGCGACTGTGATGGCCCTGCGATATTGCTGCCCATGAACCTGCAGGATCTCAATCGGCTCAACCTTAGGCTCGCCCAATACCTCTGCGGCGTACAACGGCATTGAGGACAATATACATAATCCCATGAGCGACAGATTTCTATTCGCTTTCCACTTATCACATTTAGGCAGGCAACCCATTCAACGTCATCCTATTAACAAACCAATCTAAAAATAGGGCGGCATTATAGGCACTAACGAACAAGATAAGAATAGTTCTCACTTAGCTTTACGTGTAAATAACCGACTTATTGAAAACAAGGTAGAAGCGGCACAATGCAAAAATTTAAGTGAAGATCTTGCCGAAGGATGGCAGTATTGGCACCCAACTTGGCAGTCTTAACTATCGTGTTTTAACTATCGTGTTTTAACTATCGTGTTTTAACTATCGTGAGTAAGAACGGGCGGGCGATACGGGAGGATATGTCAGCAACTCACCTTGCTCCTCAATCGGCATTAATACTGCTTGTGCTCGGTTTATCTGCATTAATAAGGTTCCCTGATAATGGCCACTCTAACAACTAAAATCCCCATCGCGACTGGTGCAACATTCAGCACGGCAAGCCTGCAATTTTTAAATCAACTGGCACAAAACAACTCCCGCGACTGGTTTAAAGCCCATCAGGCGGAATACGAAGAAACAGTGCGAACGCCTGCGCTGCAATTTATCGAGCAAATGCAGCCCAGTATTCTCGCCCTCTCGCCTAGGCTCACTGCCGTACCAAAAAAAGTCGGCGGCAGCTTGATGCGTCCCCAGCGAGACAGCCGTTTTAGCAAAGATAAAACGCCCTATAAAACCAATGTTGGCATTCAATTTCGCCATTTTCAGGGCAAAGACGTGCATGCGCCGGGACTATATTTACACATTGCCGAAGATGGCTGTTTTATTGCCGCAGGGATTTGGCACCCAGAATCGAAAGCCTTAAATGCCATTCGCACTTGTATCGATGAGAATCCCAACGGCTATAAAAAGGCGCTACAAACCTTACAAAGTCATGGATTTAATATGGATGGCGATAGCTTAACTCGACCACCAAAGGGATTTGATAAAAACCACCCTATGCTGATAGAGCTAAAACGAAAAGATTTTATCGCAGTTAAAAATATCGCCTTTGAGGAACTCTGCCGCCCAGATGCAGCCAGTTTTTGTGCCGAGCAATTTGCACACTGTACTCAACTGATGGCCTATCTGTGTTTTGCGCTGGACTTGGACTTTTAGAAATAGGCTTTTAGAAATAAACTTTTAAAAATAGATTTCTAAAAACATGGCCTAGGCAAAAACCTAGGCCAATCAAACTATGTCATTTGCAGTTATGCAGTCTGATTAGCACTCAAACTACGTAAATAGTCTTGCAATACAACAAACGCATTGTCTAACAACTCATATTCGCCCGCCTTGCCTAACACTCTAATCCCTTGTAATTGCAGCACTAAAAAAGCAGCAACTTGATGTGGTTGCACATGGGCTAATAGCTCTCCACGCGCTTGGCAAACTTGTAACACTTGGGTGAATGAGGTCTGTAATCGACAAAATAATCGCTGACATTCCTGCAGCACACTTTCATCGTTAAGGCTCTTTTCGAGCACAGCATTTTGCATAAAACAGCCATACTTTTGCTCCCGCTGCAAAGCAACAAAGCGCGCTAAATAAGCTTCTATTTCAGCTAAGCCCGCTTTTTCATGCAGCAAAGTATCTGAAGCGCCAAAGGAGTAGTGATCGAGGTAGAAACTGAGGCACTCGCGATAAAGATTCTGCTTGTCGCCGAAGCTGTTATAGAGACTAAATCGATTAATGCCTAAATGGCCGACGAGATCGGAAATCGAGGTTTCGGCAAAGCCCTTTTGCCAAAAAAGCTCCATCGCCAATATGAGTTTTTCTTGCCGATCAAAATTACAACTCCGTGCCATAGCCTGCGACCTAATCTCTTGAATACGCGTTCACGATCAGCTTCACCATTCCTCTTTACTACAGAAAGTTGAGGGGTAAATCATTCTTGACTGATCGTTTAGATATGACGTAAATTCTAACCTAACCGATCGTTCCGTTAAAGCCTTATATGCTCAAATCGAGCATAAAGCACTGATAAAAACTACAGGACTTTAGATGAAACTCTACGAATTAGCTCCGACTCCCAGCGCACGCCGCGTCAGTATTTTTCTTGCAGAAAAAGGCATAGAAGTGCCAAGAGTGAACGTCGATATCCGTGGAGGCGAGAATTTAAGCGCTGAGTTTAAAGCCAAAAGTGTAAATGGCCGCATTCCACTGCTCGAACTCGATGATGGCAGTTACCTGTGTGAATCTGTTGCCATTTGCCGCTATTTAGACGAAATCCACCCGAGTGAGCGTTCACTGTTTGGTAATACACCGCTTGAGCGCGCCAAAGTAGAAATGTGGCAACGCATCATAGAGTTACAAGGATTAATGGTCGGGTTTCAAGCCTTTCGTAATTTAAGCGGCGTCTATAAAGACAGGGAAAATTGTGTCGAGTCTTGGGGCGCAGAATCACGCCAAAGGGTCATTGACTTCCTACCAACCTTAGACCAACAATTGAACACGTCAGCCTTTGTGGCAGGCGATGCATTCAGTATTGCCGATATTTCGGCTTACGTTTTTATCAGTTTTATTAAAAATTTAGACATCGAAGTGGCTGATAACTTGCCGCATCTCAAGGCTTGGTTCAACACTATGACGCAGCGTCCTGCCATAGTATCGTTAACCCCTAAAAAATAGCGGCGCTAATGCCTGATGATGAATATTCATGGGTACTAAAGTGAGTAGCTATAAGCGTTATAACCTTAAGGAATCATCATGATAGATTTATACACAGCCGCGACCCCTAACGGTTTTAAAATTTCCATCGCACTGGAAGAAATGGGACTTGAATATCGCGTCCATAAATTAGATTTCAGTACCAGTGAGCAAAAACAGCCCGAGTTTATTGCCATTAATCCCAATGGTCGCATTCCCGCCATTATCGACCGCGATAACGAGGATTTTGTGGTATTCGAATCAGGTGCGATTCTGCTGTATCTAGCCGAAAAAACAGGTAAATTCCTGCCAGCCGATCCTAAAAAGCGCTCACAGGTGATCCAATGGTTAATGTTCCAAATGAGCGGCGTCGGCCCCATGATGGGACAAGCCAACGTATTCTTTAGGTACTTCCCTGAAAAAATCCCTGCAGCAATAGAACGTTATCAAAAAGAAGGTCGACGTTTATTCGAGGTTATGAATACTCAACTAGCTACAAATCAATACCTTGCTGGTGACGAATACACGATTGCCGACATCGCAACTTGGCCTTGGGTGCGGATCCACGAGTGGAGCGGCATCAATATGGAAGGTCTGACACATTTGCAACGTTGGTTAGATGAATTAGCACTCAGACCCGCGTGCCAAAAAGGCATAGTCACGCCACCACCGGTGGAAATGAGTGATGAAGAACGGGCTAAGCAAATCCAAAAGATGGTGACGAAATAATCACCTTCCAAGCGGTAATTGAGCGATAGCCTGCAAATAACCCTTTGGTACTGAATGCACTATGAGTCTCAGTGACCCAACCACAAAAAGCCCTGCAAGTTGATACTACTTTGGGGCTTTTTTTCTGCCTGTTATCGGGCAAAACTGCTACACTCTGCGCCACTTATTTTTCCCCTCTGTTCGCTACACCTCTTACATAAGGCGCAGTCACAGAAGCATGATCTAGGCTAAATTTATGGGTAATCCAAGCAGCTTCTCTTCCGGTAAAGCATCCAACTCAAACACATCGTCAGCGTTAGATGCAGAGGCGAGCACTCCAGCGCAAAAACGTGCACTCAGTTACGCCAGTACAATTAAGCAATTATTCGATGAAATTCAAAGCAGTAAAATGCCCGCCGACCGTATTCTGGCCAACTACTTTAGAGAACATAAAAAACACGGCTCGAAGGATCGTAAAGTCATCCGTGAATCTTTGTTTAGTCTATTTCGCTGGTGGGGTTGGTTTCAGCGATTAGGCGATCAACAAGAATCAGCGACTTATTTTGCCAGCCTAAGTGCCAGTGCGTTATTGGAAGCCCATGCTTGGCAAGATATCGCCACTGCTTGGCATGAGTTATCGCAGTCGCCTATCGATTATCAACAGGCTCAAGCACTTGCCGTTGACAGTCTCGACGACAAACTCACGCTAATGCAGCATTTATTTCCCGCGGCTAAGCTTAAATCACAGGATTTATTACCCGACTGGTTCTGGCAAGTGTGCCCTGTTGATGCGGCTCAGCAAACGCAATTAATTGAAGCTATGTCCAGTCGCCCGCCGATTTGGGGACGCGCGCAAGGGATCACGAGCCAAGATGCGGCGGCGCAGCTGAAAACGATAGGTATCGATGCTAGTTATGGTCATTACTTTAACGATGCCATTAACCTTAGCAGCAAGAGTATGAATCTTAATGAAATCGCCCTGTATAAAGACGGCAACATTGAGATCCAAGATTTGGCTTCACAGGTCATAGGGCAAATTTGCGCGCCAGAACCCGATGCCCATTGGTGGGACGCCTGCAGTGGCGCCGGCGGTAAAACCCTGCAGCTGCGGTCTTTGATGCTGACCAAGGCTGCTGATACTCAAACACCCTCTACGGGCAGCATTATATCGTCAGATATTCGCTCCAATGCCCTAGAAGAACTGACTAAACGCGCCCAAAGAGCTCACTTTAACGGTATTAGCGTTGCCCGTTGGAAGAGCGATGCCCTCCCCGTGCCAGCGGATCATTTCGACGGTGTGTTAGTCGATGCCCCGTGCAGTTGTACTGGCACTTGGCGACGTAATCCTGATATGCGTTGGTTGGATGGTGTTGAAGCCGTGGCCGATAAAGCCGCGTTACAGCTCGATATTTTAAGCCGTAGTAGCCGCGCAGTTAAAGTGGGCGGCATCCTCGTTTACGCCACGTGTTCCTTGTCGCCGCTCGAGAACCAAGACGTGGTGACAGCATTTTTACAGCAACATCCAGAGTTCACGCTCACGCCGATACGCCATCCTTTTACGGGTGAACAAACAGAAATGTTGACCGTATGGCCCTTTGAAGCGAATAGTGATGGTATGTTTGTCGCGCGTATGCTGCGCAACAAGTAACACTAACTCATTATTTTGTATCAAAACTTGGCGCCTTTCATTCTGGGCGCCAGTTTCAATCATATAATATAATTTCCGATGATAATTACACTTACCCTTTAATTATCATAAAGATAACCCACGCATCCCCCATTAAAATCTCAGATACTGCCATTTCAGTGGCAAGATATATCCTTTGGACAAAACTTTTCACCATCAGTGATGAAATATTTCGCTTTAGCTTCATCTCTCCTTTGGGTAAAAAGATCGGGTGCTGCGAATGGCACAGGTATTTTTGGAATTTTGACCATGTCACACTCCTATGAATTTGACGACGATGATGCGCCATGGGGCGATAACGTCAAAGGTAAGCAAAAGAATAAACGCGTGAAACAGCGCCGCAGAGATACTAAGCGACGTTACTCGGACGATAATACAGAGGTGGATTTCTACCAAAATAAATCGAAGTAACTAAATCTAAGTACCTTTGCTCTCACGGGTTTGTTTTACAAATTCGTTCTGTGCTAAACCTGCCAAATCTGAGCAAGTTGGATAATATCCAACTTGCTACTCAACCCCGTTATCCCCTCTCAAATACTTAATCATTCCAGTGTAAAATCAATGGGCTTAATTGCTTATTTGCCCTATGCTTTTTGGGCTATAACTCCCAAATCATTGGACTTACACTGAAATTTAAGGATGAACGCCATGGAAAAACAGCGCCCCGACTTTATTTATCCCCAAGGCAGTATGTTGATGCACTCGCCCTTAGTGCTAAATAAAGCCGATATGTACGGTTTTTTTCTTAAGGGGAAACAGGAAAACCTGCAACGCTCTATCGATAAAACCCTGAATCAAGTTGCCGGCAGCGCAATGTATTTTAAGGTGCTGTCTCCCTACGTACTGACAACCTTCACTCAAATTGAAAAAGCCTATTCCGCTTATCCAGAGGACAGAGCTAAGGGCTGGATCCAAGAAACGGACATCATCACTTGGGTCATGGTCGGGCGCCAAGATAGCAGCGACAGTAAACAAATCAGCCAAGTGTATTTTCAGCCGCTACACATTTGGGTGAACGATGCCATGGCCTTAATTAATGGCAGAGAACTCTTTGGTTATCCTAAGTATTTATGTGAATACACTATGCCAGCGGTTGGCGAGCCTCTGACGCGATTATCCCTTGAGACCAAAAGTTTTTTACATTTCTCACCCGAAACCGAACTTGCCCTGCATCCATTAATTGAAGTGAATTGCGATGCCAAACCCGAGGCACAGCTTTCAACCCTTGAAGCAATAGCTCAAACTTGGCAACTCTTTAAAGAACAAACCGATTTTATTCCAGAACTTGACCAGCTTGGCGAAGAGCAGCTATTTCATCTGTTATTTAAACCCGCTATCGATCAAGTATTTCTAAAACAGTTCCCCGACTCGTCAGGGCAAAAAGCTATTTATCAAGCCATCGTTGCCGCGCCAGCCCAAGTGAATAAAGTGCACAGTGTTGCTCTGCTAAAAAATGATTTTGTCGCGACCATTTTTGATAATGCCAGCTTCCCGTTAAAAGATACGCTCGGGGTCGAGATTGGTGAGCAGCACGTTTTACTCCCTTACCATGTGAACTTCGATTTTGAAGTGCCGCCCGGCGAAGTATTAGTCGATAACTCCGAAATCAAAAAACAGAAAATAGCCATTCTCGGTGGCGGTGTCGCGGCAATGACCGCAGCCTGTTATCTAACCGACAAACCCGGCTGGCAGAATCAATATGAGATTGATGTCTATCAACTCGGCTGGCGTATCGGTGGTAAAGGGGCTAGTGGCCGCAATGCCGCTATGGGACAACGCATCGAAGAACATGGTTTACACATTTGGTTTGGTTTCTATCAAAACGCGTTTGCCTTAATGCGTAAAGCATATGAGGAATTGGATAGGCCAGCAAACGCGCCGCTTGCGACTTTTTTTGATGCCTTTAAACCCCATAACTTTATCGTCTTACAGGAAGAAGTTGATGGCCGTTCTGTGAGTTGGCCAATCACTTTCCCAATGCTACCAGGCATCCCAGGTGACGGCACCGAAACCCTCACCTTCTGGAAAGTCGTTAAAGTCGCCTTTGCGTGGATAAAGGAATGGCTCAAAGACATGGATGACCTGCTCGATGCAGATGAAAAAGCCATGGGAACACCTAAAAACTGGCTCGATAGCAGCTGGTTTGAACGTTTAAAAGATAAGTTAGAGGATTCAGTCGAAGATGCCAAAGAATCACTTGACGCACTCGGTGATAAGCTTGAATGCCATTTTAATCAAATGATTGGCCGCGAGTGCGATGAGCATGTACACAGTGAAAGTGACGATGGTTTTGTAGAATCAGCTGTCGATGCCTTGCATCAAAGACTCGTGAAACGTTTTAGCGGACATTTAGATAATAATGACGAACTGCGCCACTTATATATAGCCGCCGATCTGGGCCTCACGATCCTCAAGGGCATGTTTGCCGACGATGTATTTGAAAAAGGCTTTGATGCCATCAATGGCTATGATTATCGCGAATGGTTAACCAAACACGGCGCCAGCCTTAAGTACACAGTCGACAGTGCGCCAGTGCGCGGTTTTTACGACTTAGTGTTTGCCTATGAGAAAGGCAACTTCGACAAACCTAATGTCGAAGCGGGCACAATTATCCGCGCTATGCTGCGTATTGCCCTGTGCTATCAAGGTGGCGTGATGTGGAAAATGCAGGCCGGAATGGGTGATGTTGTGTTTACACCTTTTTACGAAGTGCTCAAACACCGCGGAGTCAACTTCCACTACTTCAATCGCATCGATAATCTCGAATGCTGTAATCAAAGCGTTCAAGCGATTGAGATCACTGAGCAAGTAGCTCTGGCGCCGACTGTCACAAACTATGATCCTTTGGTCGATGTTAAAGGTCTCGCTTGCTGGCCAAGTACGCCCAATTATGAGCAACTTGAGCCTGAACAAGCGGCACTGCTTAAAGCCCATAATATCAATCTTGAACACTTCTGGAGCGATTGGGACAGCGTGTATGAAACTCACTTTGGCAAAGCCCTGCCGAAAAAGCGTTTAGTCAAAGGCGTAGATTTCGACAAAGTCATCTTCGGTCTATCCATAGGTTCTGTGCCCCACGTGGCGAGTGAAGTCATGGCACAAAGCCCAGCCCTCAAGCTTTGCGTTGATAAGGTGCAAACTGTCGCCACTCAAGCCTATCAACTGTGGATGAACCAAGATCTGAATGGGATAGGCTGGCCTAATTACTCTGAAGATGGCGAGGAACCCGTATTATCGGGCTTCACCGAACCCTTCGATACTTGGGCATCGATGAACCAACTGCTAGACAAAGAAGATTGGCGCGGCTTAGAACCTAAAAATGCCAGTTACTTTTGCTCGGCATTGCCTGTCGAGGCCTATCCACCAAGCTCGGATGTAGATTTCCAACAACGGAAAACCTTAGAAGCAAAAGCGGGTGCTATTCATCAACTCAATACCGAAATCCATAAACTTTGGCAAAATGTCGGTGATAGCTTCCCTTGGGAATGGTTACACGATGAACAAGACCGTCAAGGTGTTGCCCGCTTCGATAGCCAATATTGGCGCGCAAATGTAGACCCATCCGAGCGTTATGTCTTATCGGTTAAAGACAGCTCGCAGTATCGCATCACGACAGATGGCACAGGGATAGATAACCTGTATATGACGGGCGATTGGATAAAGACAGGCCTTAATGCGGGCTGCGTCGAAGCGGCGACGATGGCAGGAATGCACACTTCAAAAGCGATATCGGGTCATCCTGCGGTGATTAAGGGCGAAAAAGACTTCTAAGCTCGTCCTTAAATCTAGCTAAGTCGCAAACTTGGACACTGTTTAGTCCAAGCAAGATGAAGCTAATAAATCTAAGATAAAAACATAAACGGCGCAGATAAATTCTGCGCCATTTATGTTTTCTAATGTTCTAATAATACCAATCGTATTAAATATCAGTTCATTCAGCGGGAGTTCAACGCGCTTTAGACAAGGCGAAGGCTTGAAGGCATAGTGGTGCTCTGTCGAAAGCCTTAAACGCAGTATAAAGGGCGTTGCCATGTAGTAAACATCAGCAGCCCTTGGGGAGCCTCACAGGTATCCCACTCCCGTGTTGTATTGACTTAAAAGGGAATAACCATTTCTGCGTCAATGCGCCTTGGATTGAGATGCCTGTGAGGCTCTGAACTGATTAGCTATTTAATGTGATTGGTATAAAACGATTATTTTAACTTTTTCAATAGCTAGCTTAAATGTAGCCTCACATCGACACCGCGAGTATCTGCATACTCTTGACGACGCTTATCCATACGCGATTGATATAAGTGAGTGTCAGCAGAACGCAACCACTCATGGGGATCTGCGACCTCAGTGTTTAACGACATCCCAAAACTACACTGGCAATCTTTAAAACCATGGCTTGCTAATTCTTCACCTAAGCCACTCAAAGCACTCTGTAATAACTGGATACCAGCAGAAGGCGTCACAATCACAAACTCGTCACCACTAATACGATAAACCTTCATGTGCGCTAAGTCTGTTGCTTGCAATAACTGCACTATCAACAGCAATAATCTATCGCCTTCTTGATGGCCGAGTGTTTCATTGACACTTTTCAGACTATCGATATTCAATAGTGCTAACGCCATCGGTTGCACGACTTTATCGGCAAATCCTAATTGTGAGTTCATATATTCGTCAAAGGCATAACGATTACCGACTCGCGTTAATCCATCTAAACGAGCCTTTTCCCATGCAATCGCTAACTCTTCAATATGCGCCTTACGTTCCTCAGCAAGTAATTTCAGCTTATTCGCTAACGCTAAGGACAGTAATAACGCATCAGCCGTACCGCCCATCAGTGTCGCCAGCTCAGCATGTTCGATAAAATCAGGGGTTAACCCCATATTTCCGGGTAAAATAATCACCGCAGGCAACAACAAGCAAGTAAAGGCAAGAATAAAATAACGCGCAGGAGCAAAGCCTTTCATCAAGCACACATTACCGCAAGTAATCGCTAAAGCAATCCATAGCATAATCAGTACAGAAGCAATAATTGCCGTATAGGATAACAACCAAATACTGGTCGGCAGAGCCACAATGCAGGCAAACATTAAATACTGACTAAGACGCCACAGCCGCGGAGAGTAACTAGGTAACTGCAGGAAGTGCTTGTAAAACATGATATTAAAAATGGGCAAACTGATGAAAAACAGATGATGCAACTCGAGGTAATGGAAATTAAATAAGTGTGCAGGCAAATGGAAAGTCAGTGCCCAGCCACCAAAATAGGCAAATACGTAAAGACCATAGTAGAGAAACGCTTTATCAAGAATAGAGATATAAATCAAAATATTATATAAAGCGATAAACAATAATCCGCCTAAACACAGCAGCACTGCCATTGCGAGACGGTCAGACATCAGTTGATGATCCGCCACACTTTGCAATGCTATCTCAGGGGGAGATGAGTAATAACGGCTACTCAGCTTCACCACCAACCAATAATCCGTGCCCATATTCAAGGTGACCTTACGGCCATAATCGAATAAAAACTGGTATGGAGCAGTGTAGCCACTGTGGGCATGTTGTACGCTGCCGTCACTGCCGAGTATCCAATAATCTACGGATTCAATAATCGAATTACTTGCATCCACTACCCAGTTTGATTGACGTTGATTGACCATCACAGGTGTAATCATCCAATAATCGCCACCGGTTAAGCTGACCGAACTAGCTTCGTCGAGTTGTCCCATCCAATGGGGCACGGTTTCAAACCGCTCAGGAGGCTGTTGATCCGCTTTAGCATGGAACAAATACGGGGAGTCCAACGCAATTTCAGCGCTTAATACAGAGGGACTTAATGTCCACAAGAAAAGTAAAAAACACCCAAATAGAGTTTGTTTAAGTTTGTTCATCGGCTTATTTAGTTAAAGGGCCATAGATCATTTTTACAGCTATGAAGAAAATGCTAATGCTGTCAATCTTAGTCGATAGTTGGATTTGTAGGTTAACTTTATGGCTACATTTAGTTTTTTACAATCAGTTAGGCTAAATTAGTCGGATATACCATACCTTATGATGCTATTTTAGTCTCAAAGTCCAAACTGCGGCATGAAATTCAAGATACACCTTAATACTGACTTATTTTTGCTGGGATCCTATGCAGCCTCTATTGATGATTTTAGCCGCACAACTCCTAATTGCCAGCGGTAACCTATTGGTTAAGTTGCTTGAAACCAATGCGCCTGTTTTTCAACTGGTGCTCTACAGGCAATTATTTGCCACTCTGCTTGTACTGCCTTTTGTGTGGCACTTACAGGGTAATCTTAAACTGAGTCCTTTTTACAAAGTGCATCTCGCCCGCGCACTATTGATTGGACTGGGCAACGCCATTTTTATGCTCGCTATTTTGCATCTTCCGCTCGCAACAGTAACAGCCGTGATTTATACCTCACCCCTGTTACTGCTAATACTATCGGCCATTTTTTTAAATGAACGTATTGGTTATCGACGCACGGTCGCAGGTCTTATCGGCTTTAGCGGCATTTTGCTTATCAGCCAACCAACAGAATTTAACCTGTACATAGGTTTAGCCTTTTTCGGTGCCATGACATCAGCGTTGAATAGTTTGATTTTAAAGGCCTATTCGACCCATGAACATCCTTTTTCCATGCTCTTTTGGTCTAATGCCTTTGCGATGATATTTCTGATACCTGCGACCTTATACGAAGGCGCCGAATTTAGTTTACCAGTGGCGCAAGTGGGACTGACTTTGGGACTATTTTACATTGCCATGACCTATCTCATCATCCATGCCTATCGACGTGCCGATGCGAGCCAAATGGCACCAGTAGAATATACAGGATTGATTTTTGCAGCCTTGTTAGGCTGGTGGATACTCGATGAAGAACTCAGCCTAGTGATTTTAATCGGGATTGGATTGGTCATTTTCTCATCCATATTGCCAAGCTACTGTGAGCTAAAGGCGAAATGGAAAAGCCGGCGAAGTTAACTTCGGCCGGCTCTTGAATTCGACATCTCGATCGCAATACAGCTAAATCAATATGCCTTGTGCTTAGAAACGGAATTTACCGCCAATATACACACCATCTTCGAAAGTAAAATTGCGGGCATCATCGTATTCGAAGGCAATCTTGCGGTAACCAACATAAAGTGCCATGTTTGGCGTTATACGGTATTGCACTTTTGAGTCTAATTCATAATGACCATCAACATTGCCAAATGACAATACAGACGGTGCATAGTAAGCCGCGGCGTGCAGTGAAATATTGGGTCCCATTGATAGTGCATAACGACCACCAACAGAAACGGCACTGCCATTGGGTGAATAGTCAGACCAAAGCTGGCTTAACTGAGCACCGACCTCAAAGTGATGCACACCCGCATCATGGGTCATATGCATTGCACCTTGAGCGATATGGCCGCCTTCATCCGCATAGATATAACCCAAAACCGCGTTAGTATCTTTGTTCAATTGCAGTTCTAACTCAGTTGAAACCACATCGTTGTTCAACCCAAGATTAATTTCTGACGCATTCACTTGCAGCGCTGCTGCACTCAATAATAAGACACTTGCTACTCTGAACTTAGCCATAAAAAAACACCTCAATAATGACTGTGGGTAATAGCCGCGGATCATACCGAATAAATAAAGAAAATCAGCCTATTTGCGTATAAAGAGGAATTATTTGCGAGGAATATACAAATGTAAAACAAGATAAAAACACATTAAGATCTAAGTCTTTTCACTTACAACACAATTAGAACGCTGGAGTACGATCGCCAACTAAAGACTGCATTATCGCTTCAGCATCAACATTAACGCTTAAAGCTAAGTAATACCAACCCACAGTATTTCCCGTGCCACGGATACTCAAATAATTACGCCAAAACTGAAAACCTGCCTTCAATAAATTAGCTTGACTCGACGTGTTCTCGGCGCGAATAGTCGCATACAAAATCGACATTCCTAGGGCCTTTGCCACCTCAATCCGTTTATGAGTTAACCCTTGTGCTATGCCTTGACGTCGATAATGGGGCGACACCACCAGATAACCCAGTTCACCGACAGTGCCTTTACCAGCTTTTATCGCGGCGCAACCGACAATCTCACCCTCGATAGTTTTCGCTAAGATCACCGCACGGGAATGGAAAAAGACCTGATGATCCAACGGATGAGCATTATCATCACGCCCATCAATTAATTGTGCCGCCAGCGCTAATTCTTCCGGCTTTTTACCTATAACAAACTGAATGTTATTCATATCCAGATTAAACCGTTAATGTTCCCAACATACGGTGAATGCACACCAAATTGCCGTGCATTCATCTTCCAAACTCACCCAAGAACCCACGCTACAGATATAACAACGTCGCCATACCTAAGAAAGTAAAGAAACCCACCACATCGGTCACAGTCGTTAAGATCACTGAACCCGATAACGCCGCATCTTGATTAAACTTCTGCAACACCATAGGCACTATCACCCCAGCTATGGCGGCAACGGCCATATTAATCAATATCGCACAGCCAATCACTATACCTATCGTCGCTTCACCGAACCACCAGCCAGAAACTAAACCTATCACTATCGCCCACAAAAATCCGTTAACTATGCCAATGCCGAGTTCGTTTTTCATTAGCGAAAACAAGTTACCCGCCGAAATCTGTCCCATGGCCATGCCGCGGATCATTAGCGTTAGAGATTGGCTCCCCGCGATGCCGCCCATAGAAGCAACAATCGGCATCAACACAGCTAATGCAACCACTTGCGATAGGACATTTTCAAATAAACCAATGGTCGCTGAGGCAAGGAAAGCCGTCAGTAAATTGATCCCAAGCCATACAGCACGGCGCTGAGCACCTTTCATAATCGGGGCGAACAAGTCGTCGGATTCATCCATACCCGCTGTTGCCATCAACTGCGCCTCATAATGCTCACGCACTAATGCCGTTGCGGTTCTTAGCGTCACACGACCGATTAACTCTCCGGACTCATCAATCACAGGCAATTCAATTTCGCGGCTGTGCTCTATCGCTTCGGCCGCTTCCAAAAGACTCGTATCGGCGGATAACGCACGGCAGTCCTCAGACAAAAGTGAAATCAATAACTCATCGGGATTATGTTTAAAAATATCATAACGACGAACAGTACCTTGATACTTATCCAGATCATCAACGATAAACAAATTGTCGTTACAATCGAGCTCTATACGGCGAAAGAAGCGCTGCGCTTGAGCAACTGTCGCCTTATCACTGAGCACCAACATTTGATGATCGGTATAACGACCGATTTCATTCTCAGAATATTGATCATAAAGTTCGAATCGTTGTCGCTGACGCTCCCCCATCTGATCCAAGGCACGATCGGTAAAACTTTCAGGAAGATAATCACTCCACTCAATTAAATCTTCAGGACTTAATTGCGCAAATAACAGATCCACTTCATTGTCAGGCATCCGCTTCAGGATCCCCATACGTGGATCGGCACGCATTAGGCTCAACACAGTCACTCTGTCAGCAAATTCAACTTGCTGCCAACGCTCATAACGCTCATCCAAGGGCAAGGACTCAAGCGCTAAGGCTATAGTTCCAGGTTCTGAGTCATTCAGAATTTCACTAAACACTTCAGCCTGTTCTTCGCCTTCAACTTCAGTGAGTTGTTGAACTACTTGCCCCACATC
Source organism: Shewanella sp. SM21 (assembly GCF_025654335.1). Lineage (NCBI taxonomy): Bacteria > Pseudomonadati > Pseudomonadota > Gammaproteobacteria > Alteromonadales > Shewanellaceae > Shewanella > Shewanella sp. SM21. The sequence goes on from NZ_JAKKRL010000001.1 coordinate 192,149, forward strand.
AGCTTGCATGTTTGTTTCGTATTCTGCGTCATTTTCTATCACACAGATGCCCTTTTCTTTAGCCACAAAATTGCTGTAACTATATTGATAATTAAGTAAATTAGCAAACCCACAAAATAAATTGCGCGCAATTATATTGCTGAAAATTATTTTAAGGTTTATGCTGTTTGGCTAAGATCCTACGGAGGTGAACATGACTACGAATATATACAGCCAATCAGCAACAGACATTCAAGGCAACGCGGTAAGTTTAGAGCAATATCGAGGCAAAGTACTCTTAATCGTCAACACCGCCAGTGAATGTGGATTTACACCGCAATACAAAGGATTAGAAACGCTATATCAAGAATACAAAGATAAAGGATTAGTGATTTTGGGCTTTCCTTGCAATCAATTTGGCGCCCAAGAAAAAGCCGATGAACAAGGCATTCAAGCCTTTTGTGAATTGAATTTTGGCGTGACGTTTCCGCTATTTTCTAAAATAGAAGTGAATGGCGAACATACCCATCCACTTTATCAATACCTTAAGAAAGCCGCTCCCGGCGTATTAGGCACTCAAGGTATTAAATGGAATTTCACTAAATTTTTAGTTAATCGCCAAGGCGAAGCAATCGAAAGATTTGCATCAACGACAAAACCCGAAGCATTAGAAAGTAAAATTGCTGCTTTGCTAAAATAATTTAATCACTATCTATTTGAAATCTTGCAGTTTATAAAAATTTAGATTTATTTTAATTTTTTTATGGAACTTTAACCGTACAAGACCCCTCAAATGTATTGAACAGTGAATGTCTTTTTCATGTTCATCATCTCCCTGGGGCTTCTAGCGCAGTCCCCTTGACCTAGGAATAGGTCATTAGGCAACCATTAGGTTGCCTTTTTTTATCCCGTCATTTTAGATGTAAAATAAATGTAACAACTAAGTATGGGCACGCAATATCTCTCAAAAACTTTTTTGTCTTTTTTCTGATATCGGTGAACTTAATTAAAAATGGCGACTCTGAGTATGGGTAAGGATTAACGGATAAGATTAAATGCACCTTGAGAATGAAATATGTGAAGTCGCAGTTTCATGCACTCAAATGACACAGTTTCTGTTTTATCGCATTGAGTCGAATTGGTTGGTCGTTCATCATCTCCCTTTTGGGGCACAATAGAAAACACGCTAGCGCACTGAATTCTATTTGTATCCCGCACTGATTTCCTTGTGGCAACCTTAGGTTGCCATTTTTTTTACTCAAATTTCAACAAGCGCTAACGCTAGCTTATAGATTAATAAATCTGGCACGCGTTTAATTTTTTATCCCCATGATTTTAATGTAAAACAAATGTAACAATTAAGTGTGAGTACTCAGTATTCCCCAGAAAAATGTCCCAGAAAATCTTTTTTAAACTTTTTGGGATTTTTTTCTGATATCAGTGAACTTAATTAAAAATGGCGACTCTGAGTATAGGTAAGGATTAACGGATAAGATTAAATGCACCTTGAGAATGAAATATGTGAAGTCGCAGTTTCATGCACTCAAATGACACAGTTTCTGTTTTATCGCATTGAGTCGAATTAGTTGGTCGTTCATCATCATCTCCCTTTTGGGACACAATAGAAAACACGCTAGCGCATTGAATTCTATTTGTATCCCACACTGATTTCTTTGTGGCAACCCATAGGTTGCCATTTTTTTACCTAAATTTCTATAAGCTGAGTGATTTGTCCAATTGAACTTGAATCGAAGGATGATAGCCTGCACGAGCCTTTGTATAGATGTCTTTTAATTCAGAGTGATATCCCGCAATTTGTAACTCAGCATAGAGTGGCCGCACAAATTTACCGCGTCCAATACGCACTAAATAGGCACTTAATGCCGGCAACACAGGATCATAATGATTACGAATAGCGACTCGAAACCAATCACAGGCAATTTCTGCATTAGTCGATTGGGTTAATTGGAAGGTTTCATCCAGATCCATCAATTGAACTTGACTAACGACTTCAGGTAATTGGGTCAGAAAATATTGCCAATGGTGCACTCGCCAATCTTTAACGCTTAATCGGCCCGCTGCTGTTCCCTGTAAAAAACACGCCAGCGCATCATCAACTTTATCTAAACTCATGGAGGTTGGTCCGCAATAGCCCTCAGGTAAGCCTTCACCATAAATCCACGTTAATAGTTCAGCTTCAGTGATTTTATCTGCGTGTAATTGCAGTAAAGTTTGTTTTACGTACTCGACAAACACTTCGGTGGTAATGGCTTTAAACGCAAAATGATTCACATAAGTGAGTAAAAATTTATCAAATTCTACTCGCCCTAGCCTGCGCTCTAAATCATGGACAAACATCGAAGCCTTATCATAAGTAAAACGATTAAAAGCAAGATTAGGATCGTCATGCTGCACATTAGCGGGTAAAGTTTGCTTATCCTTAGGCAAAGACGCTATTTCTTCTTTTAAGCGACCAAACTCTATTACCCATTCTAATTCTGCCTGTTCTTTGCCGTAGACAGCCTCGACAATACGGTTAGTAAAATAAGTCGTGAAACCTTCGTTTAACCAGAGATCACGCCAAGTCGCATTACTGACCAAATTGCCCGTCCAAGAATGCGCTAACTCATGGGCAACGGTTGACACTAAGCTTTTATCACCAGCAATGAGTGTGGGCGTTAAAAAGGCTAAACGCGGATTTTCCATTCCACCGAATGGGAAACTCGGCGGCAAGATAATCATGTCATAGCGGCCCCATACGTAAGGACCTAACAATGACTCGGCAACGTCGAGCATGTGTTCAGTATCTTCAAACTCTTTTGCGGCGGCCACTAACGTGCTCGGCTCGGTATACACGCCGCATCTTGGACCTATAGCTTGAAAGGCAATATCACCCACAGCCAAGGCCATTAAATGGGTCGGAATAGGCTGTTCCATCTCAAAGTGAAACACACCATTAAGTGGCGTATCGGGATGATTCATCGCGCTCATAACGGCGCGCATGCCTTTGGGCACTTGCACCTTAGCATCAAAAGTTATCCGCGCCTTAGGCGTATCTTGTAATGGGATCCAACTACGGGCATTGATCGGTTGCGATTGACTAAAGAGGTAAGGTAACTGTTTACCCGCGGTTTGCTCAGGCGCTAGCCACTGTAATCCTTGGGCGGACGGAGAGGTTTGATAGTGAATACAAACCTGCTTGCAAAGAAATGCAGGTAAAGTGATACACAATTTTTGCCCGAGTATGGGGTCAGCTTCATTAAGCACAAAGTCGAGCGGTTCTTCATCCATTTCTGTTAATGCACTCACCCCCTCTGTAGCATTAAAACAAGTCACAGCGAGTATGGTTAGATCTCGACTATCAAGCCAAAGCTCTGTTACATCACACTCAAGAAAATCCAAGGACAGCGTCGCTTTAGCGAAAAGACGCTGCGCGTCAAAATCCACCATGACATCCAAAGAGACATGGGTCACTTGCACTTGTTCGGTATTCGCAAAAGAATGGTAATCTCGGGTTAAATCCCAAGGGGCTACATCAGCTAACATACTCTTAGTTGGTTGCAACACTGTCGCCTCGATATTCAAGTTTTGAGCGGTATGTTCTAAATAGTGAGTTATGAGTTACCTTGCTGTGATAACGGGCTTGATAACTTATCACTAATCATTGGGAGGTATTATCGACTGCAAATTTACTCAGAGGCAAATCGTAACTGAGCTCTAGAGCTCCTTAGGAACAAGTTTTTTGTAACAGTTCATCTTTGGGTGTAGGTACCGAGTTTGCAATAAGCTATCTCTAGCTTGCTGGATTTATCGGTAGTCACAGTAGAAGCAGCTAAAATTGAGACGTGCAAACTTGGCAAAAATCGAGTCAGCCTCTTTTTATAAAAACAAAATACAAAATTATTTAAAATATTTCGCACTTTCCCTGAACTAATTTGATGATGCTGAGTCAGATATTATGAACCGAATCTTTGTAATGAGTTTCTTCGTTCATCATCATTCTCCTTTAGATGGTTTCTAGCGCGACCGTCCCAAGATTCCGAATTGGAATTTACAGCAACCTACTTAGGTTGCTTTTTTTATGTCTTTAATTTGTTCTAAATTCGACATCATCACACATTTAAAACCACAAAAACAAAAAGGACCTCCTGAGAGGTCCTTGATTAACAAGCCGTTTGGCTTAGAAGCGAATACCTACTTGCTCTAAATCTTTAGCAACTACGCTATTAGGCACAGGTACATAACCGTCTTTTTCTACCACTTGCTGACCTTGCTTAGACAACACATAACGCAGGAATTCTTTTTCCATTGGTGCTAAGTCTTTGTTTGGTTGCTTGTTCACGTAAACGTATAAGTAACGTGATAGTGGGTAAGTACCATTAGCAGCGTTTTCAGCTGTAGCTTCGATAAACTCATTACCTTTCTTAGCGATGGCAACAGCTTTAACACCTGCAGTTTTGTAACCGATACCTGAGTAGCCAATCGCATTCAGAGATTGAGAAACAGATTGCACAACAGAAGCTGAACCAGGTTGCTCGTTTACGTTAGCTTTAAAGTCACCTTTACAAAGCGCGTGCTCTTTAAAGTAACCGTAAGTGCCCGATACTGAGTTACGACCGTAAAGTTGAACGTCTTTGGCAGACCAGTTACCGTCTAAGCCTAAATCGCCCCAACGTTGGATGTCACTGCTACCGCATTTGTGAGTAGAAGAAAAAATACCATCAACTTGCTCAACGTTTAAGCCTTTGATTGGGTTATCTTTGTGTACGAATACGGCTAAAGCATCGATAGCTACACGAATCGCAGTTGGCTTATAACCAAAATGCTTTTCGAACGCTTCAACTTCATTAGGCTTCATCTTACGGCTCATAGGACCGAACTGTGAAGTGCCTTCAGTCAACGCTGGTGGCGCAGTAGAAGAACCCGCCGCTTGGATCTGAATGTTGACGTTAGGGTACATTTGTTTAAATTCTTCTGCCCAAAGTGTCATCATGTTGGCTAAGGTATCTGACCCTACAGATGATAAGTTGCCAGATACACCGCTCGCTTTTTCATAAGTAGGCAGAGATGGATCAATCGATGCCATCGCAGTGGCAGAGAATACACCAGCGGCTGTTAGAGTAATCGCGCCGACAAGCTTTTTCAGTTTCATTATGTGCTCCAGTAGTAAGCTAACTAATTTGTAACTTAAGTTTCTTCAGACGCAGCCAGTATCAATCGCTACAATGACAATTCTATGTCCGTGATATGACACTTAAATGACAATGCACTATTTATCGCTTTTTTCTGTCATTTATTAAAGACTCAATAAATCTAGAAATAAAAACAGGCCCTAATGGCCTGTTTTTATTATTTATTGTAAATATTTCACTCACACATACTATTTCTTACGTTCGATAAGATGCAAAGGGATAATAAAGCTAAAAGTACTGCCTTTACCGACTTCACTGCTGATTTTAAGCTTACTGTGATGGTGGTTAAGCGCATGTTTTACTATCGCTAAACCTAAACCACTACCACCGGTTTGCCTTGAGCGCGCACTGTCTACCCGATAAAAGCGTTCCGTTAATCGACCAATATGCTGAGCCGCAATACCTTCACCCGTATCCGTTACGCTAAAGATGGCACCCGTAGCCACACTGCACCACTGCACTGTAATTTTCCCGCCAGGTTCTGTGTAACGAATCGCATTAGAAATCAAGTTAGAACAGGCACTTCTCAGCTGCAATTCATTGCCGTGAGAATCAAGTCCAGGCTCACAATAGAAACTCAATTCATACTTATCTTGTGCCAGCGCCTTAGCTTCCTCCTTGAGCACCTCCATCAACTGCGTCATATTCACAGTGTTTTCGAGGTTAATATCCGCCGCATCTTCAATTCGCGATAACATCAATAGCTGTTCGACCATAGATTGCATTCGTCGTGTCTGCTGCTGCATCAATGCTAACGGCTTGACGTTCATCGAATCAGGCTCAGCCATGCTTTGCATCATTTCGAGGTAACCCTGTAGCACAGTGAGCGGCGTTTTTAATTCATGCGACACATTGGCGACAAACTCTTTTCGCATTCCCTCAAGCTGACGTATACGAGTGATATCCCGCGCAATTAACAGTAACTGCCTGTCACCGTAAGCCATGATACGGATTTCAAGCAAACGCCTATCCGATACCGGCGAAGGTAACTCCAGCGGCTCTTTGTATTGTGCGGATTTAATGTAAGCAGAAAAATCAGGATGACGGATTAAATTATCGATTCGTTGACCATTATCCTGTGGCCACACAAAACCGAGAATGAGTTGCGCTAACTTGTTGCACCATAAAATATTATGCTCTGAATCAAGCACGACAGCGGCATCGGGTAACGCCTCAGCACCTTGACGAAATCGTGCCAGCAGTGCGGCCAGTTGACCGACACGTCGACGATTCTTCCCTTGAAGGCGATAAATACCGTTAAATACACCTTCCCAGCTCCCACTGCCCTGCGGCGGCGTGAGTTTCCTATCCCGCCATAACCAAAAGTTAAGCCGTGATAATTGTCGGTAATGCCAGCAAACTAACCCTAGCGTGCCGATAAAGAGTATCCAGAGAAGTTTCCCTACCAATAAACCTATTAGCGCGCAAAGCAGTAGATATAAACCTAAGCGCGTAAACAACCGATACCCTGAATAAGAGTCAGACATAAATAAACCCAAACATCAGGCTAAATAAGAGGAGCACAAGATAGCGTAAAAGCTAACTTGTGCCTAACAGTTATTCAGCACTAAATGCGTGTAGAGAAACGATAACCAGCGCCACGAACCGTTTGGATCAAGCGATCATGACCAGACTCTTCAACGGCTTTACGAAGGCGTCTGATATGCACGTCAACGGTTCTGTCTTCAACATACACATTGGTGCCCCACACATTATCGAGCAGCTGTTCACGGCTGTAAACACGCTCAGGATGGGTCATGAAAAAGTGTAATAAACGAAATTCGGTTGGGCCCATATCTAATACAGTTTCACCCACACTCACCCTGTGACTCACAGGATCGAGCATTAAGCCCTGTACATCAATGGTTTCTTCTAAACGAGTCGGTGCACTACGACGCAATACGGCTTTAATACGTGCGACCAGCTCTTTAGGGGAAAAAGGTTTAGTGATGTAATCATCGGCGCCAACTTCGAGGCCTTTGACTTTATCTTCCTCTTCACCGCGGGCGGTTAACATAATGATCGGAATTTGGCGCGTAAACTCATCTTGCTTTAAGCGTTTAGCCAATTGAATACCACTTCCGCCAGGAAACATCCAATCCAATAAAATCAGATCGGGGTAAGGCTCCTTTAGCAGCGCAATGGCCGAATCAAAATCTTCCGCCGCAGAGGTGGTAAACCCATGCTGTTCCATTACAAAAGTCAGCATCTCGCGGATGGCCAACTCGTCTTCTACTATCAATATCCTTGCAGTCATAAGTGATTTTCTGTCAGTGAATGTCAACACGGCTATTATTAGTCATTTTTATTACAGATTTATGAATAAGCACGCCGCTTGAGCCATATAGTAGTAATATTTGTCATAATAAGTTTATATAACTGTTTGTTTATAGCAATAAAAAAGGAGGCTATATGCCTCCTTAATTGAGTTTTAATGCTGGATTTAGAATTTGTGTTCTAAGCCAACACCAATGTATTTGTCATCATCTGTAGACGCTTCTAACGAACGGTTCGTGTAGAAAGCGAATAGTTTAGTTGGCTTACCTAAGCTGTAGTCTGCACCTACCGACCATGAATCACCAAGTTCTTCCATATCTTGGAACTGAGCTTTTAAAGTAACAGCATCGATATCATAGGCAGCGCTTAATAGATAGCCGTTAGCACTTTCTGCAGTGACTTCAACTGGCATCGACGTTGCAGAATCAAATTTATAGGTTTGCTCTTGTTGCTGGTACATACCACCCAGTTTAATACCGGCTAACTTAGCTTGTAAGCTGGCACGAACAATCTCATATCCAGACACATCTGAGTCATAGGCAAGAGATGCATAAACGGGTGTTTTCTTCAGTTTCGCATCACCATACATGGCCGCTAAGCTAAAACCATCTTGAGCAAATTGACCTTTTACATCATTTCCTTCGGCAACATAGGTAACACCAAATACAAAATCACCAAAGGAAGGCGTAAGGTAAGTCGCCGTTTGAGCAGCGCGAACTTCACCCTTGAACAGCTTACCTAAGTCACCTGAAAGGTCGTTAAACTGATCAACATCACCTTGAGAAATTTTCAACAAGGTATCATTACGACCCACAGAGAACGAACCAAATGCGCCTTTCAAACCAACAAATTGGTTACGTGCAGTAAAGTTATCGCTTGATGCTGCACCTGTATCAACTTGATATTCCACTGTGTAGAAAGCTTCCAGCGAGCTAGACAGCGCAAAATCACCCTTCACACCAAAACGAGAAGCATTACTTTGAATAGTTGTTGTAGCATCACCTTTCTCATCATTTGATTGAGCAGTGACATTCAACTTACCATAAACAGTCAGTGGCTCAGCGGCATTAGCTGAAGCCAGAGTTGCAGAAGCTAGCGCAGAAGCAAGTAGAGTTTTACAAAAAACGTTCATCATTTAATCCTTTCGACGTTATGTTCGTCTTGGTTATTGGTTTGGAACGACCGAAAGTTTGCAATGAATGTGTTTCAATTTTATTTCAATTGTGACCATTAACGTTGGCGTGCAAAAAAGCTGACGCGAAGCCAGGCATAAAACCCAGTAAAAATGCGGGCTGCAGCTAAGCTAATTATTATGTTACAGTTTAATGAATTCTGATCCTCCGTTAAAAATCAGCTATTGAACACAGGTTTACCCCGCCCAAACTATGCCGTAAACTGCCACTTTAATTTTCAATGGGCGCCTCTTATGTGGTTTAAAAATCTTACTCTTTATCGTTTCAATAAACCTTTTGCCGTCGAAACCGAAGCGCTAGAAACTGCGTTGGCCGATTTCACTTTCTCCCCCTGCTCAAGCCAAGATGTCAGTAAATTTGGTTTCTCAAATGCGTTAGGCAAAAAAGGCAGTTCTTTGGTCCATAGCGCTGACAATCGCCATCTGATCTGCGTGACTAAAGAAGAGAAAATTCTGCCAGGCCAAGTCATCAAAGAAGCCTTAGAAGAAAAAGTGGCTCTCATTGAAGATGAAGAAAATCGTAAACTGGCGAAAAAAGAAAAAGATGCGCTAAAAGATGAAATCATCACTAGCCTACTGCCACGCGCTTTTTCGCGCCGAAGCCAAACCCACGCCTTGATTTTGCCTGAGCTAGAAATGATCCTCGTTGATAGTTCAAGTGCCACTAAGGCCGAAGAATTATTAGCGTTATTACGTAAAGCTCTCGGCAGTTTACCTGTGATCCCACTGAGCTTTAAAGCGCCAGTCGAATCCAATTTAACTGAATGGTTAAAACTTGGCAGCGCGCCATTACCCTTTGAAATGCAAGACGAAGCCGAGCTCAAATCTGAAGCTGATGAAGGCGGAATTGTGCGCTTTAAGCAGCAGGATTTGAAAGAAGACGAAGTGTTAGCTCACTTAGCAACAGGTAAGCAAGTACACAAGTTAGCGCTGCATTTCGGCCAATCGATTGCACTATTATTGCAATCAGATGCCAGCGTGAAGCGCCTTAAATTCTCTGAAGAATTTAGAGCAGGGAACGATGAAGTCGGCACTGACGATCCTATGGCTCGTTTAGATGCAGACTTTGCCCTAATGGGCAGCGAGTTAGTCGCCTTGATGCATGCACTCGTGGCCGCCCTTGGTGGACTCGAAGACGCACAAGTTTAAGCAAAACTCGTTAAGCAGACGAGATCTGCAACTCGCTTGTTAGACTGAGCCGTACAAGATAAGAAAAGGCGCCCCCATCAAAATAATGGTTGCGCCTTTTTTATGACGATTTTACTTTAGGTGGCTTTAAGACAAAGGCATTTAGATGCTAAATATGAAGCCCTAACCACATTAAGCTTTAGTCGCTAACTCGCCTTTATTGTCAAACGGCCAATCAATGCCTAACCAAGTCTTGAAGAAAGCTTTTTGCTGTTTAGTCGCTTTTGCATCCCCCTTGAGCACTAGCTTACCGCTTTGTTGCTCGCCAAGGGTGAGCTGTACTTGCTTGATTTTATCGTTGCTAAATAATGTCACCTCTACACTATCGCCAACCTTAAAGTCTTTGATGCGCTTATAGAAACCCGCAGCAGTCACCTTGAGAGCATTAATCGCTAATACTTCATCCCCCGCAACTATGCCCGCTTGCCAAGCAGGACCATTACGCAACACTTGGTCTAACACTAAAGAGCCATGGCTACTGCTCAAGGTCATTCCCGCAAATGCCTCAGCTTTTGAATCTTTACCATAGGACAGATTTAACCCTGCCTGTGATAATAATTCGGGGAAATCTAAACTCATGGGACTATTCACATTGGCTTGCCACCAAGGTGCATAATCTTTGCCGGATAAGTCTTTAAGAATGTACTGAACATCACTAACACCATAGCCTTTTGGTACGCGATGTTCTTGATATAAACGACGGTGCACATCGCGATATGAATACTTAAGTTCGGAGTCTTGCAGTAATGAAAAATCTAAGGCTAAAGAGGTTAAGTAACCCTCTGAGTAAATATTTACACTGTGGTTAATGGCATAATCGCCACCGATACTGCTCCACTCCCCTGCACTCGCCTCTGCCACAGATTGAGTTTCACGACCCGGATTGAGTTGGTTTTTCTCGACGCGCTTGGCTAAATCTTCGAGGAACTCTTTAACTGTTATCACTTCAGCCCGCAACAGCAACTGATCTTGAAAATAACTGGTAGAACCTTCAGCCATCCACAGTAATTCCGTCATGTTTTCATGTTGATAATCATAGGGAACTAATCCCTCGGGGCGATAAGCCTTCACGTTCCAGGTATGGATAAACTCATGGGATGCCGTGCTAATAAAGCGCAGGTAGTCCTTGCGTTCACGGAAACTAAAGCGCGGCAGCTGAATGACAGTAGAATTTAAATGTTCTGTCGCGCCACTGGCACCACTCGTTGCATGCACCATATAAACGTAACGATCAAAAGGATAATCATCCCAAATCACCTTAGCTTGACCGCTTAAGGCTTTAAGATCTTTTACTATTTTGTCCGTGTCATAGTTACCTTCCCCCCAAAACACCAATTCATAGTTTTTACCATTAGCACTAAATTGTTTATGGGTACTCACACCAGTTTCAATCGGGGAGTCGATCAACACATCATAATTAGGGGCAATAAAGGAATGAGCGGCCTTACCCGATGACATCCCAGAGTAACTTTGCCAATTTTTAGGTACTTTTAATTCTACGGATATTGGTTCAGAGCGAAATTGCGGACTGTACATGAACACACCGCTAGCATCTAAATAGGCATGGCTCGCGTCAATATAGCGCACCCTTTGGCCTAATTCATTAGCATACAATTGATAACTGACGGTAACACGGGTTGGCTGCGTGAGCGCCACTTGCCATTCACCGCTCGCGGTGCGTTTCCATTGCAGTTCATGACCTTGACTATCTTTAGCACTAAATAAGCGCACACCATCGGCCAAAGGCAATACTTGATATTTGCCCGTCCGCCACACAGGGAGATTCACCGTAAAATCGTTCGTCTTCACTTCAGGAAAAGTGACACTCACTTGGGCAATATGGTGTTCGGGTTTAATAAGGTCGATTTGGTATTTCACATCGGCCAATACTTGACCCGAAAATAATGCGCTCAATATCAAGATTGATAGTCTGTTGGGTTTCACTCTTGCTTCCTTCTGTTATTATGCTTCTTATGATTTTTCCAAGTATAACAAGTCGATGTAGCATCCTCATTAGGCGCTAACAAAAGCTAACAAAATAAGTTCCTTGACTAAAGGAATGAGGAATCACAGTTCAAATGCAAAAACTCACGGTTATTTTATTTACTCTGTTGCTGTCACTGCCTTTTACAGTCCAAAGCCGAGATCTCGAAGCAGATGAGGTTGAGTTAAGAGAATCACCGCAGCAGATGTATGATGCGCTCAACAAAACGATTTCCTTTCCCCTCGCTTTTCAAAACCGTGACCAATTTAAGCGCGCAGCCCAAGAGCAAGGCTACAATCCACTCGAATTTGAACAGATTTTGTATTTACTGGCCCGCCTCAATATGGAGCCAAACGTTAAAACCAAGGTCGATTTTCAAAACGCAAAAAGCTTGATTGAACTCCTATCGACTGCGGCGCAATCGCCCTACGAACTTGCCATGGTCGCCATGTTAAATGGCCGTTACCTTGGCCGTACGGAACAGAAATATCAAGAAGCGATTGGTCTTTATAATGAAGCGCTCACCCGCATCAACGACAGCTATGACATCGAAGCATTAATTCTTAAACACAATATTCATGAACATCTAGGTGGCTTACATTTATTGATCCGCCAGGAAGTGCCAGCACTGATGCACTTCCACACATACCGCGACATTGCCTATAAACTCAGAAACGATTACTTAATCGCGGCGGCTGAAGCGAGGCTTGGCTTTTATTACAATTTTAATCAGCAGCTTACAAAATCATTACAGCATTATAGTGAAGCGATTCGGATCTCTAATCGTTCTAATTACCCTTCAATGAAGACCAATCTGCAATTACAACTTTCTAAGGTATACCGTGACTTAAAGCAGTGGGATGAAGCGCTTAAAAACGCTCATGAAGCCGCGGCTGGATTTAAAAAAATGGGCAATGACACTTATCTTTCAAGTTGTATGACAGTGATCGCTATGGTCTATGGCGAACAAGGGGATTGGCATAAAGCGATTGATTACTACCTAAATGCCCAGCAATTAGATGCAAAACGCGGTAACTACATCGCACAGGGGCTTAATTTCCATAATTTAGGACAAGCCTACTCAAATATTAAAGACAATGTTAACGCCCTAAAATATTTACTGATGGCCAATCAAATATTCAAAGAAAAACAAAGCCATCACTATCAAGTTTATAACGAACTCTTAATTGGTGAAATCGCCCAAACCAACCAAGATTGGCCGCTGATGATGACCCATGCCGATATCGCATTAGCACTCGCGGTCGATTTAAAACTGGTCGATGAACAAAAATCCGCACTCACCCTTATCGCCTCGGCGGCGCAAAAATTAGGTGAATTAGCAAAAACCATCGATGCACAAGCTCGTATCATTGAGCTAGGTAAAAAGCCAGCTGAGACAGATAAAGACTCCCCAGTGTCGGCCTCTGCCCTTGCAGAGCAACAACTTAAACTTGAGCTCAACATGCTACAGGGGAAGCTCGTTGAGACAGTGAAAGAAAGCAACAACACTCACACGCTACTGCTCATTTGCAGCCTTATTGCCGGACTCTTGCTGCTAGTGATTATTTTCATGCTACAAAATCGCCGCAAAATAACAGCTAAAAACGCGGCATTAACTCAATTAACGCTACAGGAGCCCTTCACTCACAATTTAGGATATGCCGCATTATTAGCGCACTTAAGCCATAATCAAAGTCAGGAATCCACAACGGCACTCGCGATTATCGCCTTCCCCACCCAACTTACGGCGGATCTGGACTATGGCCAATATTTTAGTGATGCAGTCACAGCGCAAATTGCCAATCATCTAACGGATGCACTCGCAGCATCTGTTTATGTGGTACGCCAAGGGGTATTTGCGGTTCGTTTCACGCAACCTATTGAGCCGACACAAATACTCAGCCAAGTACGCCTGAAACTCGATCAACAGCAAATCACACATCTTTTCCGTCTTGGCTTTGCACATTTGCCACTTTTAGCAAAATCAGAAATTAAAATGGCCGCGAAATTAAAATTTGAAACAGTGCAGATGGCGCTTGCCTGTGCCCGTAGTTTAGATGGCAATAACGACTATTATGTCGCTCTCAGAGCCCTCGACTTTGTTCCTTTGAGTTTATTTGCAAACCCGTTATTTTTGCACCTTGAAAAAGGCATTGAGCGTGGATTAATCAGATTAGAGACCAACGGCAATAAAGAGGATGTTCGCTGGCCTTGCTGGGAAAATAACCAAGATAGGCAATTACTGGAAAATATTTGATCAATATCGGTAATTAATCACAGAGTCACAGGTAAATCGCATTTGCACTCTACGCCCAGTGTTATAACATTAGTATCATATGAGTTAACAGCTAATCTGGACATAGGATTGTCATGTTTTTTAGCCTTGCAGAGTTAGGACAATACTCAGGATGAAGGATTCAAGCGCTACAGTTTCACAACTTGCCTTGCTGCAACAGAAACTCCATTCGGCCAAACTTGCCCTTGATGAAGTTAATGAAGATAGAAATGCAAAGTTACAGACATTACTCCAATTTATTGGTCACTTAAGCCTCGCCTGTAAAGGGCAAAATCTTGAGCTGGATAATAAACTCGCCAAACTTCGCCATAACTTAAATACGTTTGAGCGAGTCGATGAGGCATTGCCAGAATTAGTTGATGTCGAGCGCCTGCTAAAAGGCCAATATCACCATGTGATGGTACAACTCGAAGAGAGTCGTACTGGTTTGTCACAGGTGATCCGTCAGATCCAACGTGTTAACTCTGCACCTGAAAAACTCAAAAAAGAAGTCAATTACTTCAAGCAAGATCTGGCTAAACCTTTTCATACTGTTTGGGAATATATACCTAAAGTTAAGCAAATCATTGGCTTCTACGAAACCATATTACAGCTACAATTTAGCGAATCTGAAAAACTTGATGTCTTACCAAAACACAGGCAGCTAGCCCATGAGCTGGCGCAGATGATTTCGGAAATCGAGTTCCGTAAAGATCAACGTGACCAAGTATTAGTGATCAAAGAAGTACTCTCTTCTGAGATTGAAGTTGATAGCTTGCTCGAAGCCTACCAAACCATTTTAGCGTTATTGCTTGATAACATCGCCCGCGAGAAATCGGCATCCCAAGAGTTTTTGTTTGCACTCAATGATGCCTTAGCCGCAGTACGTGAGGTGGTGAGCGAGTCTTACAATCACAATCAACGTAGCTTCCAATTAAAAACCCAGCTGAATCGTGAGATTAACACCCGCGTCGATAATGCAGGTGAAATCATTATCGATGTGGAAGACGTCGTTGACCTTAAAGCTCAACTAACAGAGCAACTTAACTCTATCCGCTCGGCATTAGCCCGTAAAGAAGCCCTAGAGCAAAGAGAGCAAGCTCTGCTGCGCAAGTCGATGGAGACAATGCGCAAAGAGCTTAATGAGTTAAGTAGTGAGGCTAACACCTACAAAGAGCGTTTGTTTGAACAACAAAAACTCAACTTACTCGACAGCTTAACTCAATTGCCTAACCGTGCTGCATTAGAAGAGCGCATGGAGCTAGAATACCGTAACTATCAACGGCATAAGTCCTCGTTGTGGGTTGCCGTTGCAGATATCGATCACTTCAAAACCATCAACGACAGTTTTGGTCACAGCACAGGTGATAAAACCTTGCAAGTTATAGCAATGGCATTGAAAAACTCACTGCGAGATACAGAATTTGTAGCCCGCTATGGTGGTGAAGAATTTGTACTGCTATTACCTGATGTGGCACCTGCTGATATCGCTCAACTTTTAAACAGAGTGCGCGAGAAAGTAAAAAATATTCCATTTAAATTTAAAAATCAGAGAATTACAGTTACAGTATCTATAGGGGCTGCACAAGTTATGGGAAGTGAACTCATACATGAGACCTTTGAACGCGCCGATGCAGCACTCTACAAAGCGAAACACGAAAGCAGAGACAGGGTTGTGATTGACGTATAATTAAGCCCCACTATACGCCTCCTCTAATCACTCCTGTCATGACGAAGGAGTGGTAAATGATAGTAAAAGTCAGCCCAAAAGGCAGCATGGATCAGCTTTCGCAACTTGAAGTTGATCGACTCAAAAATAGTGCCAAAAGTGCCCTATACCAACTGTACCGCAACTGCTCCTTAGCAGTGCTTGCCGCGGGTTTAAAAACCGACAACTCTAAAGCCCTATTCGAGCAATACCATGATTTCGACATCAACGTTCTACAACGGGAGCGTGGTGTAAAATTAGAACTGATCAATCCCCCCGAACAAGCCTTTGTCGATGGTCAAATTATCACGGGAATTCAAGAGCATCTGTTCTCAGTCTTACGCGATATCCTTTATATCAGTGATAGATATGACTCACTAAAACACATTAATCTGACCAATGCCCACCATATCACCAATGTGGTGTTTGATATTCTGCGTAATGCGCGGGCAATAGCACCGATGAAAGACCCTAATGTAGTCGTCTGTTGGGGCGGACACAGTATTAATGCCATCGAATACCAGTACACACGTGAGGTAGGTTATCAACTTGGCCTGAGGGAATTAGATATTTGTACAGGCTGTGGTCCTGGTGCGATGGAAGGTCCGATGAAAGGTGCGGCGATAGGTCATGCCAAACAACGGATTAAAAATGCACGATATATTGGTTTAACTGAACCAAGTATTATTGCCGCCGAGCCACCGAATCAAATAGTCAATGAACTGGTGATCTTACCCGATATTGAAAAGCGCCTCGAAGCTTTCGTGCGCTTAGGCCACGGCATTATTATCTTCCCTGGCGGTGCTGGCACGGCTGAAGAATTGCTCTATATATTGGGTATTTTACTTAACGAAGAAAACCAACAAACGCCTTTCCCCCTGATACTCACAGGCCCAACGGAGAGCGCAGATTACTTCATTAAGATTGATGAGTTTATTGCCTCAACCTTAGGACCCGAAGCTCAGAAAAAGTACCAAATTATCATTGATAATCCCACTGAAGTGGCACGCATCATGAAGCAAGGAATGGAGCAAGTAAAAGCCTATCGCCGCTCAACGGGTGATGCTTACCAATATCAGTGGGCACTGAAGATTGAGTCTGAGTTTCAGTTACCTTTTATCCCAAGCCACGAAGTAATGGCAAACTTAGATCTACACTTCCAAACCAATAAAGCCGAACTTGCCGCCAACCTCCGTAAAGCGTTTTCAGGTATAGTGGCGGGTAACGTCAAGTCGGAAACAATCAAGCACATAGAGCGTGATGGACCCTTCCAATTAAAAGGCGATCCTAAGCTCATGGATATGATGGATAAACTCTTAAGTGCATTTGTACAGCAACAAAGAATGAAGCTTCCAGGAAGCGCCTATATTCCTTGCTATCAAATAGTGAAATAGAGAGCGAAGCAACAACACCCCATGAACAAGTTTTTAATCATCGATGGTCTCAACTTGGTTCGCCGCATCTATGCGGCGATCCCCGATGAATCCGATATGCAAAGCCTCACAGAGCGCGTCAGTTTGGCGTGCACTAAACTGCTGCGTGTGCATCGCCCAACCCATGTAGCTATCGTGTGGGATGGGGATGAAGTCTCATGGCGTAAACAGCTTTACCCCGATTATAAGAAAGGCCGTAAACCTATGCCGGAGCCGCTGGCAAAAGGCCTTGCTGCGCTGCAAGATCACTTAACCATGATGAACATTAGCTCTATTTATGCGGCGGCTGAAGCTGATGATGTGATTGCCACTCTAGCGATAAAAACCGCCAAAGCGCAGGGTGAAGCCATTATAGTGTCCACCGACAAAGGTTTTAGTCAGCTTAATCATCGCCAAATCAGCCAGTGGGATCACTTTAATCAGCAGTACTTAGATATCGCTGCATTGGAACAAAAACTCGGTGTCGAACGCAGTCAATTTCTCGACTTGATGGCATTAGCGGGCGACAGCGGTAATAAAATTCCTGGTATTGCGGGCATAGGCCCTAAATCAGCCGCCGAATTATTGAAAACCTTTAGAAGCTTACCAACCTTGTTTTCATCGCTATCTAACTTAGGCGCTAAACAAGCCAAAAAACTTGCCGAAGGTAAGGAGATGGCAAGACTCAGCTATAAGCTCGCACAGTTACAAACAGACCTGCCACTCAATATTAATTTAAAAGATTTTCGCGTGATGAACTCCTTGCCTGATAATAACTGCCTGCCTGAAAACCCAATCAATCCAGCCTAAACATCTGTTAATATAAAGTTGCAATTAACGCATTTACCTTAGAACAACAAAAGCGTATTTTATGGACGTAATAACGTGACTCATTTAATGAGGTAAAGGAATAACTGTAAATGAAATCAAAAGTTTCGGTAATCATCGGTAGCATTTTCGCCGCCTACGTCGCCTTTGTCGCTGTGGTGGTACTCGTTTATGAACCTACGCCAGATGACATGAGTTGGGAGGACCGACAGTCCTATAACAGCCAAAAAATGAACGAGTTAGCGCTAGGGCAAAATATCGTTTCAGTAAAACAGTTACTAGGTAAAGCTGACTTTTCAGAGGCCAAAGCCGTAAAAGAAACCAAGCTACAGGTGCTCTTTTATCGCACTCACCATGAAAAATCAGACGGTGTAACCACGAAAGAGGAATGTACCCCACTTATTTTTGAAAATGATCAATTGATTGCTTGGGGCCAAGATACCTATAAGCAATATCTCGATGCAGATGCAGATACTGACACAGCCCTCAGCTCTGCCCAAGAGACATTAACCAGTAAATAAATACGACTGACAGTTAAATAAAAACGCCACCGAATCGGTGGCGTTTTTATTTTGACAATCAACGAATTGACTCAGTTGTAAAACAACTAAACCAATTGCCTATTCATCATCGGCCTTATACTCGACATAGGCTTCACCTTTGCTGAGCCATTCTGGCGCGGGTTTTCCCTTCAGATAATGGTCGAAATATTGCATCATGCGAATGCTGTAATCGAGCTTGTTCGGGTACTTTTTCAAGTGATGCGGCTCATCCTCGTATTGTAAGAACACCACCTCTTTACCCGCACGGCGCATGGCTAAGTACATTTCAACACCTTGTTCCCAAGGCACTGCATCGTCCTTATCACCAAACATGATCATCAAAGGCGTTTGAATACGGTCAGCATAAAATACTGGCGAGTTTTCAATATACTTTTGCGGCGCGGCAAACAAACTT
Source organism: Shewanella sp. SM21 (assembly GCF_025654335.1). NCBI lineage: Bacteria > Pseudomonadati > Pseudomonadota > Gammaproteobacteria > Alteromonadales > Shewanellaceae > Shewanella > Shewanella sp. SM21. The sequence goes on from NZ_JAKKRL010000001.1 coordinate 211,141, forward strand.
GCGCCAATACGACTCTGTCCGGTTTCATATTGGAACTGACGCGCAATACCTGTGCCGTGGCGAATACCGCTATAGGCACTGGTCATGTTCGATACTGGAGCACCTGCAACCGCCGCCTTAAACATCTTAGTTTGAGTAATGGCAAACGCCGTTTGATAGCCACTCCAAGAATGACCTTGCAAACCAATAGCATCGGGATCAGCAATGCCTATCTCAATCAGCTTTTGCACGCCAGACGTGAGCGCTTGTACTGAACTCGCCCCTGGGTAACCAATTTCAAAGCGAATGTCCGGTAGGAACACCGCATAGCCATTATTGATGTACCAAGCAAAGTTAGGTCTGTGGTTAATGTTCATCTGCGGGAAGGCATGCAGTCTATCCGTCATAAAGCGATAGTAATAAACCAGTACAGGATAGCGCTTACCCGCTTGATAATTCGTCGGCTTGATCAGCACGCCATCTAACGGTTTACCATCGCCATTTGTCCAGTGAACTAACTCGGATTGGCTCCAGTTAAAGGCTTGACGCTGCTTATCTAAATCGGTTTGCTTAACTGCATTTTGCGGTGCGCTATAGCTGGCCGTATACAAGTCAGGGAATAAGTCAAAACGTTCCTTAGAAAACACGATAGTATCGGCGTCTTTACTGCGTCCCAATACTGTCAGCTTATACTCACCTTGCATCAACGTCTTCACGCCTGCTTCACCCAAGGTGGCTTGATAAAAACCATCGGCCTTGGTTTTATCACTATAACCGTGGAGTAAAACCGTAGCGTTATAGGCAAGCTCTGTCGGCTCATCGGGATTATCGACTAAGCCCTCAAGCCGATATTGAATTTTCTGAGTGCGCCCTTTACCTGCGGTTAAGGCAAAACCCGCCTTAGATTCGGTATTAAACTGCCAAACATCGTATTTGTCGTAAACCAAGAAACCCGCATCATTTTTAAGCCAAGGACCAAAACCATATCCTGGAGCGCTGGATGGATAATCGTGGTCTTCATCGGCAAAACTGACCTTTAGGGATTTTGTGAGATTAGTACGACGATCCTGAGCAATATCATAGAGATACACATTACCTTGCTGATAATAAGCCACATACTTGCCATTTCCCGACAGCGTAGGCTCGGCATCACTCGGCTGTTGTGTCAAAAATGGCACTTTACTGCCAGTATTAATATCGACCAGATAATAATCTTGGTAGAACCCTGCCCAAGTTGCCATCTTGCGATAGGGCAAATCTGAACTGGCCAACATAAAACGTTTATGTTGTGAAATCGTCACATCTGGAACAGTTTTATCGCCAAGCTGCACCACGTTATTTGAGCCTAAATGCAATACCGCAAGGTAAGTGCGTTTTTGCTCATCCTCATATTGCTTGATTTCATTAGGCTTAATACGAGGATCATCCCCATGCCACACCTTAAGCCCACGCTGTCCGGTGACAATATTTGTATCGAACAGGTCTTTTTCTTCGGTGATCTTCTGCAAACTGAGCAGCTGACTCACCTCAGGTACGCGGCCAAAGAACAGCCGTTCGCTATCCAATGAGAAGCTTAAACTTGTGTAGCGATTAAGTTTCCACTCGGGTGACTCAGGGGGGGTACTGATTTTGCCAGACTGCAAATCGACCAGCGATAACTGATAGCTGCGGCCATAAGGTAACTCGCTGTCTTTGCCCTGCGTAAATGCAAGCCAACGACCATTTTTAGCCAGCGCTAACGCACCAATCTGTTGGCTAAGCGAATCAAAGGCAACGGTTTTTTTGTGAGTGTTTAAATCGACTAACTGCAATTGATGTTGCTTATTGGTGATATCGTTCACTGCCAGCGCGAGTCTACGGCTTGCCTTATCAAAAACATAGTCAGTAACCTGCTCGACATCAATTCGCTTTGTTTGGTCTTCTAAACTGAGCAACGTAAAACGTCGACCTTGGTCAAACTTATCGACCTTTGGCTTATCAATATTCGCAGGGCTTTGTGTGCCTGCTTCAGCGAGTTTTTCGGTCGTTTTAGGCTCAGCCTCTTTTTTGGACTCTTCATCAGCCTCAAACCAAATCGCCAGATGCTTACCGTCATCACTGAACACAAATTCCTTCACACGCTCGAAGCGAGTTTGCGTGCCAGTTTGAGTATCGAGCAACACCATGTCGGACTTAAGTTTTTTCTTCGCCTTGGCATCACTCGTCTCACGCGTAAGCAAACTCGGTTTAACCACCACAGCCACATAACGACCATCATGGTTCACCAAGGGAGCTGACCCCCCCGAGATTTGATAGCTTTGCTGCGACAGGACATTTTTCACAATGACGTGACTATCCCCGCGATCGGGCGCAGACTCGACCGCGATGACTTGCCCCTTGTCTGCAATAACCGGCTTTTCAAGGGATTCAAAATGCATAATGTCTGTTAGGGTGAGCGGTTTAGTGCTGGTTTCAGCCTGCACTGCTGGCAATATTCCAAGGGATAACAAAACCAGAGATGTGATAGGGATTAACTTCAATGTCTTCCTCTTTTATATATTTGTTAGACTAAAGTAGACTTTTTTAACCATTGGCTCTCCATCATGGTGAGAACCCAGTATTTTTACAAGTTATACCACATAAAAAATCGTGATATTGCTCACTATTTCCTGTGAAGTTTGACCAAAGATGGTTAAAATAATAGGCAGAAAAAATACCAAATTCATAGTCCTGCTATCCAGTTAGCACTGGGGCAGACAATTGCAGTAACGACGAACCGTGGAAGGACTTCTCCATGTCAAAAAGAACGATAACCGTAATTCCAGGTGATGGAATTGGCCCAAGTATTATTGATTCAGCCTTAAAAATTCTTGATAAAGCGGGCTGTGATTTTGAATATGAATTTGCCGATGCCGGCCTGACTGCACTTGAAAAGCAAGGCGAGTTACTGCCAGCACGCACTTTAGAACTCATCGAAAAAAACCGTATCACGCTGAAAGGGCCGCTGACGACTCCCGTTGGTGAAGGCTTTACTTCTATCAACGTAACCTTGCGTAAGAAATTCGGTCTGTATGCTAACGTACGCCCAGTACTGTCTTTCAAAGGTACCCAAGCCCGTTACGAAAATATCGATATCATCACAGTACGTGAAAACACCGAAGGCATGTATTCTGGCCATGGTCAAAAAGTGTCTGAAGATGGTTTAACGGCAGAAGCGACCAGTATCGTCACTCGCCAAGGTGCTGAGCAAATCGCCACTTTCGCCTACGAACTAGCTCGCAAAGAAAACCGTAAGAAAGTCACTATCGTGCACAAAGCTAACATCATGAAGTCAACGTCAGGCCTGTTCCTGAAAGTGGCCCGCGAAGTGAGCCTACGTTACCCAGACATCAAGACAGAAGAAATGATCGTCGATGCAACGTGCATGAAGTTAGTGATGAACCCAGAAAACTTCGATGTGATCGTGACGACTAACCTGTTCGGTGACATTTTATCGGATCTGTGTGCCGGTTTAGTAGGTGGTTTAGGTATGGCACCTGGCGCAAACATTGGCCGTGATGCTGCAATTTTCGAAGCCGTTCACGGTAGTGCGCCTGATATCGCTGGCAAAAACCTCGCAAACCCAACCTCAGTAATTTTAGCGTCTATCCAAATGCTGGAATACTTAGGTATGGCTGACAAAGCTGAGCAAATCCGTAAAGCGGTATCTGCAGTGATCGAAGAAGGCGACCGTACGACTCGCGATTTAGGCGGCACTCACGGCACGACTGACTTCACGCAAGCGGTGCTTGAGCGTCTGTGATCTCAATGCTAAGCGCGTTTAAGACGAGCCTATAACGCGCTTGTTCAAGCAAAAGCTTAAAAGAAGCAAGCGCTTGAAACTCAAATGAGTAAACACAAAAAAGCCCCAAAGTTTCCTTTGGGGCTTTTTGTTATCTAGCTTTTAAACCTGCGTGGCTTTAAACCCGCATGACTATTACCATTCTAGCGACAACAAGATCACCGCAGGGTTAGCGCAGCAATTAATTCCACGCGGTATTAGGACGTAGCCATAAATGCACTGTCACTTCATCACGGTCGTGATAAAGATGCTTACACTGCACTTTAAAATCCGTCACACCATTCTCTTTAAGAATCGTCTGCATGGTCTCAAGAATGGCTGTCACTTCTTTATAGCGGCTCTTCATCGGTAATTTAAGGTTAAAAATCGCTTCCTTAAACCAACCGTTAATCGCCCAAGCTTCAATCAGTTCGGCAACACGCGCAGGTTTCTCAACCATGTCGCACACCAGCCAATAGATATTTTTACGTTGCGGTTCGAAACGGAAACCGTCTTCACGGTAATGTTTCACTTGGCCCGTTTCCATCAGTTTTTCATCCATAGGGCCATTATCAACTGCCGACACAAACATGCCGCGACGCACCAGTTGATAAGTCCAGCCACCAGGGCAAGCGCCCAAATCCACTGAGTTCATGCCACTGCGAATACGCTCTTCTTGCTCTTCCTTAGGCACGAATTGGCCAAAGGCTTCGTCGAGTTTCAGACTAGAACGACTCGGTGCATCCGCCGCCATTTTAAGGCGTGGAATGCCCATAAAATGTGGCGAACTGTTATTGCTATAGGAATAACCCACATAGGCACGGCCGGGGCCAATAAAACACACGTGGATAATCGGACGTTTGGGATTTTCCTGCGCGAGCAAGCTACCCGATTTTTTCAAATGCTGGCGTAAAGGCACAGTGAACTTACGGCAAAAAGCCGAGAGCTCTTTCGCTTCGTTAGTGTCAGGTGTTTCAACCCGCACTTCACCCGCTTTGCTGACGTCACTGAGCGCCGCAACGATTGGGCTTATTCTGTCATTTTCAGGCAAGTCGACTAACAAGTCGCTAGCAGCAAACATCTGGCGGGCGAAAATGAGCGAATCCAAAGGTAATTGTTTGACTAACGTATCGGCAGCATCGTCTTCAAAACATTGGTATACAACATAAGCGTCGTTATTGTTGGCCTTAACAAAGCCACCCACATTGAGCTCACCGGCTCGCTGTTGGATTTCTGCAGCGCATTCTTTTTCAAAGCCTGCGCGGCAAAATAAAAATAGGTTTTTCATGGGGATCCCTGAGAAATCCAAGCCAAAGCATTGGCTGACTATCGATTTGGGCGCCAGTATACCAATTTCAATCCACAAATGCCCTATTTGCCTACTGCTGAACCTTGAATTGCGATTAGAGAAATAAAAAAGGCTTAGGTGCACCCTAAGCCTGTTAACTCACATAAGCATTAGTGATTAAGACTCATGACCGTCGATAACTTTGTGACGCCATACCGCGGCGGCAAATAATAACCAACCGAGTAAAAAACAACCACCACCCATAGGCGTAATAGGACCCAACCACTTAGTCCCAAACAAGGCGAGTCCATATAGTGAGCCCGAAAATAGTACTATGCCTGCGACAAAGAGATATGCCGACCAGTCGAGTAAACGCGAGGTTAACCATTGGCCCGAGAAGGCAACCATGATGAGAGCAAAGGTATGGTAGAAATGATATTGCACACCTAAGTTAAAGACTTCAATTAAGTTTGGTGGCGCGACCGCTTTTAAACCATGGGCACCAAAAGCCCCTAAGGCGACGGCTAAGAATCCGCTCACGGCGGCGAGTAACAATAAACCTTTACGCATTTAACGCTCCTGCTGGAATGGGATTAACTCATTCAACATTTATTCGCTCAACATCAAGCTCACGAATAAAATCACTTGATAAATCAATAGCACGTGCAAGGTTAGCGGCTTCACTGGTGCCTGACGACTTTCTTGGGACAAAACTATGATCGCCGTCGGTTATCCAAGCCAATCCTATCTCAGCTTTCAAGGGCCAGCTTGGGATCTGCGCTTTGCCACCAAACTTATCCCGCTCACCCTGTACGACTAATACTGGGACTTGGCATTCATTCAAAGGTTCCAATCTAGGCTCGCCGCCTTTGAGTGGCACAAAAGGATAACCTAAACAAATCACCCTATCGATGCGCGCCGCTAATGCAGGATCGCAGGCTAATAGGGCCGCCATACGACCGCCCATGGATTTCCCCATTAACACCACACGTTCAACTTGTGGTTGTGAGTGGGCGATATCGAGCATCTGTGTAAAACACGCGAGCAATTTAGGCGCACGGTCCGGTGGACGCCGTTTACCATCGACAGCATTCGCCTGCATATAAGGAAAATTAAAGCGCATCACTCGGAAGCCCTGAGCAACGAATCCCGCCGACATGGCCTGCATAAAATCAGAATCCATGTTAGCACCCGCACCGTGGGCCAATAAAATCAAAGTACTCGCAGGCTCCCCTTCTAATACATAACTCGGCTTATCCGGGCAACAACTCACTGCGAGACTCCTCGGCAAACATGTCTAACATCCATTCACGAAACGCCACCACTTTACCCAGCTCAGCATGGTTTTGCTGGCAAACTAAGTAATAAGCATCTTTACTGACCAAGACTTCTTGGAATGGGCATACAAGCCGCCCAGCTTTGATATCGGGGCGTGCCAGCACGCTGTAACCCAGAGCAACCCCTTGACCGTGGGCCGCCGCCTGCAATACCAAAGACGAATGACTGAAAATAGGTCCTTGATTCACATTAATATCGGTAATGCCACATTGCCTAAACCACGCCTGCCAATCGTGACGATTCATATCATGTAATAGCGTGTGATACTTTAAATCGCTCGGTTTTGAGAGTGGTTTAGGACCGTTGAGCAACATGGGCGAACACACGGGAATAAGCACTTCGTTTCTGAGCTTATCTGCACGTAGCCCGGGCCAATTACCTAAGCCATAATAAATAGCCACATCCACATCATCGGTTAATGAACTCGCTTCGGTATCAACGGCCTTAATTCGCACATCGATATCGGGATTTTTCTCACTGAATTTAGCCAAACGTGGCACTAGCCATTGAATCGCAAAACTGGGGGACATACTGACCGTCAGCGAACCAATCGCACTGCGGGCGAGTAATCTGTCGGTGGCATCGGCAAGCTGAATAAAGATATCTTTGATGTCGAGAAAATAGCTTTGCCCTTCTTCGGTTAATAGCAAAGAACGGTTCTTTCGACGAAATAATTTTAATCCGAGGAAATCTTCTAATGCTTTTATTTGATGGCTCACCGCAGCCTGTGTAACAAACAATTCTTCCGCTGCCCGCGTAAAGCTCAAATGCCGCGCGGCTGCCTCAAAAGCTTTAACCGCATTAAGCGGTGGTAATCGTCTCGACATAGTGATCTCAGTCTCGTTTTTTAATTAGTTTTTCTAATCCGTATTGTTACATTTAATCGTTTGTAAAGGCCAGCGTTTTTGGTTAAATTTTGCGCCAATGAAACAGCTTATCAACGAAACACCAATAGCGATGAAACATCCATAGCTATGAAATACCTAAGTTAGACAATCTCAAAGTTGGTGATGGGAATGTCTGACAGCGTTACTTTGTCAGCCCGGAGGCGACTATGTTCAATTTAAAATCGGCATTTGCGTTAATATTAGTCTCAGCACTCAGCTTTAATGCCAGTGCAAATGTACTCGTTGACGAAATCGTCATTGACACAAGCGACTTGCAAGCCAATATCACTGCAGATTTAACCGCTGCAATGAATAAAATGCACCAAGAAGTGCTGCAAGAAGCCACTCTGTTGATTGCCACTGACGATGTCACATCTCATCAGCAAGTCGTTAAAGCCGAATAACCTAAACGACACTTAAATTCAGGTCACCATCAGTAAGACCAAAGAAAAAGCCGCATTAATATGCGGCTTTTTTGTACTTGAATAGCAAATCAATCCCACTGACGATATACGGCAATGGGCAAGTTTTCGCCCGACTTATGGACGATACACTTTCACGTTCGTGTAGCCTTGCTCGATTAAATACAATGCCTGCAATTTACTCATCACCCCACGCTCACAATAGAGCAAATAAGTCTTTTGCTTATCGAGATCGGCAAACTGAGTCGCTAACTTGAAGAATGGGATACGCTTTATCTCAATACCTTCAATTTGCAGCGGTTTGCTTTCCTCTTCTTCAGGGGCTCGAATATCAATGACCACTTGGTTAGTATCGATACTGGCAACCGTTTCTGTCTCAGTAATCCGAGTATCCATTTGTTCTGCGATCTCCCTGATATCGATAGTGACAGATTGGGCGATGATCTGATCGATCAAATCCTCAGAGAACTTTTTCTCTTCCGCTTCAACCTTAGCTAATACCGCTTTTACCGTCGGCTTTTGCGAAATTACGCCGCAATATTCAGGCATTGATTTAGCAAAATCTTCGGTGCCGATTTTACGGCTCTCGTTGATAATGTCTTGCTTATCCATGGCGATTAAGGGACGTAGAATCAATAACTCAGTACAACGGTCGATGACGTTTAAGTTGGTCAGGGTCTGGCTAGACACTTGGCCTAAACTTTCACCGGTAACTAAGGCTTGAATGCCCATACGCTCGGCGATACGCGCCGCGGTACGCATCATCATGCGTTTCAATACAACGCCCATTTGACCGTTATCGATACGCTCTAAAATCTCAGCAACCACAGGCTCAAAAGGCACGGAGATAAACTTCACTTTATGGGATTCACCGTAGGTTTTCCACAGATGGTAAGCTACTTGTTTAACACCAATTTCGTGCTGTGCGCCGCCCAGATTGAAGAAGCAGTAGTGGGTACGAGCGCCTTTTTTGATAAATTGATAGCTAGAGACGCCAGAGTCAAAACCACCCGAAATCAAGGACAATACATCTTCCTGTGTTGCCATCGGAAAACCGCCTAGACCTTCAATACGCTTAGTCACCATATAAAGGTTATCGCGCTCAATCTCTAAATTAACAGTAATGTCCGGATTCTTTAAACGTACGCCCAGCGCATCGGTAAACTGGTTTAAGCCACCACCGACATAACGCTCAACTTCAATAGAATTAAAATCATGATCGCCAGTACGCTTTACTCGCACGCAGAAGGTTTTACCCGCGAGCTGGTCACGGTAAACAGGCAAGACTTGCTGATAAATATCATCAACAGATTCAAAGCTATACTCATCCACTTGCACTACGTGTGCAATGCCAGGAATACACGCCAGACGCTCACCGAAAGCTTGTGCCAATTCAGGCTTATCCTTTGGTACCATCACCATAATGCGGTCCCATTGACGCTGCACTTTTGCATCTTCGTCAACTTTTTTAAGCACATTACGGATGTTAGTTTCGAGCATTTTGGTGAAGCGCATGCGTACAGGCTTGCTCTTCATCATGATTTCTGGATACAGCTTTACAATAAACTTCATGGGATTTCCGCGGGCAATTTTAAAACAGCAAAATTGGTTAAAAGAATAATCGGGGGATTATATACCCAAGCAACCTAAAAAGGCGAGTTTCAGCGCACATAGCCAACAGCGACACAGGCCACATTTATGGCGTATTCATTGCGTATTAATGACTAAATCACGGCAGCTAATTAGGCTGAAATAATGTCACTAAAGCCTATTCGAATGGTGTGAATTGCCCTGCTTAAAATAAGTGATTTGAGATGAATCATTAACAATAAGTCGTTGAGGGATGGTTAAGGAAACTTAGGGATTACACACTCAATGTGATTAACGTAAAGCCCAAATGGATTTAAATCAACCACAGTGATTTGATGCATAACACGTTAACTAAAAGGGAAAAGTCCACATTAGCTCAATAAAAAAGCCGCAAGATTATTGCGGCTTTAGATTGGGAGAGTATCTAAACAATTAAGGCGAATTACCGATCTGAATTTCTTCAGACTCCTTCGCTTTACCTTGCTCAATAGCAATTTCAACCCTGCGGTTACGGGCACGATTTTCCGGAGAATCGTTAGGCACAATCGGATTGTTAGACGCCATACCAACCACTTTCATTCGATTAGAATCAAAGCCGCTGACCTGTACTAACTCATGGGCCACTGCCACGGCACGTTTGCTGGATAAATCCCAATTAGAACTATAGAGCTCATCGCTTATTTGCATATCATCCGTATAACCTGACACTGTGATGACACCTGGCACATCTTTTAACAATTCGCCGACTGAGCGCACCACAGGTTTAAATCGAGGCTGCAGGAAGCCTGAGCCAGAAGCAAATGACCCCTTCTCACGTATACGAATAATAATCTGCTGACCTAATGACTCAATTTCAATCGCTCCATCGGTGATCTCTTTATTGAGCTCCTGCGCCATCTTCTTCACTTGCTGATTGATCTTTTCTTGCGCCGCTGCCGCTTCCGCTTTAACCGCATCGGCAACTTCTTGCGCCGTAGCACTCGCTTCGCCACCCCGCTGAGAACCATTTTGCTGCTGCACGCCGCCCGCACTATCGTCTTCACCCGCTTGGAAATCCAATACAGGTTCAGTCATTTCATTCGTTTGCTGGTTAATGATTTCAATCGGAGTCGGATCGGGACGACCGGGTCTAAATTCTAAGGCAATGACAGAAGTCCCTTTCGGGATGTCTTTAACTTCCACCTTATTTTGCACACCAAAGGCATACTTCATTGAGCCCGCGATCTGCTTAAACTTCATCACGTCCATTTCAGAAAATGACAATAACAATACGAAGAAACACATCAACAGCGACATCAAGTCGGCAAATGTTGCCAACCAGAGCGGTGCTCCGGGCGGTGGACAATTGCACTTAGCCATGGGCTACTCTCCGTCCGTTGTATCGATTTTACGATTTTTTTCAGCGAGATAATTTTTCAAAAAGCCTTCAATCACCCGCGGGTTTTGTCCGTCTTGAATCGCCAATACCGCATCCATAATAAGGTTACGATTGAGCATTTCCTCCCCCATCCTAAGCGTTAGCTTATCCGCGATAGGAAGACAAACCATGTTAGCAACCATAGCGCCGTATAATGTGGTTAACAACGCAACCGCCATCGAAGGACCAATAGATTTAGGATCCGCCATATTTGATAACATGGCCACGAGACCAACGAGTGTACCTATCATCCCCATCGCTGGGCCAACATCGCCAAAGGCTCTAAATATGCCAATCCCCGTCCGATGACGTTCTTCCGTTAGAGCGATATCCTTCTCTAGAGCTGCACGCACTACTTCACCATCATGACCATCGACCAACATATCGACAGCCTTTTGCATAAAAGTATTGCTAATTTGCGCTTCTTCTAATGCCAAAAACCCCCCTTTACGGGCAGCATCCGCCATAGTCACTGACTGTTCAATCAAGTCTTCTGGTTTATCAATCTTAAATACAAAAGCTTTCAAAGCAATTTTAACGGCGCTTAAAAACTGTTTAAGAGTGAACTTCATCATTACCACGAAGAAGGACCCACCGAACACAATCAGGATCGAGGGCACATCAACGAAAATCATCAAGCCGCCACTGGTCACCATAGCGCCGAGAATAAAACCAAAGGCTCCCACAATTCCGATTATTGTTGCTAAATCCACAACGGCTCCTCAATTTTCGTAATAAACGACATAATACTTACTCTGGGTAAGCAAGAACACTCAGTTATTCTACCGAATAAGATAATCCCACCGACACACATACGAGCCTTGTTTATCCAGTTAAAAATTACCATACAAATGATGATACTATTGTCAGTTATCGGACACACACTAAGCAAGTTTAGCGACAATTTATATTTTCTGGAAAAATTTCAGTAACAAAGCGTGCTATTGAGCAAATATCTTTAGTCTGAATTTGACCCTTACGCCGCCCTGATATACCTTGTGTCCGCTAAATCAAAGGAAACCTGAACGTGGCGAAGAAACCCGAAAATCTTAGTTTTGAAGAATCCCTTGGCGAACTTGAACGCATCGTTGCCGATCTAGAACAAGGCGATATCTCCCTCGATGACGCGTTAAAACAATTTGAACGTGGCATCAATCTCGTTCGAAATAGCCAAGCAAAACTCGAACAAGCCCAACAAAAAGTGGCCATTTTACTGAAACAAGACGAAAATGCGCCCCTATCCCCCTATGCCGTTGAGGGCGAATAAGCGTGTTAGTCAGTACCATTCAAGAATATCAACAACGAGTTGATGATCAATTAAAACAGCGTTTTAGTACGCTTGAAGATACAGCTCCCCAATTAAAAGCCGCTATGACTTACGGTGCCTTATTGGGAGGGAAGCGCATTCGACCGTTCCTCGTATACAGTGTGGGACGCATGTTTGGGGTCGAACTCGAAAAGTTAGATGCTTGCGCCGCAGCCATTGAATGTATCCATGCTTATTCATTAATCCACGACGATTTACCCGCCATGGACGATGACGAGCTCCGCCGTGGCCAGCCGACAGTGCATATCGCCTTTGATGAAGCGACGGCCATTTTAGCGGGGGATGCTCTGCAAACCTTAGCCTTTGAAATTGTCACCGAAGCGGTACCAGGGATCAGCAGCGAACAACATATTGCTATGGTAAGAGTATTAGCCAAAGCCTCAGGTTATCGTGGTATGTGTGGAGGCCAAGCGATAGACTTAGCCTCGACCGATAAACATATTGATCTTAAAGCGTTAACTCAGCTACATAATATGAAAACTGGCGCCCTTATCAGCTGCGCTGTTGAGTTGGCTTTAATCGCCGCAAACGCGCCAAAAGATCAGTATGCTGCTATGATGGATTTTGCCCGTGCGGTAGGGCTCGCCTTCCAAGTACAAGACGATATCCTTGACATAGTAGCCACCACCGAAGAGCTAGGTAAACCGCAAGGCTCTGATACTGAATCGAATAAGAGTACGTTTCCACAACTACTTGGACTACAAGGTGCACAAGACACCGCCAAACAACTGATCCAAGAGGCACTATCAGCGCTGGCTAAATTGCCATACAATAGCCAGTTAATTGCAGACTTCGCCCGCTATATCATTGAGCGAAGAATATAATAAGAGTCGAAGTATCTCGCTATGAGTTTGGACATTTCTCAGTTTCCCGTGTTGGCGCAGGCCAACACCCCCAATGAGCTCCGCCAGCTTCCTCAGGCACTTTTACCACAAGTAGCCGATGAACTGCGCGAGTTCCTTCTTAAGTCTGTTGGCATGTCCAGCGGACATTTTGCATCTGGGCTCGGCACAGTAGAACTCACTGTGGCACTGCACTATGTCTACAATACCCCCTTTGATCGACTGATCTGGGACGTAGGCCATCAAGCCTACCCCCATAAAATTCTCACGGGTCGACGTGACAAGATGCACACCATTCGGCAAAAAGATGGCTTACATCCTTTCCCATGGCGTGAAGAAAGTGAATACGACACTTTCAGCGTTGGCCATTCAGGCACGTCGATTAGCGCCGCGCTGGCGATGGCGATAGCTGCAGAAAAAGAACAAGCAGGTCGTAAAGTGGTCGCTGTCATCGGCGATGGCGCTATGACCGGCGGCATGGTGTTTGAAGCCATGAACCACGCGGGCGACTTGCACAATGACATGCTCGTGGTACTGAACGACAACGAAATGTCGATTTCAGAAAATGTCGGCGCCCTCAATAATCATTTAGCACAACTGATGTCAGGCCGTTTCTACACCACACTGCGCGAAGGCGGCAAAAAAGTGTTGAAAGGTATGCCAGTCATCAAAGAAATGGCCAAGCGGACTGAGGAACACCTCAAAGGTATGGTCGTTCCTGGCACTCTATTTGAAGAGTTAGGTTTCAACTACATAGGTCCTATCGATGGCCACGACGTAGACGCTCTGGTCGAGACCATGCGCAATATGCGTAATCTGAAAGGTCCACAGGTGCTGCACATCATGACCAAAAAAGGTCGTGGTTATGAACCTGCTGAAAAAGATCCTATCGGTTGGCATGCTGTGCCTAAGTTTGACCCATCACTATTTAAAAAACCGGCCACCAAACCCGGTTTACCGACCTTTTCTCAAGTCTTCGGTAAATGGTTGTGCGACATTGCCGAACAAGATGAGAAAGTGTTAGCGATTACTCCTGCGATGCGTGAGGGTTCTGGCATGGTGGAGTTTTCCCAGCGCTTCCCGAAACAATATTTCGATGCAGCGATTGCCGAGCAGCATGCAGTCACCTTAGCGGCGGGTTTTGCCTGCGAAGGTTTCAAGCCTGTAGTCGCGATTTACTCGACCTTCCTGCAACGCGCCTATGATCAGCTTATTCACGATGTCGCACTACAACAATTACCCGTGTTATTTGCCATTGACCGTGGCGGCATCGTCGGTGCCGATGGTCCAACCCACCAAGGTGCATTCGATTTAAGTTTTATGCGTTGTATCCCTAATATGGTGATCATGGCGCCGTCCGATGAAAACGAATGTCGTCAAATGCTCTACACTGGCTATTGCTATGATGCGGGCCCAAGTGCGGTGCGTTACCCAAGGGGTAGTGCCACGGGAGCGATGCAAGTCGAGTCCATGACTGCGTTGCCAATTGGTAAAGGTGTCATTAAGCGCATCGGTAAGCGTATTGCCATACTTAACTTTGGTACCTTGCTCGCATCAGCATTAACCGCTGCCGAAAGCTTAGATGCGACGGTTGTCGATATGCGCTTTGTGAAACCACTTGATGTTGATCTGATAAAAGAAATGGCACTAACCCATGAAGTGTTAGTCACTGTGGAGGAAAATGCCATTATAGGCGGTGCGGGTGCCGGAGTGCTTGAACAGCTTCAAAAGCTAAAAATGCCTAAAGCCGTACTCCAAATTGGTTTGCCAGACGAGTTCATTAAACATGGCTCGCCAGAGGAAGTCATCCACGACTTGCAACTGGATGCCGAAGGCATACTGGCGCAAATCAATGCTTATCTAGCGCAATAGGCTGAACTTGCTTATCTCGTTAAGACGCTAAATGTTATCAATAAAAAATTCCGCCCATAAAAAAAGGACTGCAATTGCAGTCCTTTTTTGTTGCTGTCTTTTATAACAGCGGCTGATCCAATAAAGCTTAAGCTTCGATATCTATCGTTGCACTTTCTTGGTTAGGGCCACCCTGTGACACCATCACCATCGCAGGGCGCAGCAAGCGACTGTTCAGCTCATAACCCTTTTGCATCACCAACATCACAGTGTTCGCAGGGAACTCGGCGCTTGGCTGCATGCCAATCGCTTGATGTTGGTCAGGGTTAAATGACTGACCTTGTGGATCAATTTGCTTAACACCAAATTTTGCCACCGCGGTGAGTAAACTTTTTTGAGTTAACTCAACACCTTGATAAATCGCTTTAGTCGCTTCATCTTCTGGGTTTGTCCCCATTAGCGCGCGCTCCATGTTATCAAGCACAGGCAAAAGCTCATTGGCGAACTTTTCCAAGGCAAACTTGTTCGCCTTTTCCACATCCATTGCGGCACGACGGCGAATGTTATCGACCTCGGCTGCGGCGCGGATGACTGAATCCTTCTGCTCTTCAACTTTCGCCAAAGCTTCAGCGAGTAACTGTTCCAGCTCTTCAATACGGAAATTGGCCTGGGTAAGCTCATCGATCAGACTTGCTTCTGCGGTAGATACTTCAGACTCTACACCCTCTTGGATCAGATCCTGTTCTGCTTTAATCGATTCGTTGCTCATTTTCACTCCAGCTAAAAATGCTTTGTTTCTGAAATACTCTGGGCATATTATGGGGATCAATTTTGACGTTTCAAGGCCTAAGGCCAGATCTAGCATAAATATGACCACAAAGTTTCATACTATCGGCCTTATCGGCAAACCTCACCACCAAGGGACCAACCAAACCTTAAAGCGTCTGCATTATTGGCTGACAATGCAGGGCTTTGAAGTCTTAGTGGAAGAGCGTGTTGCTACCGAATTAGGACCCAATATCATAGCGGTCGATTTACTAGAAATTGGCGCGCGTTGCGACTTAGCCATAGTCGTCGGTGGTGACGGTAACATGCTCGGCGCGGCAAGGGTATTAGCCCGCTTCGATTTAGGCGTGATTGGGGTTAACCGCGGCAATTTAGGCTTTTTAACCGATCTGCCGCCCGATGCCTTCGAAGAGGCACTCGCCAAGGTACTCGATGGGGAGTTCGATACCGAGCATAGATTCTTACTCGAAGCCGAAGTCTATCGCCACGGTATGCTCAAGGCGAGCAACACCGCCGTCAACGAAGCCGTACTCCATCCGGGTAAAATTGCCCACATGATTGAGTTTGAGGTCTATATTGACGATCAGTTCATGTACAGCCAACGTGCCGACGGCATGATAGTGTCAACGCCTACCGGTTCAACGGCCTACGCCCTCTCCGCTGGCGGCGCTATTCTGACGCCTAATTTACAGGCCCTAATCTTAGTACCTATGTTCCCGCACACTCTGTCGTGTCGCCCGATTGTTGTCGATGCGTGCAGCACCATAAAAATGGTTGTGTCACCTGAAAATGGCGAAAACCTCGAAGTCAGCTGTGATGGCCACGTGCATTTAGCCGTGTTACCCGGCGATGAAATCATAGTGCGCCGCAGCTCTGAACGTTTACGGCTTATTCATCCTAAAGGACACAACTATTTCCACGTGCTGCGGACCAAATTAGGCTGGGGCAGCAAGTTGTTTTAAGTCTGTATCTGTTGGCTAAATCACCAATAAAAGAGACATATCACGTCTCTTTTTTATTTTGTAAATTTAACCTAGAAGGTTGCGATTAAAGCCTTATCTTTTCCCCTGCACAGTCTTTGGTGAACTTTTTAGCACTTCTCACAAACAACTAATATTCGCATTAATGGCGTTTGAGCATTAATGACACTAACCAGTCTGATAAAAGTTCAAACAGTATTTTTTAGTTTTGTTACTTAAAATTTCTGCTTCAATTTCACCCTGTTCTCTCAATTTCCCCTCTTAACCCATTAGAAGCGGTCACTTTTTATTTCAACTTTTCTGTTATTCGCTCAATATACTTGAATATTTGGGCTGGCTGTTCGCTCAAATAAACTGAAACTAAATTAAACAATGGTTATTAAATTTCATATTAAAGTAAAATTCATTAAGTGATATCCATCACAATAAAATCCCACCATTTTAAAACGTGCTCTAGATCACTATAAAAAACCATTCCAAAATGGACATATTAGGCAAACATTACAATAGCTTGATGAAAATAGAAGTAAATGAGTTAATCTAGCCACAACAATCTATGCGACCTTAATCACACCTTAAAAATGACTGAAAAAACCAATAACAGACTATTAATGAAATAAATGGATCAGTTAATTGCAATAATGACGATGAATATGAGTGATAGCTCTACTTTTAATAACCAGAAAAACAACAAATTTAATTTAATATAACCAAAGTAGATATACACCCAACAGTCTAAGTGATCATTGTCACATATAAGAAAATCCCCCGAGAGAAGCACCCCGCAGCACTGTAAATTAGCATTTCATATAACAGCCAAGATGATCTAGATCATATTAGTCAAGCTCACAATAGCGTCTAGTACACAACACAGAATGTCGAGACCGTAAGTACTTGCAGTATTAACTGCTGATTTATTGGTCTGGGAAGTCGACATGAAGGCAGATGAAAAATCCTAATATCAATAATAAGACAGACCACTTTATGAAGAGGCAAGCATGACAATACTTCAACTCCTCGCTAGCTTGACGCCAGTGCTCAGTGTAATGCTATTTCTAGTGTTACTCAGAATGCCTGCATCTAAGGCTATGCCTATCTCCATGATAATCACAGCGCTCGCCGCCGTGTTTATTTGGCAAATGGATACCACATTACTGGCGGCATCGGTCCTCGAAGGACTGCTCTCAGCCATCACACCGTTAACCATCATTTTTGGTGCCGTATTCCTACTCAATACCCTGAAATACTCAGGTGCCATGGACACTATCCGTGCTGGGTTTACTAACATCAGTGCCGATGCCCGTGTACAAGTCATCATCATCTGTTGGTTATTCGGTGCCTTTATTGAAGGTAGTGCTGGTTTTGGTACTCCCGCAGCCATTGGCGCACCACTACTGGTATTGCTTGGTGTACCACCCGTTGCCGCAGCTGTCGTGGCTTTGATTGCTGACTCGGCCTGTGTATCCTTCGGTGCGATTGGTCTACCCGTACTTTTTGGGATGGAACAGGGTCTGATCCAAGGTGGCGTGAGCATGGCGGCGGAGCAATTTGCTGCCCATGGCGGTAACTATGCTGGTTATGCGCGATATATCGTCATGCATATGATCACTATCGACTTAATCACAGGTTCATTAATTCCTCTCGTAATGGTGACCATGCTAACAGGATTCTTTGGTCGCAATAAATCCTTTAAGGAAGGCTTAGCAATTTGGAAATTTGCGATTTTCTCAGGTCTTGCCTTTACCGTCCCCGCATGGATCATCAACTACCTTGCAGGCCCAGAATTCCCTTCGGTTATCGGTTCATTGATCGGTATGGCCTTAGTGATCCCGGTTGCGCGTAAAGGCTACTTACTGCCTAAAACGCCATGGAATGATTTCGCAGAGAATGACAGTCAAGAAAGCGGAAAAGTCGAAACAACGGCTAAGTTTTCCCAAATTGCCGCTTGGACACCTTACATCATCATGGCTGCGCTTTTGGTACTGTCGCGTACAGTGGCACCGTTAAAAGCATGGTTATCAAGCTTTAACATCAGCTGGACAGGCCTAATGGGCACTGAGCTAAAAGCCAGCTTCGCCACCCTATATGCCCCTGGCGCCTTCTTTGTTGCCGTGTGTATTCTAGGTTTCTTCCTGTTCAAAATGAAAAGCCCTGCGATTCAGCAAACGGTCGGTGTTTCATGTAAGTCCATGTTGCCAACCATTATTTCATTAGGCGCATCAGTGCCTATGGTAAAAATCTTCTTAAACTCAGGCGCGAATGGTGCAGGTCTTGCCTCAATGCCTGTCGCTTTAGCGGATATGTTGGCAGGTTCCATGGGCGCAGTGTGGGCTTGGATGGCGCCTATCGTGGGGATTTTTGGTGCCTTCTTATCGGGTTCCGCCACGTTCTCAAACATGATGTTCTCCAGCCTACAATACAGCGTTGCCGACAATATTGGCATGAACCACACACTGGTATTGGCACTACAAGGTATCGGTGCAAACGCCGGTAACATGATGTGCGTAATGAACGTGGTTGCCGCTGCAACGGTAGTGGGTATGGCAGGTAGAGAATCAGAAATTATCCGTAAAACAATGCCTGTTGCCATTGGTTATGCCTTACTGGCGGGCACAATAGCTACCCTGTGGGGTGGATTCTAAGCCGTTTTATTTTATTGAATGCCCGAAGTCACTCCCAGTGACTTCGGCTTTAATCTATTAATAAAGAGAGTGATGCTATGTCGATTAACTATAAACTGGTCATCGATGATCTAAGAACGCAATTAGGTGATCATCCCGTGACGGATGATCCCGTTCGCCGTTTTGCCTGGTCCACCGATGCAAGCTACTTCAGGATAGTCCCAGAAGTGGTTGTCCATGCAGAAACCCTAGAACAGGTAAAGCTCACATTAGCCGTTGCCCGTAAGCATGATGCACCCGTCACGTTTAGGGCCGCTGGAACCAGTTTATCTGGCCAAGCTATCGGTGAAGGTATTTTGTTGATCCTTGGCCATGATGGTTTTAGAAAGATTGAAGTCAGTAGCGATGCCAAACAGATCACCTTAGGTGCTGCTGTCATTGGTTCCGACGCTAACGCCGTACTCGCGCCGCTTAACCGCAAAATTGGTCCCGATCCCGCCACCATAGGCTCTGCCAAAATTGGTGGTATTGTGGCAAACAATGCTTCGGGAATGTGCTGTGGTACTGCGCAAAACAGTTACCAAACTATCGCTTCCGCGAAACTTCTTTTTGCAGATGGTACTGAACTCGATACAGGCTGTGAAAAATCAAAAGCTGCCTTTGTTAAATCCCATGGAAAAATACTAGATGCGCTGACAGAACTGTCGCACATGACTCGTCATAACACAGTGTTAGCGGACAGAATTCGTAAAAAGTATTCCATTAAAAATACCACCGGCTACGGCATCAATTCGTTACTCGATTTTACCGACCCATTTGACATCATCAACCACTTAATGGTGGGGATGGAAGGCACCTTAGCTTTTATTAATGAAGTCACTTATCACACAGTGAATGAAGCTAAATTTAAAGCCTCAGCTATGGCCGTATTCCATAATATGGAAGATGCCGCACGAGCCATACCACTGATAAACGGTGAAAGCGTTTCTGCTGCTGAACTCCTTGATTGGCCATCAATCAAAGCAGTAACGGGCAAGCCTGGCATGCCAGATTGGTTATCAGAATTGCCGGCCCTATCCGCTATTCTACTGATAGAATCCCGTGCTGATGACGACAAAACCTTAGAAAATTATACTCAAGATGTCACCGCGAAACTCGCCGGTTTTGACTTTATCCGCCCAATGGAATTTAGTACTAATCCAGCGGTTTATGACAAATACTGGGCAATGCGCAAAGGCTTGTTCCCGATTGTAGGTGGTGAGCGTCCAAAGGGAACCTCAGTAATCATCGAAGACGTGGCCTTTGAACTAGAGCACCTTGCTGCTGCGGCGCACGATATCACTGAGCTTTTCCATAAACATGGTTACCCTGAAGGCTGTATTTATGGCCATGCTCTTGCGGGGAACTTCCACTTTATCATTACCCCCACCTTCTCGACTCAAGCCGATATCGATCGTTTCCATGCCTTTATGGATGATATTGCCGACATGGTGATTAACAAGTACGACGGTTCAATGAAAGCCGAGCATGGTACTGGCCGTGCTGTCGCGCCGTTCGTCGAAAAAGAATGGGGACAAGATGCTTACACTTTGATGAAGAGCATCAAACAAGTATTTGATCCACAGGGTATTCTAAACCCAGGTGTTATTCTTAACGACGATAGCAATGTCCACGTTAAAAACATCAAACCCTGCCCTGTGGTCGATGATTTTGTTGATAAATGTATCGAATGTGGTTTCTGTGAAAAAACCTGCCCAACATCGGCACTCAACTTCTCACCTCGTCAGCGTATTGCGACTCTGCGTGAAATCGAACGTTTAGAACAATCCGGTGATAAAGCCGCCGCAGCAGAAATGCGCGCCGCCGCTAAATACGATGTAGTTGATACCTGTGCCGCCTGTCAGCTTTGTACTATTGCTTGCCCAGTGGATAACAGCATGGGCCAACTGGTGCGTAAACTGCGCACGCCGTACATCAGCACTACTGAACAAAAAGTCTTAGATTTCCAAGCCAAACACTTTGGCGCAGTTAACCAGGTTATCAGTTCAGGTTTTGACATGCTTGGCGTGATCCACAAGATCACTGGCGACAACATTACCAGTGCCCTAATGAAAACCGGCCGTTTGATTTCAAAAGAAGTGCCTTATTGGAACCCAGATTTCCCGAAAGGCGGCAAATTGCCAAAACCATCCCCCGCTAAAGTTGGCCAAGAAACAGTGATTTACTTCCCAGCCTGTGGCGGCAGAACCTTTGGTCCGACGCCAAAAGATCCCGATAACCGCACTTTGCCAGAGGTGGTTGTCACGCTGCTGGAACGTGCTGGCTATAACGTCATCACGCCAGAAAAAACCCGCGATTTATGTTGCGGCCAGATGTGGGAATCTAAGGGCGACTTTAAAAACGCCGATGCCAAACGCCAAGAACTTATCGATGCCGTGAGCAAGATGACTAATGGTGGCAAGCTGCCAGTGATCGTCGATGCCTTGTCTTGCACCTACCGCACTTTGTCAGGTAATCCAAAAGTACAAATTATCGACTTAGTTGAGTTTATGCACGACAAGCTACTGACTAAGCTCAACATCAGCAAAAAAGTCAATGTGGCACTGCACTTAGGTTGTAGCGCACGCAAGATGAAACTTGAACCTAAGATGCAAGCAATCGCTGATGCCTGCTCTGCGCAAGTGTTAAAACCTGCGGGAATTGACTGCTGCGGTTACGCGGGTGAAAAAGGCTTGTATAAGCCTGAAATCAACGCCAGCGCACTGCGTAATATCAAAAAGCTCATTCCTGTCGAGATTAAGGAAGGCTATTACGCCAACCGTATGTGCGAGGTCGGTTTGACCCAACACAGCGGCATTTCCTACCGCCACTTAGCTTATCTGCTCGAAGAGTGCAGCCGCTAATCTGGTATGACAGTAGTAAACAACGGGGCTATTTTTAGCCCCGTTTGTTTATATAAGCGAACTATTCTCATTTATTTGTCATTAAGTATTTTTTGAGAATTTCAAACCTGAATAAATACATTTTAAAATCAATGTAATCATCAAGTTAAAATATTCTCATTTTTGAAAAAATCTACAAGCTCATTTACTAAATTAGGGCTACTTATTCCGCTAAGATAGGCCTATATTTGATCAACTACCTTAGCATTTGTGTGGACTTTGGGGTCGCACAGCAAGGCAATGTCGTTCACTAACAAGAAAGAGAAAACACAATGAAAATCGCCCTTTTCATCCCGTGTCTAGTCAATCAAATGATGCCAGAGGTCGCGATCGCCACCTTGGAATTATTAGAGAAACTCGGGCACCAAGTGATTCTACCCGCGGGTCAAACATGCTGTGGCCAGCCGATGACAAACTCGGGTTGCTTCGATGCAGCACGCAGTACCACCCTTAAATTGCTCAACGCCTTTAAAGGAGTGGAATGCGACGCTATTGTTTGCCCTGCCGCCTCTTGTTTAGTGGCCGCCAAAGAAAACTTCCACGAGTTTGATAGCAGCCCAGAAGCACAAGCTGTGATCAACAAACTCTATGAACTCACAGAGTTTTTACACGATATCGCGCCGATCCCAGCCTTTACCAAGCCCTTCGCGCACAAGGTAAGCTTGCAACTGAGTTGCCATGGCATTCGCATGTTAAGCCTTGCCACCCCAAGTGAGCAAATGGGGCCAAGATTCAACAAAGTCGAAGCTGTATTGGCCAATATTGCCGGCATAGACATAGTGTATCCAGACCGCCGTGACGAATGCTGCGGCTTTGGTGGCACCTTCGCCGTCGATGAAGGCGCAGTGTCAGCCAAAATGGGCAAAGACAAGGCCCAAGCCCACGCCGCAACGGGTGCTGAGTATGTGGTGGGTTTTGATCCTTCATGCCTGTTGCACCTCGATGGCATGATCCGCAGACAGCAATTGCCGATTGAAATTCGCCACATAGCGCAAGTGCTAAACGCCGCGCTCTAGGAGACTCACCATGGCTTACAATCATAATCACGGAGCTAATGGCTCCCAAGTCCATGCCCATAAAGCCGATATTTTTTGCCGCGACGAAACCCGTGTCGACTGGCATTCAAAAGCGCTATGGATGCTCAGAGAAAAACGCGACCGCGCCGCGGGTAGCATCCCAGAATGGGAACAACTGCGTCAGCTTGGCTCAGAAATTAAGCTCCACACGCTAACCCATCTTGCTCAATATCTTGAAACCTTTGAACAAAACTGTATCGCCAACGGCATACAAGTCCATTGGGCCAAAGATGGCGCAGAGCATAATCGTATCGTGCATGACATTTTATCCCGCCATCAAGTCAAAAAGTTGGTGAAGTCTAAGTCTATGCTGACCGAAGAATGTCACCTCAATCCGTACTTAGAACAACGTGGCATTGAGGTCATAGATACCGACTTAGGTGAGCGGATTATTCAGCTCGCTAAAATGCCGCCATCACACATAGTCGTGCCCGCGATCCATATGAAGAAAGAAGAAGTCGGCGAACTCTTCCATGAAAAACTCGGCACTAAAGCGGGGGGATCCGATCCCTTGTATTTAACCCGCGCCGCCCGTGCCCACCTGCGTGAACAGTTCCTTAGCGCCGATGCCGCGATGACAGGCGTGAACATGGCGATTGCCGATAAAGGCGCCGTGGTGGTCTGCACGAACGAAGGCAACGCCGACATGGGTGCTAACCTGCCTAAGTTGCAGTTGCATTCAATGGGGATCGATAAAGTGGTGCCCGATATCGATAGCACAGCCGTCTTGCTACGCACACTGGCACGCAACGCCACAGGCCAACCTGTCACGACTTATAGCGCCTTTTACCGTGGCCCACAGCCCGAAGGTGAGATGCACATTATTATCGTCGACAATGGCCGCACTGAGATGCTCAAGGATAAAATCCTCGCAGAATCATTGAAATGTATTCGTTGTGGTGGTTGCCTCAATACCTGTCCTGTGTATCGTCGCTCCGGCGGTTACAGCTACAACTACACCATTCCTGGCCCAATTGGTATCGCAGTGGGCGCTAAGATTGATGACACTAACTCGATTGCCTGGGCCTGTACCTTGTGTGGCAGCTGTACCTATATCTGCCCGACGAAGGTGCCGCTCGATAAGATTATTTTCCACCACAGACGCCTTAAGGCTGAAGCCGGAAAACTCCCCTATGGCAAAAACAGTTACATGCCATTAGTGGGTAAATTTATGGCAAGCGAAACCATGCTGAACTGCTCTATGAGTGTGGCGAGAACTGCGCTGCGCATTCTACCGGGTAGTCTGTTAAAACCCTTTAGCGGTGCATGGGGTAAATACCGTGAACTGCCCGTTGCCCCGAACTCCAGCTTCGAAGCTTGGTTTAAGAAACACAGGAGCCTATAAGATGTCTAGTAAACTTGAAATTATCAATGCGCTCAAACTGTCGGCCTTAACAAATCATCCTATGCCAAGCATAGATGTGACGCCAAGAGTCGAAAATCTCGTCGGCCAGTTCGAGACCAACCTCAATACTGTCGCGGGTACGCTGCATAAAGAAGGTGGCATCAAAGCCCTGCAAGCCAAAGTCGATGAACTTATCGCCCAAGGGTTACAGGTCATCTCCCTTGTAGAGGGTGTCACGGCAAACCGTGAAATGCCACCCACTGCCCACGAGCTCAAAAACATAGATTATGCAGTGATCCCTGGTGACATTGGCGTTGCCGAAAACGGTGCCATTTGGGTTAACAATAAAAATCTAGGCCACAGAGTGACACCTTTTATCTGTGAAAACCTGATCTTAGCCCTGCCAACGAATAAGATTGTGCCGACCCTACATCAGGCAGCTAAAGAAATCACGTTAGCATCAGGTGAGTTCGGGGTGTTTATCGCGGGTCCATCAAAAACCGCCGATATCGAACAAGCCCTCGTCGTCGGCGCCCACGGTGCCTGCAGCTTAAACGTGTATTTGCTCTAATGCCTCAAGATTTAATGTAACCAAGAAAATTCAAGGGTTATGGAATCATCGAAACACAAAAGCCGCCTCCATTAGCGGCTTTCTTATTGAGATTTCGCTGAATGATATTTGAGTTGTAGGCTGATAAACCACTAACACTGCTTACCAATTAACGTTTATTGACGAGCAGTTTACAGGCTTGCCATGGCATTCACTCGCCGACTCGGTGAATAGAAACCTAGGGCTTTAAGCTTATGAACGAGAGCCATGGTCGTTCTCATGCATCCCTGCATTGCACGACATTCAGGCGTCCTGCCTATCAGATAGCGAACTGGCAGTTAAACACGGATGTTGTTCAAGTCAATCCGTGGATGCAGGGCCGCCCCATCCTACTCTTTGATGAACGGCGCCATCTCTGATATTTATCTGTGTACGTTAGTGACGCTTAAATATAAACCCAACATTAAGATATTGATTTAAAATGTGATATTACTACGTTATAAGGCAATCGTTAGTGATAGGCAGGGGATCTTTATCAAGTCGCTTTAACACGTGCGATAGCGCACATACTGAGGATACCTTGGTAGTATCCTCGACTCGGTTGATAGTATTCTCGATTATGTCCATGAGGCATTTATAGTAAAGGTGAGTAAATGAACGAGGTATTACTACAAATAAAGGCGCTCACCAATGGTGATCCTTTATTGACGGCTGTCATTGTTGGAGTATTAACATTAACGTTAATTGGACTCGTAGGCTATATGCTAAAAGATGTCCCCGCGAAGCTGTTAAGTTGGCTCAGTAGTCTGCTGTTTGTGCGGCTCACTATAGACGATAGCCATCAGGCGCGCACAGAGGTATTCAATAAACTGTCCTTTTTGATCAGTAATACTACCATTCCGTTTTTTTCACGCTCTATCTCTGAGGCTGTGTACTATGACTATAGTGTGAGTTACGACGGGCGTGTCAGTGTTAAGTCTATCGGCTACGGTATGCACCTGTTTAAATACGGTGGTTGTTTCATGTTGGCTACCCGCTCTAAGGTCGATAGTACGATGGCATACGATACTATTACTGTAAGTGCACCATGGTGGGCAAAAGATAAACTATATAGTTTTTTAGAAGATACTCGTGGAGACATCTCTACAGAGCCAAAAGTTAATATTTTCGAAGAAACCGAATGGTGTCGCTATGGCACATTGAAATCATCGGGTTTTAGTGAATTAGTGCTAGATGAAGGGTTTAAGCAGAAGTTGATGGGAGAAGTTGATAACTTCGCAAGTAGAGGGAAATCGGTTGTAAGTAAGCTAACCATACTGTTACATGGCAAAACGGGTACAGGTAAGACGGGTATAGCGAGAGCCTTAGCTGTTGAGTATCATCGCGATCTTTACATATTGAATCTATCGACTGTAAATGATGCCACTATTCATAAGGCGATTAGAAAGGTACCACCCGGAGCTATGTTGTTAATAGAGGACTGTGACTGTGTAAAGGCTACGGTATCACGTACTGCTGAAAGCAATGTAGATAACCCACCACTCACTTTAGGTGGCGTTCTAAACGCGTTAGACGGAATCATTCCTCTTGATGACTGCCTTGTAATAATGACCACAAATCATCCTGATAATCTTGACCCAGCGTTGATACGTAAAGGTCGTGTAGATGTCAGTATTGAAGTACCACTTATCAGTGCAAAACAAGTTAATGAAGACTACTTTGAGCGTTTTGGCGCAGTTCTTAATAGAACTGAGCCATTGTTAGGTTGTGAAGTCTATGAACTCCATCGCAGAGCGAGCTTAAGATATGGTGTGTGTTGTAAGCCAGTGTAGATGCTCTGGATTCAACAAACCATGAGGTCATGATAGCCATGAATAACAATAAACTGATCGTCTTCAATTAGTGGTAACTGGCCGAGTTGCTGTAATCTGATTTTTAATTCAGCAAGCAGAAATACATTGTCATCCGCCAAACCGGCGGGAAAAACGGTTTTCGCAATTCTAATCGCGTTAATGGATTTATAGCGAATACACCTTTGCACAAAAAGACAATCAGTAGCCATGATCTCGGATAACACTTGATTTGAGGCTTCATAATCGAGAGGAAAGTCCTCTTCACCGACCAACTGTAGTTGCAAATACACAGGACGAGAAGCTAACAGCGTCATACATTCGCGCCATTTAGTATTATTCATCATAGAACTCATAATGTTAAATTGCTTTTTTACCCCTGATGATTAACAAGTTACCTTTGGTGTTTAACAGCCCGTATAGGGATTAAAAATGGTAGCGAATAAAGTAAGCCGCTTAAAGTAATGGGCTAGACGTAAACTCGTTTAGTACATCTTCTGAGGTTGACTCATATTCAACCACCAGTTTATGGGGTGTAAGCCGATACACCCTCACCTCAATATTCCCTCGCACAGCATAAATTAAAGCGCCGCCATAGGTTGTTTCAGGCCCAAGATCTCCTGCTGGAACTTGCTCGGCGGCGCCAATATACAGGCACCCTGACAATATTGTTAAGTTTGCAGAGAGATAATTCGAATTGAGCCCAGCCTCACCTAGCTTACGGAAAATTTCAACCTCATAACAGCCATCGGCGCCAAGTCCTACGAATAGCACATGACCTTGATTGATTTCCAAAATTTCGTCACTCGGCACAGACCACCAATCAGCCGTATCTTCACAGCGATGAGTTAATGCCGCGGGATCAAATATCGCCATTGTGGCGGTATCTGTGTCAAACCGAGTTGTTGTATAGGGTTTACTCATCATCCTTGCCCACTAACAGAAATGATTCTGACTACCTGTTTTATCCTTGATAACTCCAAACCTAAAATAGAAAAATCGCCATAATTTTAGGCCGTTACTACCACTTAATTACAACAATCCTTTACATAAAGGCTTTAGTGAACGCTTCCTTCGACTGGCGAATGTAGTTACGGGCGCTTTTGGCGTGCTGCTCCCACACGGCGCGATCGCTAGGATCGGTAAAGGGGTTTTGCTCGGCGGCAATTGAGCGCTCAAATTTGTCGTAGAAGGTCAGCATGGCCGAAGTGATCTGATTAAAACGTTCCTTGAACTCTTGAAATTCATCAATCTTCTCAGTGGTTTTAATCATGTACTGCACTAACTCTGCATTGCTGTTCGAAGCCAATAGCGCCTCAGCTTTAGCACTGATATTGGCACTCGCCTCGGCAATCACCAACGCGCGTGCCTGCTCGTCTTTACTCATCACTCGGCTGTAATTTTCAGGTGTGCGGGCAATACTGGCATGCTGTAAGTAACTGCGCAGATGCTTGTCGAGATCCTTACGGAAATTATCTAAGTTCTTCTGCATACTGACTAAATCATTGTCGAGTGCAGTGACTTGTTGCAGTTCTTTTTCGATTTCAGACATAAACCGTTCGGCCTGCTGATAAATTTTCAGGCCATTTTCTTCAGCAAACTTTTTATCACTACGGCTTAAGTCACTGTTGTCATAATTAGAGCGATCAAAAGTCGCCGCTAAGAATGACTTAAAGGGTTCGGCAAAGGCGGAATACGCACCGGCACTGACCACGTTTAAGGTGGCAGTAGCTAAGTCACCAAAGGGTTTCACCATAGAGCCTAAACGCGCCTGTTGGAGAGGCGATGCCACACGTTTAGCGTCAGTTAAAACCGACCTAAAGGTGTTATATCCCATAGGGTTAGACATTTTATTGCGCTCAGACGTCGCCAACACAAAGGTGATACTTGAATAAATAGCATTCGAGTACTCGAGGTATTGTCTTTGGCTCTCGAGCTGGGCGGCATAATTTTTACCTAAAGTACGAAATGACTCAGACTGCACTTCGTAATTCTTGTCAGCTTTCAGCTTATCTAAAATCCCGCCGATAATTTTCTGCTCATTTTTTTGCAGGGCCATATCAAGGCGAATTTTACCTAAGCTCAAATCGTCCAAACTGATAGGGCCATTAATAGCCTCAATATCAAGACGGATATATTGGCGACTCGGATCATCAATAGACACTCGGTGTGCTAAATATTCGTTAGCCCCAGGGGTGATATCGATTAAAGCAACATGCTGCCACTGGGCATCGAGCTTTAATACCGGAGAGGTCAATACATTGATTCGATATTGGGTTTGAGTATTCTGGGTTTTGACCCAAAACTCTAATAGACCCGCTTCAGAAATAGGATACTTACTGACGATACTGCTATTGCCTTCGACGCAAAGCAGCGCACTTTCACCTGTGTGAGGTTCAGCGCCTTCAAATTGACAACCCATGATCCACGACCAAGGTTGAGATAAACGATTGCCTTCGAAGTCGCTGGCAAACACTAACTCATTCTCTTTGGCACTGGCATTAACTGTCGTTAACACGCCAAGCAACAGCATAGAAATGACTGCAGTGGTGCGCATAAGGGCCTCATAAAACATAAATTACTAAAATCAACGAGCGAGTCATTCGGCTCAATACCCAGTCATATCAACAATCAATCGACCCAAAAGCCTAAGCGAACTCAGTCTGTTAATTGAGGGCTATAGCCTCGGCTCAACAGCACACTTGGATAAGTCATTTTTGATTGCAGATTAAACCAGCGAAATGTACCAGAGGCCATCATCCCACGCTAGCCCTAAGTCATGTTTAACGACGAAAGATATGCAGGCAATTACAATCGGGGCCATTAATCGCCCCAATTGTAAAATTTACGTAAAACTAAACACTTATGCCACAGCTACAGGTTACTTGCCTCGCCCCTTGTCTTGTCAATATATCAGGCGAAACCAATACAACCCAAAGCAAGGATTAATGCAGACGTGCCTCGACTCGCTTCATGGCGTAAAACATCCATATCGTCAAGATAGTGCTACAGGTCGCGAGCGACACCCACACACCAATCACGCCGAACGCCCATGCAAAGCAGTAGATGATCGCAGCGATAAGAATAAGCTTAGCGCCCGTCAGCATAGAAGCTTGTTTCGAACAGTTAATCGCTTGGAAGAAACTCGCACCAACTAAGATTAAGCCTTCCATAGGCAAGCCCCAAAAATACCAGCGCATACCTTCAATCGCCACTGGTGTTAAATTCGGATTATCACCGGCAAACAAATACACTAACCATTCAGGGCGAGAATAAATCAGCGCTAAACCTAAGGCTGCGGTAAGTAACGTCATACCAAAGGCAATATTGCGCGCTTGTTTAACCCTGTCAAAGCGCCCTGCTCCTGCGTTAAAGCTATAAATGGGTTGAGTTCCAAGCGCAATGCCCTCAAAAATCAGATAGAAAAATGCTTCTGTGTAACTCACCACACCATAGGCGGCCACATGTAATGGACCGCCAACCCACAAAAAAGCCGTATTATGCAGGGTTAACACTATCGACAAATACAGATTCATCAAAAAGCTGGGGAAACCAACGCGGGCTATATTAAGGCAATTATCGAGCTTGAGCTTCATCTGCTCAAAAGTGATTTTAAGCTGAGTGCGCGGACTGAAAAAATGCTGTAAACACAAAAGCCCCGTTACCGCCTGCGACAACATAGTCGCAATCGCTGCACCCGCTAAACCAAAGGGGAAAACTACAATAAACAGCCAATCTAAGAAAGTGTTTAATACACCACCCAAAATCAGCACCCAAGTCACCATGGATGGCCTACCATCATTACGCAGCAGTGTGGTGAAGGTCATTGAAATTATGGGGAAATGACACAGTGCAAAATACCAGAATAAGTATTCGTTAGCATTTTCGAGCATCTCCCCTTGCGCCCCGAGAGCAACCAAAATATCTCGCGAGAATATCCCACCAACAAGGGCAAAAAAGCATCCCGTTAATAAACATAACGTAAAGGCATTACCCAGTAGTTTACGGGCCTTGACTACATTACCTTGGCCAAGATTGATTGACACTAATGCCGCGCTACCCATACCTATCATGGCGCCAATAGCGTATAAAATCGCGCCCACAGGGTAAGCTAGCATCATCCCCGCCAGCCCTGTTTCACCTAAATAGTGGCCAACAAAGATGCCATCAATTGTCACATATACGCCCGTCACCAACATAGAGGCTATGGTGGGTATGGTATAGCGCCAAAAAAGCTTCGCAATCGGCTCCTCGAGCAAGCTCATATCCGCAGGAGCATGATTAGATGTTGTTGCTGTCATTAGCGTTTCTCACAAAAAGGGGGGCTAGAGTCGTATCTATCTAGAAAAATGATCGGGTGAACAAAAATGCGACAATGGATTGTACCTAAAAATAGCGAGAACTCAAAGCATGTTCATTGTGAATAATTAACAATAAAGATTAATCATCACAATGACTTAAGCAGAAACAGTCCAATTTCAGCCAAATGACAAACTCAGTACAGTTCAATAACAGATGTGGGTTAATTCATCATTTTCTGCTACTTTTTTGGTGTTTAAGGCCGAATTAGGTAAAGTATCCGTTCAAGCAAGCCCATTAACGTATTTAAGCAAGATGAAATCATTAACTTTATAAATTTAAGTTTTTGATAATTAATGGGTTAAACAGAAATAAATTCAATAACAATAATAAGGGAAGGACATGAGTCAGAATAGTCCAAATGCAGGCAACGATCTGCGAGAAGTCAAACAGCTCGGCATGTGGGCCTCCATTACTAGCTTAGGTTATGTGTTTTGGTTAGTTGGTGGTATGGAGTTAGTCGAGCGTATCGCCTACTACGGTGTTAAAGCCAGTGCTGGACTGTACGCTAAAGCGCCAGAGTCTGCGGGCGGCCTTGGGATCAGCCTAAGTGACTACGGCATTATTATTTCCCTCTGGGCGATCATGCAAACCTTTGTGCCCGTTTTCACCGGTGGCATGTCTGACCGAGTGGGCTACAAAGAAACCATCTTCGGCTCCACCATCATTAAAATCTTTGGCTATCTCGTCATGGCATTCTTCCCCAGCTTTTGGGGCTTCCTTGTCGGTGCATTACTCCTTGCCATAGGCACAGGGATATTTAAACCGGGCATTCAAGGCACCTTAGTGCTGTCCACTAATCGCAATAACACTTCAATGGCTTGGGGCATTTTTTACCAAGTTGTAAACATTGGCGGTTTCCTCGGACCCTTAGTTGCCGTGCATATGCGCCAATTGTCGTGGGACAATGTATTTTTCGCCTGCGCCGCAATTATCTCACTCAACTTCTTATTCTTACTCACCTATACCGAGCCTGGTAAAGCCGAGCGACTGGAACGCAATAAGCAAATAAAATCGGGTGAAGTCGAACAAGAATCCCTGTGGCGTGATGCTTGGCGCGAGTTGAAAAAGCCGATTGTAATCTACTATATGCTCGTTTTTTCAGGATTTTGGTTCTTGTTCAATGCCCTATTCGATGTGCTGCCTATCCATATTTCCGAATGGGTCGATACCAGCGTAATCGTCACCTCCCTCTTTGGCAGCGAAGGCACCAGTAACGGCATTCTACAATTTTGGCTTGGCCTCAATAACGAAGGCACTAAGGTGATGCCCGAGGGCATGCTAAACCTCAATGCGGGCCTGATTATGACCTGCTGCTTTATCGTTGCGGCGCTGACGGCTAAATACCGTATTACTACCGCTATGTTTATTGGTTGTTTGCTGAGTATTTTAGCTTTTGTGTTTATCGGTGCTTTCCATGCGGCATGGTTTATCGTATTCGCGATTGCCATGTTCTCCATTGGCGAAATGATGATTAGCCCGAAGAAAAACGAGTTTATGGGTAATATTGCTCCCGAAGGCAAAAAAGCCATGTACTTAGGATTTGTGATGTTGCCCCAAGGGATCGGCTGGGGATTAGAAGGCTACTTTGGCCCTAAACTCTACGAGATTTATGCATCAAAGGAATTGTTTTCGCGGGATTTATTGCTAGAGCGCGGCATGAACAGCACTGAGGTCAGCGCCATTCCCCAAGGTGAAGCCTTTACTACCTTGGTGAGCTACACAGGTGAAAGCGCCCAGGAACTCACCCAACTGCTGTACCACAGCCATAACATTGGCATGGCGTGGTACATCATCGCCGCCATAGGGACTATCTCAGCGGTAGGGATTTACATCTATGGTAAGTGGTTACTCACACTACAAAGAGCCCAGCAAGCCGCCTAAGTGAAACTCGCTGACCTCATTCTGGGCAAGGACGACAAAGACAAGATAAGGGCTAGATGATGGCAAGGTGAGGAGCGATCCTCATCTTACCTCATCAGTATCAGAAAGATCTTGTCAGCAACTCAGGCGTAAATTGTTCGGGCGACAGCAATAAGCCTAGGCTTTCGATTTGTGCATTCAAACGATTGAGATCTTGAGTCAGTGCCGGCAAGGTCAGCGTATTGTCATCGAGTACATACACTTGCCTTAAACTGGTGTAATAAAAAAGCAATATAATCAAAGCATTCACGTCATTTTGCGCCGCAGCGGCTTTAATCTTTATCAACTTGCGATAAATACGATTATGGAGCTGCTTCAATTGCCACACATAATAAATTTCACTGAAAAAAGGTCGGTCTTTTAAGTTGTAAATCACGGCGCTACACAGACCCAGACTGAAAATCACGCCTAAGAGATTCAAGTGAAAATTACCTGTTGGCTCACCTGGCACTGGCGTCGCCCCAAACAGCGCAATGAGTCCAGTACCAAAAATCAGCGATAACACGACTAAGCTAACAACTAGAATCACAATGAATAAATTCATATTTTTACGATACAAGGTTTTATCTATTTCCTGCAGCTTCATAACATCCCGCTCAAATAAACCGCCCAGCATTGGCGTATAAATCAATGAATGGCAGAGCATACCGCAATCCCCTTTATTCGGCCTTAACTGATTTAAACGCATAAGGAAAATACATTTCTCCACCCCATCAGTGAATGATACAAACTGAAACCTTTAAGCGTAACTAAGCTGACTGAGGGATAGGATGACGTATCGATTGAAGATCAACGGCTTAATGCCCTTACGATTAATCTTCCATTTATTTCAAAACATTAAAATGTTAACGTGCAATCAAATCTGAGTAAAATTTGCTAACCTTAACCCTAGTGAATTGCATAACGATATCGCCGCTTTTACGAGAGACAGTGTTCTAACCTCCCGCATTCAAACCACACAAGGAATGCCATGATACTCAGCAAAGGCTTTGCACAAGTCGTCCTTTTGGCGCTCAGCAGCCTTTGCTTGACTGCACAGGCCAAAGACCTGCTCGCAGTGGGTTCGAGTTTCAGTCAAATTTTTGAACTACAAGCCAATGGCGAATATACCGGCTTAGGTGTCGATATTTTGAATCGCTTCGCCCAGCAGCAAAGTGTGAACATTCACTATCAAATTACCCCATGGCGCCGCGCTATCTCTATGGTTGAACGTGGCCAAGCGGATATTCTTATTGGTCCCTACGATACCCCAGAACGTAATGCCAACTTGGTTTTTGCGGCGAAGGCATTTTACCGCGATGATATGGTGTTTTATGCTCGGGCAGACAATGAAATAGTGTGGAATGGCGACTATGCCAGTATTAAAACGCAACGGATTGGAAAAATGCAGGGTTGGAGTTATGGCACACGGTTTACTGAACAAACTAAATCATTAAATATCAATGAATTTGTCGATATTAAAAGTGGCATAGAACGGCTTTCGCGGGGTGATTTAGATTTACTCGCCACCAATAGTCGCAATACCAATGCAGTGCTCGCCCAAATCAAAATCCCTAAAGCAATTACGCCAATCATGCCGATAATCGATGTGCGAGACGGCTTTATGGCTTTTCCGAAACAAGCTAAATTTGATCCGCTAAGAATTCGTTTTGACAGCTTCTTCGAGGAGATGATCCAAAATGGCACACTCACGACACTCGGCCAAAAATACCGCGTGACCTTGCCTTACTGAGCCGGCCTTACTATTCCCACCAAATCTGACCCCTCTTACCTATGCTCACACCTGTAATAAAGAGTGATGGGGAACTCTGTTAGCTAAGACAAGCAATCAACTGCAGCTCAATCTCGTTCCAATTGACGTCGTCCATGGTAATCATTTCTAGTCTGGAATCTAAGGTGTCATCGAGTTCAACCACAGTAAACTCATGGTCAATCCAGTTAAATCCTGCAATTCCATCAGTAGTGATCATCACGGCCTTTAATCTAAGCAACACTTGCCCAACGTTGGATGACTGAGCTTGCCGCTGAATAAAATCCATTAATTTATCAAAATCAAATTCTTGACTCGGTTCAAACACCCAGCCGCAGCTAAAACAACCTTCACCTTGATTCTGCTTTCGCACTATACCGCGATCATCAAAATCAAGTGCGACTTCGATTGCACCTTCGGCAAAGAGGCTCAACTCACTCAAGCGCGAACCACCAGCACGAAACAAGCTTGGGGCAGTCGTCGGTAGGCTGCCCAGCTTTAGGCCCGCGCTAGCATGCCCATTTATATTGAGTGACACGCGCCTTGGTTGGTTAAGATAGTCCAGCAAAGCGCTAGGTAAAGGCTGTTGATTTGAGTGGCTCACTACAGGAATATCAGTACGTTCAATATGGCTTAAATAAGTCTGCAATTCATAGAGTAACTTAGTATTTTCAGCATCATACAAGTCAGACTTAGTTGCGATGATCACATCGGCCACTTGCAACTGTTGAATAAAATTTGCATGTTCACGATAGCGAGGATCGTGGATCTTACGCGCGTCCACCAAACATAGAGTGCTACGCAGTGAAATCACATTCTGATAATGGGGCGCACTCAGTACTTTAATGATTTCATTAGGATGCCCAAGCCCAGTCGGTTCAATCAATAAGCGGTCAGGTTTCGCTTTCGCAATCAACTGATTGATGGCCACTTGTGTCGGTACGCCCGCGGCGCAGCACATACAGCCACCCGCAACCTCACGAATTTGTATGCCGTTATCGGAGGAATTCAGTAACCCCGCATCAATGCCGACCTCACCAAATTCATTGACCAACACAGCCCAAATTTCATCCGCGGGTTTAGTCGCCAGCAATTGCTTAATCAGAGAGGTTTTACCTACACCTAAAAAACCTGTAATGATATTGGTGGGAATCGCTTTGATAATCATAAGGAAACTCGCTCGAATAGAAAGCTTGGCGCTCGAGTGTAGAAGTATTGGCTTTGAAGCTCAACAAAAAGCGCATCGGTGAGGATGCACTTTTAGAATAGCGACAGGCTATGTAGCAAAATATGCAACTGACTATTCAACAGTCAAATCAACAAACTAGGCAACCGTTAAACGGCTAAACTAATAGGCACTTTGCACTTATTAGCCTTGATTGTTGGGCTTAGCTTATTTTGACTTAGCTTATTTTGACTTATTGGTGCGAGAGCCAAAACCTGACTTATTGCTCACCAAATTCGACTTAGGTTTAGTTGCATTAAACGGCTTACCTGAGCCAGAAGCTGGCTTAGCACGGCTAGAGGATTTCTCTGCACCTGCTTTGCTGTCCAGCGCTTTACCTTTAGCGTACTTGCCCTGACGAGACTGACCAATAGTGCGATCCTGCGGCGCCTTATGGCTCCACTTTCCAATCGGCTTAATCGGTGCCGCGGGCGCATCACGGTAACGGGCAGGCAAAGGCGTGCCTTCTTCATAACCAGATTGTACCGACACGGGCAGTTTTTGCTCAATCAAAGCTTCAATTTCAGCGAGCATTTCATCGTCAGAAGG
Source organism: Shewanella sp. SM21 (assembly GCF_025654335.1). NCBI lineage: Bacteria > Pseudomonadati > Pseudomonadota > Gammaproteobacteria > Alteromonadales > Shewanellaceae > Shewanella > Shewanella sp. SM21. The sequence goes on from NZ_JAKKRL010000001.1 coordinate 247,837, forward strand.
TGACACGAACGAAATCGCGCGACCGGTTAATCCAGCACGGCCTGTACGGCCAATGCGATGGATATAATCTTCGGCAAGGAAAGGCAATTCAAGGTTGATCACCATAGGCAAGGCTTGAATGTCTAACCCACGTGCAGCCACATCGGTCGCCACCAGCACCCGCAATTTACCAGCTTTAAACTCTTCCAACACCCGATTACGGGCGCCTTGTGTTTTATCGCCGTGGAATACACCTGCGGCTATGCCATCCAGCTTTAATTCTTGTAATAAATGCTCGGCGCTTTCTTTCGTGCTGGCAAACACCAGCACTTGGCGCCAATTGTTGCGGCCAACGAGTTCTGACAACAGCTCGGCTTTACGACGTTTATCAACGCGATAGACTTCCTGCACAACTGTGGATGCGGTAGTCGTGTCAGCAACATTCACCCACTGAGGTTCATTCAGCATTTTCTCGGCGAGTTGTTTGACGGCATCGCTATAGGTCGCTGAAAACAACATGGTTTGATGCTGCGGCGCAATTAAGCGTTTCACTTTTTCAATGTCGCGCACAAAACCCATGTCTAGCATACGGTCGGCTTCGTCGATCACTAATGTGGTAACGCTCGACAAATCTAACTGGAATTGGCCAATAATGTCGAATAAACGACCAGGAGTTGCCACCAAAATATCAACGCCCTGCTCTACCCCTTTACGCTGGGGATTCATGTTGGCGCCACCGTAAACAGCTAAGGTTTTCAGTGGTAGGAACTGGCTGTATTTTTGGATATTTTCGCAGACTTGAATCGCAAGTTCGCGGGTTGGCGTCATCACCAACGCGCGTAAAATCGGTTTATCATTGCTGTCGCTTGTTAAAGAATCAGCCGCCAACTTTTCAAGTACAGGCAGAGCAAAGGAAGCCGTCTTACCTGTACCCGTTTGGGCGCAGGCCATAATGTCTTTGCCTTCAAAGGCAAGCGGGATCACTTTCTCTTGCACTTGAGTGAGTTGCTGATAGCCACACTCAGTTATCGCATTCAAAATAGGAGAAGATAAACCGAGTGTTTCAAATTTCATAGGGACTCTTTAGCTAAGTAGTAAAACTTTGATGCGAGGTGATACTCAATGCCCCAACGCGGGGCCGCGGAGTCTAGCAAAATCCGCGGCGTTTTTATAGGCAATTATCGCCACTAAGTTAATATCTCCTCAGACATGGGAGACTAAAAGCGGATCCAGTAAGTATTTTTGGCTAAATTCACCCGAAGGCACAGGTCTTGAGAACAAGTAACCTTGGCCGTAGTCACAACCTGCTGCCAACAACACTTGGCGCTGCGCCTCGGTTTCGACACCTTCGGCAATCACCTTCATTCCCAATTTGTGGGCCATTACTATTATCGCCTCACAGAGAATTTGATCGTTTGAATCGGTATCAATATGGCGGGTAAAAGATTGATCAATTTTAAGATAATCAATGTCAAACTTTTTCAAATAGGCGAGTGACGAGTAGCCGGTACCAAAATCGTCCAGCGACACTTGCACGCCCGCATCACGGTAGGCCAGTAGTTTTTCGGTCACCCCCATACTGGCATCCAATAACAAGCCTTCGGTAATTTCAACGCACACGCCCGCGCCTGTAATATTAAGATCTTGCAATAACTTCAACCAATCATTGAGCAGCGTGCCTTCATCACGAAATTGGATTGGGGATTTATTGACGCTGATTTGGATTTCAACCCCTAATTCATGACGCCACGCCGCACTCTGGCGAGCGGCTTGCTCGAACACCCAATTGCCGATTTCAACAATCAAGCCAGTGTCTTCCGCAACAGGAATAAACTCAGCAGGCGACACAGCACCACGCTCTGCATGATGCCAGCGGATCAAGGCTTCAGCCTTGGTCACTTCACCCGTTGCTAAGGCAACAATCGGCTGATAATGCAGTTCAAATTCTTTATTCACGACCGCTTGACGTAAGTCTTGGATCAAGCGCATGCGGTATTTGGCGTATTCCTGCATCGATGGGGTGAAATAGTTGAAGCGATTACGCCCTTGATCTTTCGCCGCATACATAGCCTGATCCGCATGCTTGAGAAGCCCTTCAATACTGGTCGAATCATCGGGATATAAAGTAATCCCAATACTGACGCTGATATAAGCGGTTTCTTCCCCTAACACATAGGGTTCGGCAATTCGTCGCAAAATATTCTCGGCGACGCGCTCAATCCCCTTATGGTCTTCCATCGAACTTAACACCACAGTAAATTCATCGCCGCCAAGACGCGCCACGACGTCGGCATCACGCACACAGGATTTCAAACGACTCGCGGTTTCTATCAACAGTAAATCGCCCATGGCATGGCCTAAGGTGTCATTCACTTCTTTAAAGAAATCTAAGTCCAAGAACAATAAAGCAAAGTGGTTGCGATTGCGGTCGGCATTTTTCACTTCGCTGCTTAAATACTCCAACAACATGCGCCGATTGGGCAACCCCGTCAGCGTATCGTAGTTGGCTTGTTTCCAAATCAGATGCTCATTTTGCTTCTTATCGGTAATGTCTGAGAACAGGGCAACACGTCGATAGGGATGGCCTTCTTTGTCATTAATGGTATTGATGGTTAACCAGATGACATATTCTTCGCCATTTTTGCGCCGCTGCCACATTTCCCCCTGCCATTGGCCTTTCTCGCGGATATCATTATTCATTTTGGTGTAAAAATCGCGGCCATTGAGGTCACAATAAAGCAGCCGAATATGTTGGTCCCGCACTTCAAATTCGCGATAACCCGTCATCACACTAAAGGCGGCATTGACGGTAATAATCACGCCCTTTTCATCGAGGACACTCATGGCTTCAGAGCTGTTATCGTAAACCAGTGCCGACAACTTTAAGGATTCTTCGATAAGTTTTGCGTCGGTAATATCGGTATAGGTTCCACACATACGCAGAGCATTGTTGTTTGCATCTCTGCTCACGACTTTACCTGTATCAAGGATCCACCGCACCTTACGGTTTACGGTATTTAAGCGGTACTCCATCTTATGTTGCGCCGTTTCGCCACGAATATGGGCCTCAATCGAATGCAGCACTTTAGGCCTGTCTTCGGCGACTATCGCATCCATCCATTGGCGACTATTAGCGTTGAGCATATCAACATCGCAGCCAAGAATATCGGCACTGCGGGCATTACGTTCAATGCGGTCATTGCGAATATCCCAATCCCACACTCCAAGATCGCTACTGCTTAACACCAGTTCGAGTTGTTCTCGGCTAGCGAGCACCTCTTGGTCGGCAATGGCCTGTGAGGTGATATCTAAATATCCAGCAATAACAAGCAACACGGCATTATTACCACCGCGCTTACAGGCGACTGTCATATGGGTGTAAACCACGCTACCGTCCTTAACGATAAAACGTTTATCCATCTCGTAATTATCGATATCCCCCCGCAGCATAAGCTCAAATTTCAGGGCATCCGCTTCTAAATCATCGGGATGGGTAATTTGTGCCCACGTCATCCGTAGCAATTCAGCTTCTGAATACTTGAGCATTTGACATAACCGTGGATTCACCTTTATCCACTTTTGATCTATCCCCGTTATTGCAATACCAATATTGCCCGCGTTGAATTGGCTCCGAAAAAGGAAATCATCCTGCAGACGAATTTGTTCATCACGCTCTAATTCAAAACGTCGCGATAACAAGCGGCTCAATAGCCAAGTCGCAATTGGGAAAATGGTCAATACTGGGAGGGTCACTTTGGCGAGCAATGGCATTGCTATGCCATCGGGTAGAAATAAGAACCACAACAACATCACGATATGAACGGTATAGGCAAAGAGAAAAATCTCTCCACCTGAAATATTGGCTAACAGAGACTTACGATATTGACGCCAGATCACCCCGATTAACCCGGATGACACTATCACGCCGACGCCAATCCATATACCAGCGCCACCGATACTGATGCGATACAGCGCCGTCATCACGACAGCAACTAAGGTCGGTAAACCACCGAAAAATAGACCAGAAATACAGAGAATAACCGAACGGGTATCAAAGAAAACGCCAGGCAAATATACCCAAGGCGTACTCATAATAGTGATACCAATACCACCGATGAGCATCCCAATAATGATGCGCCACAGTAAAAAATACTGCCGCTGGTGTTTTTTAGGGATCACGTCGTACAAAAATACCAACGCCAGCAATAAAGCCGCATTTTGTACTAACGGAAAGAGAATACCTTTATCCATAACTCAGAGAGCGACTCCAAAAATGAGGGGGCTTGATACCATTTTAACATTCCCCCACAAGTGTAGCAGAATCACTTAGAAATCATGCGTTAATTCCCTTTGCCGCATCACACTTTGGACTTACCACATTACATTTTGCAATAGAGTTGTTGACGATATTGCTCTGCAATAGAATGCCAGTCAAAACGCTGTGCCATGGCCGCAGCACGCACTTGTGGCCATGTTTTTCCCTCGAAACAAGCAATGGCTTGCACCAACCTTTGCAAAAACGCTTCGGCTTGCTCATTTAAGCTATTGCCGTTAAAAGCAAAACCATTAACGCCATCCTCAACGGTATCCTTTAAACCGCCTACACTATGCACTAAACATGGCTGTCCCGCGCGCATAGCCAACATTTGACTGATGCCACAGGGCTCAAAGGAACTTGGCATCAAAAATAGATCGCCATGCTGATACAGCGCTTCGGATAACGCCTCGTTGTATCCCTGCAAAAATAATAGGTTATCGTATTTAGCCCCTAACGCTTGGAAAGACTTAGCAATCGATGCGTCGCCACTGCCGAGTAAAATCAGCAGCGCCGTCGGTTTTGTCTGCTTCAATGCTTTAAGTAAGGTCTCAAGCACAGATAAACCCGAGGGCAATTGATGGCGCAGCAGTAAGACTTTTTGATCGGTCAAGCGGCCCACCGAAGTCAATAGCAGACTCGGTACTTGCTCCGCCATCGCTTGACGCCAATGGGCTTGAATGCGGGCAAAAGCAATCATGTCCACGCAGCTCACTTGCGCTTGATGTCCCTGCCATTGCACTAACGCAGTCTCAATCGCACTGAGCAATTGCTTGAACTCGGGTACTTGAATACGCGCAGGTGGCTTAGCGGGTAAATCCGATACTGACGAATATACACAGCCATTTAAAATCCCCACCACTTTGTCATCATTGGCCTTGGCCTGTAAGTCTTGCTCTAACCCTTCACCACCAAAAAATCCCGCTTCAGGTTTGGACGGCTGCAACACTTCCTTGGCATAACTGGGTGAGACTAAATGCACTTTGTCGCTCAGCACTATGCCCATGCGCATAGGGTTAACACAGTAGGGATAACGGGGATCGGTGATCAGCTGTTTTTGCCCCTGCGTCAAAGTGGCAAACAGCTCGGGAAACCAAGCAGCAAAAGAGGATGAATCTTGGCTTAAGGGACGTATCCCCTGCAGCGCAAGATTGTGGATAGAGAACACACACTCAATGTCTTTGAGAGCACTGAACTCAGGCACGAATGCTCTTAACATGGCTAAGCAGCCCGCATGCCAGTCATGTAAATGCAGCACAGTCGGCATAGGCACTCGGCCAGTAACTAATGCTGTCGCGACGCTCGCGCAAAGGAAAGCAAACTTAGTCGCATCGTCGGAGAAAGGACGCTCGGCACTGCCTTGGCTATAAATCTGCCCAGGTACGGATTGCCATAATGCATGTTCGAGCAGATAAATCATCGCCTCTGGCACATGGGGATGGGGCATGGAGAACACATGCACTCGCTCCAAGCGACCACCAAAGGCCACAGTTAACTCACCCAGATCTTGGGGTTGATTCGCTACCGCAGTTAAAAAGCCATAGCTTGGCATGATCACATCGGCGCACAAATCAACACCCGCCAGAGCGGCGGGTAAATCACGGATGACATCCGCCATACCGCCAACCTTGGCGCCCGCAAGGGCACCGTTTTCAGCCGCGACCATCAAAATGCGTTGTTTCAATTAATTGGATACTCCCGCTACTTCAACTGTGCAGCTTTTATTCAGCTGCCTATACCTAAGCCATTTTTACTTTAATGATCAATTTACTTTAATGATCAAAGCACTATTCATAGCCTACAGGCAAACCTAGCATGTCACGGGTCACTAAAGTCACGCCTTTTTCGGACACCCTAAAGCCTTTAGCTCTGTCGTGATCATGGTTATAACCTATTACCATGCCTTCGGGAATAATGCAGCCACGGTCAAGTATCGCATTCTTGATTTTGCAATGGCGCAGCACGACTACATCGGGTAGCACTACTGAATCTTCAACCAATGAATAAGAACAAACGCGTACTTCGTTAAACAATACGCTACGGCGCACTGTCGCCCCCGAAATAATACAACCGCCCGAAACAATCGAGTCCAACGCCATACCGCGTCTGTCATCGTCATCAAACACAAATTTAGCCGGAGGCAATTGTTCTTGGAAAGTCCAAATTGGCCATTTCGCATCGTACAAATTCAGTGCTGGCGTAGGCGATAACAGTTCCATATTCGCTTGCCAGAAAGAGTCTAGCGTACCCACATCGCGCCAATAGGCTTGCTCGTTCGGGAAAGCGCTCTTAAAGGGATAGGCGAACACATTATGTTTTTCGATGATCGCAGGAATAATATCCTTACCAAAATCGCGATCTGAGCTTTCGTTTAAGGCATCTTTCTTGAGCTGGTCAAACAAAAACTCTGTGTTAAACACATAGTTGCCCATAGATGCTAAACACATTTCAGGATTACCCGGAGAATGCTTAGGTTGCAGCGGCTTTTCTTCAAAGCCTAAAATGCGCATCTCTTCATCGACTTCCATCACCCCAAACGAACCCGCTGCTTCGGCAATCGGCACTTCAAGGCAAGAGACTGTCATATCTGCACCCGACTCGGCATGGGCGGCTAATAACCCAGCATAATCCATGCGATACACGTGATCGCCAGACAACACCATCACGTATTTAGGCAGCTCGTGGCGAATGATATCGATATTTTGAAATACCGCATCGGCCGTGCCTTGGTACCAGTTTTCCGAATAGCGTTGTGAAGCGGGTAAAATCTCCACCGACTCGCCCAGCTCCTTCTTAAAATGGCCCCAACCGCGCATCACATGGCGGATCAAAGAATGCGACTTGTACTGTGTGACCACACCCACGCGGCGAATACCTGAGTTGATGCAGTTAGACAGCGGGAAATCGATAATACGAAACTTACCACCGAAATACAGTGCAGGTTTAGCACGCCAATCCGTGAGTTCATGCAAGCGAGACCCGCGCCCACCAGCTAAAATCAACGCATAGGTTTCACGAGTTAAATTACTGATATAACGAACATTAGACATAGGCTCTTACTCCGAAATCGGCAAACTGATTGCCCATAAATGGCTTATCGATACGGCAGACACTGCCGTACTCCCCTGAGTATTTCTCACTTGCATTCCCCATTCCTTCCATTGATTGCTGCATTCCTTTCAAACACTTATACTCATCCGCTATAACAAGAGACTTATAACCAAGAGCCCTACCCTTACAGTTTCCAAATTTCATCGCGATAACCTGCGATCGTCACATCACTCGAAAAACGTCCACTGGCGGCGGTATTGCGAATACTCATCTGCGTCCACACCTGCGGATCTTTATAGGCTCGCGCCACGGCTTCTTGCACGACTCGGTAACTGTCAAAGTCGGCGGCCGTCATCCATTGATCATCGCTACTTTCGATGGCGGTAATAATAGGATCGAAAATCCCCGGCTCCAGCAGATTGAAGTGACCACTTTTGAGTAACTTCATCACCTCAGATAACGCCAGTGAATCGTCAATAATGCTGCGCGGATGATAGTGGTTACGTACCTGCGAGACCTGCTCCGCATTGAGTCCGAACAGGAAGAAGTTCTCTGAGCCCACTTCCTCTAACATCTCGATATTGGCGCCATCCATAGTGCCGATGGTTAGGGCGCCGTTCATCATGAACTTCATATTGCCCGTGCCCGATGCCTCTTTGCCCGCGGTTGAAATTTGCTCGGACAAGTCAGTCCCTGGGCAGATTTTTTCCATGGCGCTGACGTTGTAGTTTGGTAAGAAAGCAAAGCGTAGGTAAGGCGTCACCATAGGATCGGAATTGACCATATGAGCAACATTGCTGGCGAGCTTGATGATCAACTTAGCCATAAAGTAACCGGGCGCCGCTTTACCGCCGATCAATACACAACGTGGCACCATGTTTTCGGTGTGGCCTTGCTGGATCTGATGATAGAGATGAATCACATGCAATATGTTGAGTAACTGACGTTTATATTCGTGAATACGCTTCACTTGCACGTCAAACAGCATAGCCGGATCGAACTCAACCCCACATTCCTTAACAATCATCTTAGCCAGCAAAGCCTTGTTGGCTTGCTTCACATCACGCCATTTTTGGATAAACGCATTGTCCTGTGTGAGGGCATTGAGCGCCGTTAACTGGCTTAAGTCTGTCACCCATTCTTGACCTAAATGGGCGGTCAGTAACTTAGCTAAGGCAGGGTTACAATGGGCAAGCCAACGCCTTGGGGTCACGCCATTGGTGCGGTTATTAAACTTATGCGGCCACAACTCATAGAAATCCTTAAACAACCCAGATTTGAGTAGTTGCGTGTGTAAACCCGCGACACCGTTGACTGAGAAACTCGCCACAATCGCCAAATACGCCATACGCACATGGGGATGTGGACCATCTTGAATAATTGACATACTCGCCAATTTCTCACTATTTCCTGGCCAATGGTGGGCGACTATATCTAAGTAACGGGCGTTGATTTCATAAATAATTTCTAAGATGCGTGGCAACATTTGCGCCATCATACGCACGGGCCAACGCTCTAATGCTTCAGGCAACAGGGTATGGTTAGTGTAAGCCATGGTCTGACTGGTAATCGCCCACGCACTGTCCCATTCCAAACCGTATTCGTCGATCAATAACCGCATCAACTCAGGCACGGCAATGCTAGGGTGAGTGTCATTCAACTGCATGACATTTTTAGCGGCAAACTGCGTAAAATCATGACCATGACGACTCACCCAACGTTTGAGTAAATCCTGCAAGCTAGCGGAGGATAAAAAGTATTGCTGACGTAATCGCAGCTCTTTGCCGTTCTCGCTCGCATCATTTGGATAGAGCACCATAGTGATCTGCTCGGCCAAGTTTTTACGGGCCACCGCTTCCGTGTAGTCGCCTTGGTTAAACTCAGCTAAATCAAAATCATCGGTGGCTTCAGCCTTCCACAATCTCAGGGTATTTACCCGCCCATTGCGATAACCGGGAACTGGCATGTCATAGGCGACGGCGAGCACATCTTGGGTTTCAACCCAAATAATGTGCCTACGGCCTTGTTTATCGACATAGGATTCGGTATGACCAAAAAATGGCACTATTACGTTGTGGGTAGGGACACGCACTTCCCACGGATTACCTTCGCGCAACCAACGGTCAGGGCGTTCAACTTGGTAACCGTCGACTATCTTCTGGGCGAACATGCCATATTCGTAACGTATGCCATAGCCTGTCACTGATAAGTCCATGCTGGCGCAGCTATCGAGGAAACACGCGGCTAATCGACCTAGGCCGCCGTTGCCTAAACCAGCATCATGTTCGGCCTCTTCTAACTCTTCTAGCGATACGGCATAGTTGCTCAAGGCATCACGGCTATCTTGTTGCAAATCTAAACTCAGTAGTGCATTACCTAGTGCTCGGCCCATCAAAAATTCGAGGGATAAATACGCCACTTGCTTGCGCTTAAAATGGCTGTCATCCACTCGAGTCTGACGCCAATTATCTAGCATCTGTTCTTTCACGCTGTAAGCTAACGCTTGAAATAATTCGCAGCTCACGCCTTCGCCACGGCTGAGTCCATAACGTAAATGGCGCTCAAAAGAAGCGGGCAAAGCATCGCAGGGTTCACAGGGCTCAGCGGCTTTAGACTTAGTCTGACGCTTAGCGGGAGCCTTCTTGCTCGCGGCTTTTGACTGAGCTAGTGTTACTGGTTTTTCGCTGGTATTGGGGCTCAGCTCGCTTTTGTCACTCATAGTTAATTCCTTCATTTCCTATAAAATCAAATCAGCATGAAAAAGCATGAGACTACGATCTTGCAGTAAGTATCGCGTCGCAGAGATCTGAACATCCAGCAGCTCAGTTTGGGTATGAATAAGGCATTGCCACGGACTCAAGTGCTCGAAAGTCGGCAGGGTAAAAGCGAGAGGGTTGTCGTCGGCATTAACCATCAACAGTAAAGCTTGCTGCTTGCCTTGATCTTCTAAATCACCGGAAAGCACCACAGACAAACTGCGGCACATAGATTCGGTCCACAAGCTCTTGGTCATTTGTTCACCTTGGCGACTAAACCAATCTAATCGAGTACCAATATCGGCTAAGGATTCAGCCAATAACTGTTCGTGAATGAAGCGCTTAGCACATAACAGCGGGAAACGTTTCCGCAGGGCAATAAGCTGCTGAGTAAAGGCCAACAACTCAGTGTCCATGCCCTTTGCCGACCAATCAAACCAGTTCAGTTCATTGTCTTGGCAATAGGCATTATTGTTGCCTTGCTGAGTGCGGCCTGTCTCATCACCGCTCAACAACATAGGCACACCTTGAGATAAAAATAGCGTAGTCAATAAGTTACGTTGTTGACGACTGCGAAGTTCTAGAATTGAGCTATCTTCGGTTTCCCCTTCAATCCCATAATGATGGCTGAAGTTTTCTTGGTGACCATCGCGGTTATCCTCCCCATTTGCCAAGTTATGGCGCTGGGTATAACTCACTAAGTCTTTAAGAGTAAAACCGTCGTGACTGGTTAAAAAATTAAGACTGGTCGCAGGTGGACGGCCACTGTGCTCAAAAAAATCCCCCGAGCCGTGAAAACGCCGAGCAAATTCGGGCAACATGCTGTGATCGCCGCGCCAAAAGCGGCGCATAGTGTCTCTATATCTGTCATTCCATTCGCTAAAAGCCACGGGAAAATTGCCCAATTGATAACCACCGGGGCCAATATCCCAAGGCTCAGCAATCAATTTCACTCGGCACAAAACAGGGTCTTGCAACAGCGCATCGAAGAAACCTGAGCCGGGATCAAAACCATAAGCCTCGCGACCTAAGCAAGCCGCCAAGTCGAAGCGAAACCCATCGACGCCCATGATTTCTACCCAGTAACGCAGCGAATCCAGCACTAGCTGTAACATGCGTGGATGATTGATATTTAAGGTGTTTCCACAACCCGTATCATTAATATAAAAACGCTTATCGTTAGGATGCAGGCGGTAATAACTGAGATTATCTATGCCACGAAAACTAAAGGTCGGCCCAAGTCGACTCCCCTCGGCGCTGTGGTTATAGACCACATCGAGGATCACTTCGATACCTGCGCCGTGAAGTGCATCCACCATGGCCCGAAACTCACCAATATCGTCGGATGACAGATAACTCGGCTCAGGGGCAAAAAAGCCGATACTGTTGTAACCCCAATAGTTAGTGAGCTTTTTCTCGAGCAAAAAGGGCTCAGTGAAAAAGGCCTGTACAGGAAGTAACTCGACACACGTCACCCCAAGTTCGGCCAAATAATCGATAGCAGGCTGAGTCGCTAAGCCCGCAAAGGTGGCACGTTTATGGGGTTCAATCTCAGGATGCACCGCCGTAAAGCCTTTAACGTGCATCTCATAAATGATACTGCGCTCTAGAGGTTTGGGCTGAAACCTAGTCGCAAGGGGCTGAATCGACTGCTTGGCAGCTATCTCGATTAATGGACGAATGTCCACGACCTTGCATTTTGGCACATAGGCAGCGTTATCTAACTTGCTGAAAGATAAGTCTTCATCCATGTGGTTCAGCTCGTAACCATAGTTAGACTCATGGTCGCGATATTCACCGACAAGCTGGCGCGCATAGGGGTCGAGCAATAATTTATTGGGGTTAAATCTGTGACCAAGCTGAGGCTCATAGGAGCCATAAACGCGATAACCGTAGAGTTGCCCCGCCTTAAGCCCTTGCACAAACACATGCCAGATTTGCTGGGTTTGTTCAGTTAACGCAATACGCGCGACTTCTTGCTCGCCATTGTCATCAAATAAACATAACTCGACCGCTGTGGCGTTAGCTGAAAATAACGCAAAGTTAACGCCATCGCCCTCAACATTAGCACCGAGCGGAAAAGGCTCACCTACCCCTAACGCCCATTTTTCGCTTTGAAATGGGTGGTTTTTAGCGTCAGGGTTGAGCTTAATATCATCAGCCGTGGGCTTTTGCATGCTAGTTAGCCTCAGCCAATCCAGTTGCAGGCCCTATCACTAGGCAGCCCAAGGGCGGCACAGTGATCAGCGCGCTCTGCGCCATTCCTTGCCACGGCAGCGACTCAGCAACCACAGTGCCCGCATTACCTTGATTACTGCCACCATAAATCTGGCTATCGCTATTAAGATATTCGCGGTAATCCCCCGCCAAAGGCAAACCAATACGGAACCCAGTGTGTAATTGGGGCGTCATGTTGATGACAAACACTAACGGCGCATCACCCGCTAACCCGTAACGCACAAAGGTAAAGATGCTGTCGCGGCTATTCTCACAATCTAGCCAACTAAATCCTGCGCCCTCGTAATCCTGAACCGATAAGGCTGGCATTTTTTGATATAACTGATTGAGATCTTTAAGCCAACGCTGGACGCCTTGGTGCGGCTTGTAAGCCAATAAGTGCCAATCTAAACTCTGGTTATGGTTCCACTCATTTCGCTGACCAAACTCGCAGCCCATAAAGAGTAATTTCTTACCTGGATGCCCCCACATAAAACCGTAATAGGCACGCAGAGTTGCAAATTTCTGCCAATCATCACCGGGAATTTTATGCAGCAACGAACCCTTGCCGTGGACCACTTCATCGTGACTCACGGACAACATAAATTGCTCGGTATAGGCGTACATTAAACTGAAGGTCAATTGATGATGGTGGAACTGGCGGTAAAGCGGGTCACGGCCTAAGTAGCTTAAGCTGTCGTTCATCCATCCCATATTCCACTTAAAACCAAAGCCAAGACCTTGCTGATCCGTCGGCTTAGTCACCCCCGCAAAAGCGGTGGACTCTTCGGCAATCATGCAAATGCCGGGGAAAGCTTGGTACAAGCGTTGATTCAAAATTTGTAAGAAACTGATAGCCTCGAGATTCTCCCGTCCACCATAGGCATTAGGCAGCCATTGGCCCGGCTCGCGGCTGTAATCGAGATACAACATAGAAGACACGGCATCGAGACGCAGGCCATCAAAGTGAAATTCCCGCAGCCAGTAACAAGCATTACTCAACAAGAAGCTGCGCACTTCACCGCGATCATAGTTATAAATTAGGGTATCCCAATCGGGATGTGTACCCTTGCGAGGATCTTCATGCTCATACAGACAAGTGCCATCAAAACGCACTAAGCCGTGGGGATCCTTAGGAAAATGCGCCGACACCCAATCGAGGATAATACCAATCCCCGCCTGATGGCAGGCATTCACAAAGGCCTTTAACCCATTGGCATCGCCAAATCTGTGGGTCGGCGCATAGAGACCCACTGGCTGATATCCCCACGAACCATCAAAGGGAAACTCGCTGATCGGCATCAGTTCGATGTGGGTAAAGCCTTGCTCCTTCACATAGGGAATAAGCTGTTCAATCAAGTCGTAATAATCAAGATATTGCTCGCCTTGCTCTCCCTTACGACGCCACGAACCTAAGTGCACTTCGTAGGCCGACATGGGCGCTTTATGCCAAGCAGTCGCCGCTCGCTTACTCATCCAAGCGGTATCATTCCAGCTATGGTGGGCTTTTTTGGGCACGATAGAAGCATTGTGGGGCGCGCATTCCATTTGGGTTGCCATGGGATCGGATTTAGTATGGCGCTCACCATTTTGATAAACCAAATCAAACTTATAGTGTGCACCTTCAGCCACATTGGGTAAAAATAGCTCCCATAAACCATTGGCAATATGTTGGCGCATCACATGGCGAGTATCGTCCCAATGGTTAAAATCTCCCACCACAGAAACCCGCTTAGCATTGGGTGCCCACACACAAAAATGCACACCTTCAACGCCTTGGGTTTGACGCCAGTTGGCACCTAAAAATTCATAGGCTCGCTCGGCGCTGCCTTCACCAAACAGGTAAATATCGTCACTATTGAGCAGGGAATCAAACTGATAAGGGTCGACTATATCTAACTGACACAGGGGATATTCCACCCGTAGCAAGTAGAGAAACGGCTTGACGCGTCGTCCCAGAGTGCCGGCGAACAGTCCCTGCTCGTTGACCTTGTCCAGACTCGCCACTTTGCGGCCATCTTTAATGCTGATCACATCCACACTGAGGGCATTGCGAAAAAAACAACGAACAATTAATGCCTTACCCTCGTTGGCACTGTGCATACCCAAGAGCGAAAAAACATCAGTGTATTGACCATTAAGTAGGGCGACGTCGGCACCATCGTAGAAATAGGCATTGGCTTGAGTCATCATTTTTCTTCCGTTTATCAGTCAATTAAACTTGCAAATTGGCACTCTTTACCCACATCCCCCTAATAATCTCATCTTTAGGGATGGCATAATGTGGTGCGACTTAGGCAGCCTTTCGCTGGTGCTAGATTTAGCTCGGTAGCTGTCTCGCCACAGCGATATTTTGTAATCGCTGCAGTATCTCTGGCGAAATCGATACTTGCGTTAAATTCAGCGGCAGGCGACGCTGCCAATTTGGATATTCGAGCCAAGTACCGGGAATATTCACCGCATGGCGATCGGCTAATAAATCGCACAGTTGCACGCTGTATAGCGCACTATTACCGCGAGCTCCTAAGGTCATCCAAGCCGTGAGCAAGGTTTGAATATCGAGTTCGGCTATCGCCACATCGGCTAACAGACCTTGAGCGACTAACAGTGAAATGAGTTGCTGCTTTTCATGTTCACGCCCCGCGAGCGCCTCGCCTAGCTGGTCGTCAGTTTCAAACAGGGATAACTGTCGACGCAGGTGTAAATCACTGCCACACCACCAAGCCACTAAAGTCGGCACATCGTGGTTCGCCAGCATCATTAAGCTTTGGGACTTATATTGATCCGGTGATTTAAAGCCTTGATGGTCTTTGCAGAAATAGAACAACTCGTTGGAATAAATGCCAGAAGAGTAGAGACGATGAATAATGTCAGGTGGCACCAGTCCTAAATCTTCGCCAATCACCACACAGCGAGCACGTTGGCTCTCAAGGCAAACGATGGCAAGCAAGGTTTCGACGGGATAATACACATAGGCACCGTGACCGAGTTGCTTATCCAGCGGCCACCACCAGAGTCGCAGTAAGCCCATCACATGATCGATACGCAAGGCACCACAGCTTTCCATATTGGCGCGGATCAAGGCGATAAAATGGCTGAAATTATGTTGTTTTAACTTCACAGGATCGAGTGGCGTTAAGCCCCAATTTTGTCCTTGGGGTGCAAAGGGATCGGGCGGTGCACCTATGCTGGCATTCAAACAAAACTGCTCGGCATTGGCCTGCACTTCACTGCCGTGCAGCGCTGCACCAACAGCCAAATCACGGATCAATCCCAACCCCATACCCACCTCTTTAGCTTTTAGCTGACAGAGGTGTAACTGCTTTTCAGCCACAAATTGCAGGTAAAGATAGAAACCTTCCTCTTGCACAAACGCTTTAGGACTACGTAAATATTCCGCTTGAGCAAACTCTTGTAGCGCACTGCCCTGCTCACGCACAAATTCATGGAATCTTTGCGCTCTGGGCGTGTCATTCGCCAGATGCGTGTCACAAAAAACGCGATATAACTGCTCAAAGGCACGGTATTTCAGCTCGCTCACTTTAGGATAATCGAGCCAATTATCACGATTCAGTAAGGCGATAGCCTCTACCCAAGTAGAACTTGAAAATTCAGTGGCAAGAGTTTGGTATTCAGGAACGCTTTGTAATTGAATATATAGAGGATTAAGTCTGCGGCGATCGCACGGACTATAGGGACTCGGATGCTCTGGCGCCGCGATATCGAGGGCATGCAAGGGATTGAGTTGAATGAAATCCGCGCCTTGTGCCGCCACCAGCCCGATCAGTTGTTCTAAATCACCAAAATCGCCAATGCCCCATTGGCTCTCACTGCGCAAACTGTAGAGTTGAACGCTGATCCCCCAAGGTTTATGGCGTTTACCTTGGGCGACAGCCGTGAGTACGCCTTGGTAGGCGGCCCGCGGCGCCACCATTAAGGTGCCAGAAAACAAAGTGCTGGTATCAGCTTCAGCCGTCACACAGCTCTCTAGCGCCAAGCTTGGCGCTTGTGCACTTGTCGATAGGGTATGTTTTAAGCTTAAAGCTATGCGATGAAAGCCCAAACCTAACACAGAGAAATCACTCGCATTTTTGTCGGCTACATGCGCAAATGAGTCTTGGTTTTTGATTAAGGCAGGGTTGTTAGTGAACTCTTGGCTGCTCAGGAAATAGGACGCTAAATTCACCGCCTCAGTCTCGGCGGGCATTAAGTTGTCAGGGTAAGCTTGGGTCTTGGCCTCAGCTAAATCGAGGCGTGCGAATCCCAGTTGCGTAAGATCAAGGCGATAGTGTAGATAAAGCGTTTGTTCAATGCGGTAATCGCCAATGGACTTAAGCGCCGAGAAAGGCACATCAAATACGATGGACTCACCCTGTTCGCATTCAATCGCCACACTCAGATCTGAGGTGTAGGTTTCCGGTAAACAAAGGCTTATCCAAGGTTCATCCACAAAACACCAATGGAATTCAGGTAGCACCTGAGTCCAAGGACGGGCATCCAGTAAATCAATTTGCGACGCGATCAGTGCTTCGGTCAATACCGCATCGACACAGGTCAGCCCAGCATCACTCGATAACGCTTCTGTAGCAGGAGCATCAATGGCAGTCCCTGCCACGCTGTTTTTTTCCTGTAACATACAGGTCAAGATACCTTGCCTGTCTACCTCAGAAATATGGATATTTTGGCCAAAACAATCAGTAAATTCTGCTCCAACTCCCCGCAAATACAGCAACTTTTCCAGCCCCATATTTTGTCGCCCCCGCGACCGCTCATCCATAGCTTTAGATATACAGTAACCATGCCAACGAAAAGTAACAAGAAGATGACATAAATATTTCAGAGAAATAACAAAAAACTTTTTCAAAAAATCAGTAACTTACTAGAAGCACTCAGTTAAGTTGGCGCTCAGTAGCTATCAGGATATAAAGAGTGGAATGCACTAAATTGGGGCATGCGTTCAGCAAGAGGGCAAGCATGGCTCCTCAAGCATGCAATAAGTAAAGAGCAAAGGGATAGAAATAACATGACAAGCGTAAGTCATTTTTATGTCATTGCGTTCAGACTAATACTAACAAATACGTCAGGTGACATA
This sequence comes from Shewanella sp. SM21, assembly GCF_025654335.1. Lineage (NCBI taxonomy): Bacteria > Pseudomonadati > Pseudomonadota > Gammaproteobacteria > Alteromonadales > Shewanellaceae > Shewanella > Shewanella sp. SM21. The sequence goes on from NZ_JAKKRL010000001.1 coordinate 265,247, forward strand.
TTAACCACAGACATCAGTGCAACACTTTGTATCAATTGCGTTTTATAACTTGAACAGCCTATCTCTCCTCTGTCAACATCTCGTTTCGCTACAGCATAGAAACATAATAACAACATTAAATTCATGGAACCTGATATGCCCTCGCATATACGCCAGTGGCTCGATCCCATGGAATGCTAAAGCAAAAACACCCCAATGATGATTGAGAATAAGGATATGAAATGAAGAAGTTATCAGGATTACTATTTGTCGGCTGCATAGCCTTGACGGGTTGTGAAGGAAGTACAGATGGTGATTTAACGCCGACGCCACCGACACCCGATCCCACTCCGCCAGCCTTAGCTGCGGATGTGTGTTATTTAATGAAAACTACGAAAGGCGATATCACACTTGCCATTGACTTAACTAACATGCCAATCACAGGTAAAAACTTTAAGCAGTATGTTGATAAGTCTTTCTATAACGGCACCTTATTCCATAGAACCATCAATAACTTTATGATCCAAGGCGGCGGTTTTACCACTGGTCTCAAAAGCAAACCGACCAGTGCCTCAATCAAGAATGAAGCCGCAGTCGGTATTAGCAACAAACGTGGCACTATTGCGATGGCAAGAGCAAATGCACCTGATACCGCTGCCTCTCAGTTCTTTATCAATGTATTAGATAATCCACATCTAGACGCGTCAGCGAGTAGTTATGGTTATGCCGTGTTTGGCAAAGTGGTTGACGGCATAGAGGTGGCAGATCAAATCAGCATAGTCCCAACAAAAAATATCGAAGGCTTCCAAGACACACCAGTACAAGAGATCCTCATCAATTCAGTAACAGAAACAAGCTGCCCTGCAGTCTGATCTAACGCTTAATCGGCTAAAAGCAAAAAAGCACTGAGAATTCAGTGCTTTTTTATCTTATAACTTTAGTCGTTGAAAAAACGAAACTTACTCATCCCCTTGGATCTTCCCCACCAAGAGCATAGGCGCCGCATCAATTTTATCGGCGTCCATCATAGTCGCTATACGCTCAACGGCTGAGAGCAATTGACTCTGCTCCCATTCTTCAAGATTCTGATAACGCTTAATAAAATGATCCTGTAGCGGTTTAGGTGAGTCCTGTAACAGTACTCGGCCCGCATCACTAAGGTATAAATGCACCTTACGTTTATCAGTCTCACTGCGCAGACGGATCACTAAACCACGTCCCTCGAGTCGATCGATAATGGTCGTCACAGTCGCAGGGCTGAGCGTAATTTCTTCCGCCACGGTTTTAGCCAATGGCGCATCCAATTGGGCGATTTTCTGCATCACCATCAATTGCGGCCCAGTTAAACCTGAGTGTTTGTTCAGCTGGCGAGAATGAATGTCGATAGCGCGTATCACTCGGCGCAGCGAAATAAGCAGTTGTTCGTACTTTTCCATCGTTCTTTTCATTCTCCCCATTCTAAGCAACGAGTGCACCTTACCAGAAAGCGCGACTGAACTCACCCACGGGAGGTGCTTTTACGGTAAAATCCCTGATGTTACAACATGAACTGTCGCGATACCGACAACACGAGACGCTCGTCACTGGTATCTAAGTTCATGCTGGTATCTTCGGCTGCAAGACTGAAATCAAAGCCACTCCAGCTGGTCAGATAGGCGACACGGAAATGATTAAAAGATTTGCCACCATCCCATGACCATTTATCCTCATCAAGTGATGTCGAGCGATCGACACTAAAGCGAATATCATGTCCTTCAGCGACACTAACAGTATGGCCAAGCAACATAGTGTAATGCTCACCACCCAAACCAAAGTAATCCCATGTATAGGTCAACTTAGCCTCAGAGTGACCCAGTGAACTATCATATCCTAACTTGCTATACAGCTCAGGATAGTTGTACTCATCGGAAAACGACTCGCCGTGGTAAGTGTAATAGGCCAGTCCGACATCGAAACTCAGTTGCTCATTGAGCTGATAAAACTTACCCGCATAGGCATCGAGCTCCAACCAAGTGCCATCGCTGCCCCCAAAGTCGACGTTCGAGGTAAAGCCACCCACGTACCATCCCGAATCAAAACCGTAATCCAAATTGCCTTGCAGTGCTGGGCCGCTGTCAGTTTGGCTGACACCGTTAAAGGTGTAATCCGAAGTGGCCGTCACAGTGGCCGATAATCCGGCATTGGCCGCTGTTGACATCAATAACAACCCACCGGCGATAAGATAAAAACATTTTGATTTCATTATTAATTTTTCCATTAGTTAGCTAGCTCAATTTTAGTAAAGTCGATTTTGTTCTCTTTTGGCGAGCGCTCAATGGCACGAACAGTTTGCAATTGCGTCATCATGATGTAACCAAAACAGCTAAAGATCAGGCCCAGTGCGATTGCACCAACCCATTGAATTTGAAGAAAGTCTAATTGAAAGAGTAATGTCAGACTGCAGAGCAAGACTAAGTTAAAACTGACATATTTAAACTTGCCTAACCGCTCAATGGTCAGATTAAGATTATCGGTATACAGGCGCACCAGTGAGTCGAGGGAATTGATTACAAAGGTCACTCCCACGATCACCATCGCCAGATTATAGAAACCCGAAGTATCTAAGCCATTGGCGCTGTAGTAATAAAGTACGGTGAACCAAATCGCGATGGGGATAGACGGATACACCATCATGGCCAACAGCACTTGATAGGTTTTCATGCCGCCGACAAAGCGCGAGGTAAATTGACCGATCATAATGCTCCACGCAAACCACCAGAACAGATAAAACTCATGGTAGTCATTGATGGGTAACACAAAATGTTGAATATTGCCGAAGTAGTCACCCAGCATGGCAAAGGTCATAAAGAACTCGCCCACACTCGAGTCAGCCGATAAAAATGCACTGGCCCACATGATGGCAATCAAGCCTAAAAACAACCAAGTGCTAGCCAGACTCAAGATACGCACATAACGTATGCTAGTGCTGGAATACACAGCCGCGGCGATCACCATAAATACGATTAAATAGAAGCTACCGACTATGGTTTCGCCATCACCTAATTCGGGTAAATACCAAGGTAAATTGCTCAATAGCAAATAGGCGGTAAAGGCGCAGGTGCCAATAATTACGATATTATTGATGAACTTAACCCAAGGAATATCGAAGAATCTCACCCTAGGCTCGATGACACAAAAATAAAAACAGGTTAAAAAGTAGAAGCTCCAAATCAAGAAGGCCCAGAAGCCAAACTCAATCGCCAGCGGATTACTAAAGCCGTATTCAGGACTCGCCGCCACATTGGCGTAACCCGCAAACTCGGTGAGCGGAAACATGATCAAGCCGACATCAAGTCCTGAGGTAAACAGAATCGCGATAAAGGTAAAAGTACGTACAGGCGTCACGCCGATACAGCGAATATTGCCCCAGCGATAAATCACAAACGCAATCGCGGTAAAAGTGAACAGTATCCCTGCGGATAATAACCAAGTCATAATGAGCACTCAGTCCCAGTCGATACTGGGTGTAAGTCGGCATCTGGATATAAACCCATAAAATGTAACTCCATGTTTTTATTTAATAATAAAAACTGAACCATTTTTAAAGGCAACGTTCTGCCCTCAAGCCTTAAATATCGCTACTTAAAAATACTCCGCGATAGTTAAACCCTGATAGATGTTCAGTCGTGAAAGCGGTCATTTGCACACTCACTGCGGGCTGACCGACCCTTTAGATAAAATGAATCATGACCCTTTTGAGTAATCAATTAATGAGTTTTGAGTCATCAATTAATGAGTCACTTCAAAATTGAAGCCGCCAGTCCGTCGATACGACGGACTGAGCAGGCGTGTTGTTAACTTATGGCTTTAACTTGTCGCAGTACTTCTTTGTGTGGTTTGCCAAGCGTCGGCAACCACAACGGCGGAATCTGCTGGCACCAACATCTCAGCCTCTAAAATCAGATCCGCAGCGCGCTCGGCCAACATTATGGTCGGCGCATTCAAATTGCCGTTCGGGATAGTCGGGAAAATAGAAGAATCCACCACCCGTAAATTCTGCAATCCATGCACGCGGGTTTCGGGATCCACCACTGACATCGCATCCGTGCCCATCTTGCACGAGCAAGAAGGATGATAAGCACTCTCAACCGATTGACGCACAAAGGCATCGATTTGCGCATCGGTTTGCACTTGTGTGCCGGGTTGAATTTCCTCACCACGATACTCATCGAATGGCGCTTGATTGATGATCTCACGAGTCAAACGCACGCAGGCCCTAAAGCCTTCAATATCATCGGGATGCTGTAAATAATTGAACTGAATTTTGGGCGGCGCTTTAGGATCTGCCGACACTAAGGTCACGGCACCACGACTCTTAGGCTTGTTATGGCCCACATGTACCTGAAACCCATGACCCGCAAAGGCTTCTTTGCCATCGTAACGCATGGCCGCAGGTAAAAAGTGGTACTGTAAATCCGGCCACTCCAGACCCGCTTTTGAGCGAATAAAGCCACAGGACTCAAAGTGATTCGTGGCCCCTAAACCGGATCTATCTAAAATCCACCGAGCACCGATTAAGAACTTGCTGAAAGGATCTAACTTGCCATTGAGTGAAATCGGTTTAAGGCATTTGAATTGGAAATAAAACTCTAAATGATCCTGTAAATTCTGACCAACACCGGGCAACTCATGTTGTAACTCGACCCCTGCATCGGCCAATACTTGGGGATCGCCAATGCCTGATAATTGCAGTAAATGCGGCGAACCTATTGAGCCAGCAGCTAAAATCACGTCTTTGTTACAACGAATATCTTCAACTTTACCTTTGTGTTCAATGCGAACGCCAACAGCCGTTTGTCCTTCCAATAACACTTTATGCACTAAAGCGTGGGTCACAACCGTGAGGTTACGTCTAGCCATCGCTGGGCGTAAATAGGCGTTGGCGGTTGACCAGCGTACGCCTTTTTTGACCGTCATGTGCATAGGGCCAAAACCTTCTTGCTGCGCGGCATTATAATCGGCGGTCGATAAATACCCCGCCGCGATGCCCGCATCCACAAAGGCTTGATATAGCGGATTCTGCATCTGATTGCCGTTATTCACCCCTAACGGCCCTGACTCACCGCGATACTCATCACCACCAAAGGCCCAGGTTTCCGCCTTCTTAAAGTACGGTAAGCAGTGGCTATAATCCCAATCGGTCGCCCCTTGCGCCTGCCACTCATCAAAGTCCCTGGCATGACCACGAACGTATACCATGCCGTTGATCGACGATGAACCGCCAAGCACCTTGCCCCGAGGGCAATGCATCTTGCGATTATCTAAATACGGCTCAGGCTCAGTTTCAAACTGCCAAGCATATTTAGGGCTGTTCATCGGAATTGATAACGCTGTAGGCATTTGAATAAAGATGCTCTTATCGCTGCCTCCGGTTTCTAATAACAGCACTTCGTTTTTAGGATCCTTTGACAAGCGATTGGCGAGCACACAACCCGCTGAGCCTGCGCCAACTATGATGTAGTTATAATATTTTTGCTCTAATGACTGAGTCAAAATGCCTCCTTAAAATGGGCTTTCTAAGGGCTGTAGACCCACGTAAACGGCTTTAACTTGGGTGTAATGCTTGAGTGTCTCGCTACCGTTTTCACGGCCAATGCCCGACAACTTATAACCTCCCACGGGCATTTCGGCTGGCGAGGCGCCATAGGCATTGATCCAGCAAATACCCGCCTGTAACTGATGAATTACCCTATGAGCACGGCTGATATCTTGGGTAAACACCCCAGCGGCCAAGCCCATGGCGGTATTGTTTGCCCGAGCAATCACTTCGGCTTCCTCTTTAAAGGTGAGTACCGACATCACAGGGCCAAAGATTTCCTCTTTACAGATGCGCATCTCGTCGGTGCAATGGGTGAAAATCGTCGGGGCAACAAAGTAACCATTGGGAGCATTTTCCGGCGTTAGTGCTGTGCCACCGGTGAGCAGAGTTGCGCCGTCATCGATACCTTGCTGAATATAATCGAGTACTTTTTGCTGGTGATCTTTGGAGATCAAGGCGCCAAAGTTAGTCTCTGGCGCCATAGGATCGCCCACCACAATATTGGTTTGAGTACGCATAAGCAGTTTTTCGATAAAGCGTGGATAAACTGACTCATGGACAAACACCCGCGTCCCATTAGTACAGACTTCACCTTGGGTATAAAAGTTACCGAGCATGGCACCTGAAACCGCATTGTCGATATCAGCATCATCAAACACGATAAGCGGTGATTTACCACCGAGTTCCATAGTGACGTCTTTTAATGAACTTGCCGCCGCGGCCATGACTTTTTTACCGGTACCGACTTCACCCGTGAAGGACACTTTGGCAATATCTGGATGCCCCGTTAACCAAGCGCCAACCTTGCCGTCACCCATCACGACGTTAAATACGCCATCGGGCAGACCCGCCTCACTAAAGAGTTGCGCCAATTTCAGTGCGCCAAGCGGCGTTTCTTCCGAAGGTTTAAAAATCATCACATTGCCGCTAGCTAAGGCAGGTGCGGCCTTCCAACAGGCGATTTGCAATGGATAATTCCACGCGCCAATGCCAGAACAAATGCCTAAGGGCTCGCGGCGGGTGTAATAAAAATCCCCACCGACTTGCTGCTGCGCGCCTTCAAGCCCAGGGGCAATATGGGCGAAAAACTCGATAGCATCTGCGCCTGTGACCACATCAACCACTGAGGCTTCTTGCCAAGGTTTACCTGTGTCGCACACTTCGATTGCCGCGAGTTCATCATTACGAGCCCGCAATAATGCGACCGCGTTTAACAGAATACGGCTGCGTTCGGTGGCACTCATGGCAGACCAAATCGCAAAGCCTTTTTTGGCGCTTTCGATGGCCGCTTGCTGAATTTTTTCATCGGCCACTTGCACTCGATACGCCAATTGCCCCGTGGCGGGATTGACGACGTCGAAGGTTTCGCCGCTATCGTTTGCGAGCAACTGACCCGCAATAAAGTTGTACTGTACTTCTACTGACATGTTTTGACTCCATGCTGCTTTATCACATTGTGGATAAAGGTTTTGCATAATTTTTCGGCCTGAACAAAATCCTGCTCAGGGGTTTCACTTAAGGCGCTGCGTAACCAGAATCCATCGATCATCGCCGCCGTTTGCTCAGCAGCCATCAGGGCAAACTCTTTGGGCAACACGTGCCGAAAGGAAAAATGTAAGTTGCTGTATAAGCGGCGACTATTGATATTCTGCAAACGGGCTAACTGGGGATCGTGGACGGCCTGTGCCCAAAAACTCAGCCAAGTGTGAGTGACATTTCGCGAGCGTTGTAACTCGGTAAAATTCGCTTCAACTATCATCATTAAGCGCTCTGTTGGCGCCAACACTTGTCCTTGGATTCGATTGAGCAACGCTTGCTTTAACTGCTCGAGCAAGTGGCGCAGCGTCGCTTGGATCAAGCCCTGCTTACCACTGAAATAATGACTGATGATCCCCGACGACATCCCCGCCAACTGACTAATGCTGTTGATGGTCGTGTGCTGCAATCCATGCAAGGCAACCGATGCTAATGTCGCATCGATAAGCTGCTGTCTGCGTATCAATTTCATTGCGGCTTTAGGCATACATACTCAAGGAATAACCACTCTCTCAATACTCTGAACGACGTTAATTGAACGTTCAATTAACAATCATAGTAATGATTAGTGATGTAACTATCAACCTAAAATGCCACAGTGACAAAGCTCACAATTTAGTTATGCAAAAAAGAATTAATGTATAAAAACAAGATAAATGTATAGATTTCTTTGACTTGCGGCCCTACCACAACCACTGCAGCACGCATGAATTAATATTAGATATCAAACTAATTAATTGGAGTTAATGCTACAAATGAGAGTGTTTATGAGGTTTAACCTCTGTTAGATTTAACAATTGAGCCGTCAAACTCTGGATAAAAAGTGGGATAAAAAGTAAACGAAAAATGCACAGGAATGATGCATCACCAGGGGCGCTAACAACGCTAAAAAAACCATATCGTACGCCAACACTAATACCCGTCATAAAAGTCCGAAATTTAGTTACCCAGTTCCAACTTTAGTGGGAAATTACCCTCAGATAAGCGCCGAACTCGATCAAGCTCACACTTTCACTACCTCCAAATTGGTAGCTTGATCACCAGAAAAGAACACAACTTAATCTTTACAAGCAAATAGGTGGATTTTATGGCTGCTAAATTTTTTATTCCTTCTGTCAACGTATTAGGCCAAGGCGCAGTGGATGATGCTATCGGTGACATCAAAACCTTAGGCTTTAAACACGCACTCATAGTGACAGATAAACCCTTAGTCAAGATTGGCTTAGTGGGTGAAGTGGCCGAAAAACTCGGTCAAAATGGCATTACCTCCACCATCTATGATGGCGTACAACCTAACCCAACAGTGACGAACGTCGAAGCGGGTTTAGCCCTGTTAAAAGCCAACAAGTGTGACTTTGTGATTTCACTCGGCGGCGGCTCACCCCATGATTGCGCCAAGGGTATCGCCCTTGTTGCCACCAATGGTGGCAGCATCAAAGACTACGAAGGGTTAGATCAATCCGCGAAACCACAGTTGCCGTTAGTTGCCATTAATACGACGGCAGGTACTGCCAGTGAAATGACGCGCTTCTGTATCATTACCGACGAAGCCCGCCACATTAAAATGGCGATTGTCGATAAACACACCACGCCTTTGCTGTCGGTCAACGACCCTGAGTTAATGCTGAAAAAGCCTGCGAGCCTCACGGCCGCAACCGGTATGGATGCACTGACTCACGCGGTTGAAGCCTATGTGTCTATTGCAGCTAACCCGATCACCGACGCCTGTGCGATCAAGGCCATGGAATTGATTCAAGCTAACTTAGTCAACGCAGTTGAAAACGGTCAAGACATCAACGCTCGTGAACAAATGGCCTACGCCCAGTTCTTAGCGGGTATGGCGTTTAACAATGCCAGCTTAGGTTATGTGCATGCGATGGCGCACCAATTAGGCGGTTTCTACGATCTGCCCCACGGCGTGTGTAACGCTCTGCTGCTGCCACATGTGCAGGAATACAACGCCCAGGTCGTCCCTGCTCGCTTAAAAGACATTGCCAAGGCTATGGGCGTGGATGTGTCTGCGATGACAGATGAACAAGGTGCCAGTGCGGCGATAGCGGCAATCAAAAAGCTGTCTGTTGCGGTTAAGATCCCTGAAAATCTGACCTTATTAGGCGTGAAAGCGGAAGATATTCCAACACTTGCGGATAACGCGTTAAAAGATGCCTGTGGATTCACCAATCCAAAACAAGCGACCCATGCGGAGATCTGTCAGATCTTCACTAATGCGCTGTAATTGTGCGCAGTAATCGCCATACCTTACCAATCGCAAGTTATCGCACTGCAATCGTGCGCTAACTTGCTGGATAACGACTGATTGTCCTGCTAGTGCGTAAACACGACTTCATCCTCCAATGAATTCGTTTTAGGCTCCAATAGTGCACAGATTATTGCTGCACTATTGGGGCCTTTTTTACACCTGTATCAACAAGATGGTGAGGTAAGTTGCTATCTTAAAAATTGAGTAACAAAAACCAACATAAAACTCAGTGTCTATGCACCTTTGCACAGACAAAACACTCACAAATCAGCATATTCAAGAAGAAAGGATCTGAACCTAAAATATTCATAGCAAAATGATATAAAAAACGTGATCTCTGTGGGTTACAGACTGTTACAGATCCGATAAGATGGCCCCAGTTCGCTTTTTCCCTGCAAAAGATGAAGCCAGCTGAGAGGCCCGTTCTAACGAATGGGCCTCTGTCCATTCTGCCTTCTGCGTTTCCTCTGCAACAACTTATGCTGCCACTTAATCGTATTGCGCCCACCAAAGCCTAATTAACCTATTTACTCCGCTGTTCGCTCTTTTTATCAATAAGACTTACTGACGACCAAGTTGTTGCTTTATTAATCAGTAATTCAGCAAAAGCGAAACTTCACCCAAAACTGAGATCTAGCACAAAGTTATTGGCATAAAACTCATGCTAAATAGAGACATGACAGATTAAGTAAATGGTTAATTTTCATGCAGTAACTATCCTTCTCCGTCAAAAAACATCAAGGCTATATAGACTTAATTAATGATTGACCGAATTCAAAAACGATGCCTATGATGGCAACAATATCCTCGAACAGGTAGGTACGCTATGACTGCAATCACCCATGTATATAACTACACAGTTAGATGTCCACATTACAAAGATCCTGAACATCCCGTTACTTGGTTAAATCATATTGAAATGAACCAGTCCTGTGAGATCGCGTTAAATCGCATCACTAAATGGCACGAGCTTTCTGGGGAAAAAACCTTCGAAACAAATAAGTTTGTGGTTCGTAAAGCCGAAAATGAAGATGCTTACTTCTCAATGCAGAGTGACAGACTCAAAAATGACGGCCATGCCTTAGTCACCTTTAAAATCTTTTTAGACGATTGCTGTGACGATGCGGCGCCTGAAGAAATCATGCAGCACCTGATTGAAGACTATCAACAACGCTTAGCCAAACTCGAATAATCTTTGCAGTATTATTTAGCGACCTTAGACGCCAGTGCGCAAAACGCCACTGGCGTTTTTATTTGTCGAGTTCGATAACTCAACCCACGACGTCATTTAATGCTCTTAGTTTCACTCACTCGGTTGACACTCGCCCAGAAGCATTGCAACAGCGACTCGGCAGATAATATCGCCATAGCGTGATTCAGCTCAAGATCTGTTATATTGTCCCGAATGTCATTTAGCACAGTAAAAATGGCAAGGCCCAGTAAATTGAGTTACGAACTTAAATTGAGGATTGGCATCACAATGAATAAAGCGACGCTCATTATTATTCCTTTATTACTCGCTACATCCGCCTGTGCGGATTTAAAGGACGCAGGCCGTGCCATCGGCACAACGACTAAAGAAGTCACCACTGAGATAGGCCACGCGACTCGAGACACGACAAAAGCCATAGGTCATGCTTCACGGGATGCGGTCAAATCGGTAAAAGAAGATTTAACCAAAGACTAATGACAGTGACGCCTAGGCGTCACTGCTCATTTTAAGCATCTTATACATTTAAGCATCACGCATTTTAAGCGCCACGCCCCTTAAGCCGCATTCGCCCGAATACCATGGGGCACAGGCAATCCTTGGGCATTCACATGCACAAACACCATCTTATCTATACTCACCACTGGCGCCTGCGTCATCTTATTGCGTACTTGACAGCTGACAGTAATCGAGCTGTGGCCGAGACTCACGAGCTCCAGACCAAACTCAATCACATCTCCTTGATGCGCTGGCGTCATAAAGTTGATTTCAGAAATCAGCTTAGTCACATGACTGGTACTCTTCATCTGGCAGGCAGCAAAAATAGCAGCCTCCTCGTCTATCCAACTGAGCAACTGACCGCCAAACAAGGTATTTGCTGGATTTAAATGTTCAGGTTTAACTAAACGGCGACTGTAATATTTCATGGCGGTGACCTCAATGTGAATGCCAATAATCAGCTTTAATGCACTGTAACTTCCCGTAATATTCAGAGCATTTTCCAGGCCACTATTGATAGCCATTAAATAACAATGAGATAGCAATAAGCTGCTGTAAAATAATCCGATTATTGCACCAAGTCGCATCAGAGTTGCACCATATTAATCAGCGCAATAATGAACCAATAAGCAAAAAAATAGCGACTCATAGAGTCGCCAAGCTAAGGCAAGCAAAAACTTACTGGGTAGGAAGTTAAGTCACGAGGTTTGACTTAAAAACCCGCACAGCACATGTAGGCGAACTGCACGGGGACAACAGCTGCAAAGCAGCTAAACACAGGTTTACAGGTAACACTCTTTCACACTCGACTCGAGATTTAAGCTGCAAGCTCAGTAACTCATCACAGTCCGCCTTGCCCTCTATTTCGAGTTTTTAACCACGCCTCACCAGATACATCAGCATAAGGCGTGCTAAGGAGTGATCCACAATCACAATGGATCATCCTAAGCGCTTACTGCTTAAAACTGCTCTTCTTCGGTGGAACCTGTCAGTGCGGTCACTGATGAATGGCCACCTTGAATAACCGTAGTCACTTGGTCGAAATAACCTGTGCCCACTTCCTGTTGATGCGCGACGAAGGTGTAACCTTTCTTCGCAGCAGCAAACTCAACTTCTTGAACTTTCTCAACATAATGCTTCATGCCTTCGCCACGAGCATAGTCGTAAGCGAGGTCGAACATGTTGTACCACATGTTGTGGATACCGGCTAAAGTGATGAACTGGTACTTGTAGCCCATGTCTGATAATGCTTGTTGGAAGCGCGCGATAGTGGCGTCGTCCAGATTTTTCTTCCAGTTGAACGAAGGCGAACAGTTATAAGCAAGCAGTTGATCTGGGTACTGAGCATGAATCGCCTCAGCAAAAATACGCGCTTCTTCAAGATCCGGTTTAGCGGTTTCACACCAAATCAAATCTGCATAAGGGGCATAAGCAAGACCACGAGAAATCGCTTGGTCAAGACCGGCTTTCACACGGTAGAAACCTTCATTGGTGCGCTCTCCAGTCACGAAATCACGATCGTATGGGTCGCAATCTGAAGTTAACAAATCGGCCGCGTTAGCATCGGTACGGGCGATAACCAGTGTATCGACACCGCTCACGTCCGCCGCTAAACGTGCAGCAACCAACTTTTGAACCGCTTCTTGGGTTGGCACTAATACTTTGCCGCCCATGTGACCACATTTTTTCACTGAAGCTAACTGATCTTCAAAGTGAACGCCGGCAGCGCCCGCGTCGATCATCGACTTCATCAGTTCGAAGGCATTTAATACGCCGCCAAAACCCGCTTCTGCGTCAGCAATAATTGGCAGAAAGTAATCAACAAATTTTTCATCTTCTGGATTAACGCCATTGCCCCACTGAATTTGGTCAGCACGACGGAATGAATTATTGATGCGTGACACCACAGCTGGCACTGAGTTGGCTGGGTATAAAGATTGATCTGGGTACATAGTGCCGGCTAAGTTAGCATCGGCTGCCACTTGCCAACCTGAAAGGTAAATCGCTTCGATACCCGCTTTCGCCTGTTGTACCGCTTGACCACCCGTTAACGCACCCAATGAATTCACATAGCCTTTTTTAGCGCCACCGTTAACCAATTCCCATAACTTAGCAGCACCGCGCTTAGCGATAGTATTCTCAGGCACGATTGAACCGCGAAGCGCAACCACTTCTTCTGCGGTATAAGGACGACGCACGTGTTTCCAACGTGGGTTTTCTGCCCAATCTCGCTTGATTGCATCAATCTGTTCTTGACGTGAAGTCTGAGTCGTTGCCTTAGTCATAGTGTCGCTCCTTTCTCTTTGATGTTGTAGCTATCATGAAACTGCCCCCCAGTTTCACTCTGCTAAATTATTTGGTTGGCGGTAGCCCCGCCACAGCTAAATCTGATTGATATAAAACGGTTTAAGCAAATGGGTTCATTCTAAGCTGTCAGCATTTCGTAACCGGGTAAGGTTAAGAAATCGACCAGCTCGTCGGAGGTGGTAATGTCTTCGAGCAATACCGCCGCTTGGGTGAATTTGCCATGGGTGAATCTGTCGCTACCCACTTCTTTTTTCACGTTCGACAGCTCTTCAACCAACATGTCTTTAAAGAGTTGTTTGGTCACTAATTTTCCGTTTGACAGCGACTTACCGTGTTGGATCCATTGCCAAATTGAGGCTCTAGAGATCTCAGCCGTAGCCGCATCTTCCATTAAGCCGTAAATAGGTACACAACCATTGCCGCTGATCCACGCCTCTAAATACTGCAGGGCGATACGAATGTTCAGACGCATCCCTTGTTCAGTGCGCTCACCATCGCAGGTTTTAAGCAGTTCGCTAGCCAGGATTGGCGCGTCGACATCACGGGTAATATGCAATTGATTACAGTGATCTTGGCCTATGTATTCGTTGAAAATCCCCATAGCGGTGTCGGCAAGGCCAGGGTGCGCGACCCAAGTGCCATCGTGGCCGTTACGCGCTTCTAGTTCTTTATCCTTACGCACCCGCTGCAATACGGCTTCGTTCTGAGCAGGATCTTTAGCAGGAATAAAGGCTGCCATGCCGCCCATCGCTAAGGCACCGCGTTTGTGGCAGGTCTTAATCAAGAGTCTTGAATAAGCGCTTAAGAAAGGCGTATCCATAGTGACGGCTTGGCGATCCGGTAAGACTCGGTCGCTATGACGTTTTAATGTTTTGATATAACTGAAGATGTAATCCCAACGACCACAGTTCAGTGCGACGATATTGGAACGTAGTTCATAGAGAATTTCGTCCATTTCGAACACGGCAGGCAAAGTCTCAATCAAGCAAGTACATTTAATCGTGCCCGCTTGCAGACAGAATCTGTCCTCAACAAAAGCAAACACTTTTGCCCACCAGCGCGCTTCAATATGACTTTCTAACTTAGGAATATAAAAATATGGACCACTGCCCTTGGCCAAAAGTTGGCGATAGTTGTGGTAGAAATACAGTGCGAAATCAAACAGTGAGCCAGGAATCGCTTTGCCATTAAACTGCACGTGTTTTTCTTTAAGGTGCAGACCACGAACGCGGCAGATAAGCACTGCAGGATTTGGCCCTAATTTATAGTGCTTACCCGTGTCCGGTGCTGTGTACTCAATATCACCACGCACGGCATCACGTAGATTGATTTGACCTTCGACGACTTTTTCCCAGCTCGGTGCTAAGGAATCTTCAAAGTCGGCCATAAACACTTTGGCGTTGGCGTTGAGTGCGTTAATCACCATTTTACGTTCAACGGGACCGGTGATTTCCACGCGGCGATCAAGCAAGTCATCGGGAATACCGCGAATCTGCCATGCACCATCACGGATAGCGCGGGTTTCAGGCAGAAAGTCAGGTAATGCTCCTTTATCAATACGTGCTTGTTTATCTTTACGTTTAGCGAGTAAGGCGGGTACTTCGTCGGCAAATTCACGACAAAGGGATTCGAGTAAGGCGACAGCCCCTTCGGTAAAGATGACTTCTTGGCCTGGAATGTCACGACCCACAATATTAAGCGTGGCGTTTGCTGTAGCTTTACCCAGTGTCGAATTCAATTGCTGTTCACTCAAAGTGTGTTCCGTCATCTTGATGCCCTCCCAAGAGGCTCCACTATCACAGGCTTAACGCTGACATATAAAGCAGTAGCATCCCCAATCACCACAGCTTATAAACTCACCAAAAAACCATCAAATGTTTGTTTCGAACTAAAACTTACCGACAAACGTTTGTATTTGCAACAGTCCAAGATTGACAAAAACATGCATTAACCTAAGTAAAAACCATGCTAAAATTGGTCTGACCAAGCAAGAAAATTAACTACAAATAACTGATAAATATGCAATTAAACATTTTAATCACATATGACAATTGCAGTTAAATGAAACTTGTCAGACAACTTTACCAATCAATACGCAAAGTAATTAATTACGTAATTAAATAACTAAGAGTAAATTTATTATTACATCATTTTTACTATATTAGACCTAAGTAGAAAATGCTCAATGTTTTGAACTAACCTAGAGGTAAGTCAGATAAATTCATATGAATCATAATGATAAAGACTGTTGCTATTGCTGCAAATTAAAACGACCGTTTTATTTTGACGTTTACGTAAACGAAACAAGTGTCGTGTGCGATTCAAACTAAGTACCAGGTTGCGTTTCCCGATCAACAAGGTGGGATGTGATGGTTAACTCAAAAAATAAATCACTTTTTTATAAAAAAAATGAAACAAATTTGACATTACAGCGGGATGAAGCTTAGACGCGACTTTTTATGAAGCTTTTCTCCTGCGAGAACCCATACCTTACTTCCTCAAATACATGCCTTTTCGTAACACTTATTCGCAGCACTGCACATTTCAACCACGACATCTGAAACATATGTTGCCAACTTAAATGCAAATCATTACTATTCGCGACCTATTTATTTGGGGGAACCATTAATGAAATCATTTCGTTTGTCACTAACTGCACTCGCCTGCCTTTCCGTTTTATCGCAAGCTGCATCCGCCGAAGCTAACTCGGTATCAGCAAATACTGAAGCCAACGTTGAGCGCATCACGGTTTATGGCAGACAAAACTCAGTGGTGAAAAATTCAGGGCTAGCGACTAAATCCGACATGTCTCTCATGGAAACACCCGCTGCAGTTGTAATTGTTGACCAAGAACTGATCGAAACCCAAGGTACAGATAATCTGCAAGACTTGATCCGTAACATCAGTGGTGTGACTCAAGCGGGTAATAACTATGGCATCGGTGACAACATAGTCATCCGTGGTTTAGGCGCAAATTACACCTATGACGGTATGTATGGCGGTGCTGGCCTTGGTAACACTTTCAACCCCACGCGCTCTTTAACCAACGTTGAATCCGTAGAAGTATTAAAAGGCCCAGCGACTGGACTCTATGGCATGGGGAGTGCTGGTGGCGTCATCAATTTAATTGAGAAAAAACCGCAATTCGAGTCAAAAAACAAATTTACCGCCGAAGTTGGACAATGGGATACCTACTCCTTTGCTCTGGATAGCACGGGCGGTCTGAGCGATGATGTCGCCTACCGTTTAGTGGCCAAATCCGGCCGCAGTGATGGGTATCGCGATATAGGTACAGACAGAGACGAAATCTATGGCGCCTTAAAATGGGTATTAAGTGATAGCCAAGATGTAATGCTTTCAGGTGCTTACATCAAAGATGCTATTGCCGTTGACTCTATTGGCCACCCGATTCGAATTTACAATGCCGATTCAGTCGGCGGTAAGAGCGCGGGAGAGGTCACTTGGCAGGATTTGATCAACGATCCAAGTGGTAAAGGTCTACAACTGACCGATGCACAGCGTCAGCAGTTAGCGGCCTCGTTGTCGGGTGCTGACGGCTTAAGGCCCTATTCGTTTGGTGATGCAGGGCTGATTTCACCCATGGCGAAGGACAATGAAGGCGAAGAGTTAAGATTTAAACTAACCCACAATATTTACTTCAACGATAGTCTGTTTCTTAATCAGCAATTACAGTATCGCGACTACACTTCAGGCTTCGCCCGCCAAACAGGTGCTTATAACTACGTCTACTGGAAACAAGGCAAAAACCCGATCAACGCAGATCCCCGCGCGCCATTAGTTGAAAACGGCGAACTTTATCCTTTTGCTGCAAGACGTCAGGAATACCGTAAAGTGGATGCCGACGAGACTTCGTGGCAGTACTTTGCCGATCTACGTTATGATTTCCAAATTGGCAATATAGACAATGAATTATTGGTCAATGCCAACTATGAAGACCGTAATATTCGTTTCCAGCAATATTCAATCTACGATGCGGATCAAATCTTTAAAAACAAAGATGGCAAAATCATTTACCAAGGATCTCTGCCTTATATATACGACATCCGCAATCCTAATTGGGGCACAGGTAAATTCGAGGACTATGACCCACTCAAAACCGCTAACTATGACAAAAAAGTCAGCGCTTGGGGCGTAGGCTTACAACATGTCAGTTATCTGCCATACGGCTTTACCACACGTATTGGTGTTGCCTTTAATGAGATTAAACAAGCCTATGAGCACTTTGGTGTTGATCCACGCTATAGCACTAGCCAATCCCAAGCGACACCAGAAGCCGATACCACAGATAACGGTATGACCTATAACCTAGGGTTAACCTACATGCCGATTGAGGATTTATCATTTTTCATCAACCATTCTAAAGGGCGCACCGCTTACAGTGTACTTGATGCAGTAAAAGATAATGCTACCGACCGAGATGATTCAGAATCAATTAGCAATGATCTAGGTATGCGCTTTAAAGCATTTGAGGATCAATTGCTTGGCTCACTGGTATTCTTTAAAAGCTCGCGTACTAATGTCGCCTATAACAACCCTGATTATACCAATGGCATATTAACCCCTAATATTCCCGTATATTTTTACGATGGCAGCGAAGATACTCAGGGGGTCGAACTCGATCTCAATGCCCACCTGAATGATCAATGGCGCGTTAACCTTAATGGCATGTACCAAGATGCAAGGGATAAGCAAAACCCGAATGACGTCGCAAATTACGACAGCCGTCAAAAAGGTGTGCCTTATGTCACCGCCAGTGCTTGGGTTACCTATGGCGCGGATTGGTTTAGATTATCAAACCCAATCGAGCTGAGCCTTGGTGCAAAATTTGTCGATGATCGCAGTACGCACTCAAGCTCATTTGGTATTCCAGACGGTTATGTGCCTAGCTATACCGTCGTTGACTCGGCGGTGAGCTACAACGCGGATTCTTGGAAAATCCAGCTGAACATCAATAACCTTTTCAATAAAGACTATTACAGTAAAGCCATGTTCCTCGGAGGAATGCCGGGTGAAGAACGCAACGTCAAACTGCAATACAGCTATAGCTTTTAACACCTAAACATCAGCGTTAAATTTGATGTTGTAAACCAATAAAAAAGAGAGCATTTATGCTCTCTTTTTTATATCCAAATCAGAGTGACAACATTAGCTCACATTCTCCCTATCGCCACGCATAAGGGATTCCAACTCTGCCTTACCCTTATTCGATAGATTGATTAACGTCGCTAAATCATTTTGATGGGCTGCGCTAGCAATCACCAGTTTCTTATCATGTTCAGCAAAGATTTTTACCCGCTCATTGGCTTGTACCTGCGATAAACCTAGACCTTGGAGAATCTTCTCACTGGCCGATAGCGCCGAACCAAAGGTCTCACGAAACACATCCGTCACCCCAAGGCTCATCAAACGATAAGCATGGTTACGGTCCCTCGCCCGCGCGACTATGTTGATATGGGGAAAATGTGTTTTCACTTGCTGAGCAATTTCAATGGAATCCTCAACACTGTCCACGGCAAGCAATAATAATCTAGACCGAGCAATCCCAGCCGACATCAACATGTCTAAGCGTCTGGCATCACCAAAATACACTTCACCACCGTATTTACGAATAACATCCACATGACTCGCATCCTTATCCAATGCGACAAAAGGGATACCTGATGAGGCCAAAATACGACCCGTGATCTGGCCTACTCGACCAAATCCAGCAATCACCACTTCAGATTCGGTGACATTAATCGTATCTGGCAGACGAGTATCCACCACTTTGGCTTTAGTTGCTCGGAACAAAGTAAACAATAGAGGCGTTACTGCCATAGACAAACCAATAGCAAGCACAAGGACTTGCGCAATTTTATCGCCGACAATACCAGATAGCTGCGCCTGAGATAAAAGCACAAAGGCAAATTCACCGCCTTCTGCAAGGATCAACCCCAATGCAATACTCGGTCGCCATTTGTGGTGCCGAATGCGACCCAACACCATAAGCACAAAGGTTTTAATCAGCAACATAGCCATTAAAATACCCAGAATAAGTAACGGATCAGATATCAATAATTTCAAATCCATACTCATACCGACAGCCATGAAAAACAGCCCAAGCAATAAGCCTTTAAAAGGTTCTATGTCAGTTTCGAGCTGGTGCCGATAACTTGAGTTAGCGAGCATAATACCCGCCAAAAATGCCCCCATACCCGCGGAAAGCCCCAACCACTCCATTAACTCAGCGCTACCCATGACCAGCAATAATGCAAAAGCGGTCAGCACTTCACGCACCCCACTGCTTGCCACTAGTTTAAGGAATTTAGGCAGTAAATATTTCCCCACTAACACAAAACCAACGAGCGCAAGACACGTCCAGTACCAAGGCACCGCATGATGTTCAATCTGAGCAGAATTGGGCGCCAAATATGCTGTCAGCAGCAACATAGGGATAACCGCAAGATCTTGCATTAACAAGACCCCAAAAGCATCACGTCCAAGTGGGGTTGTAAGCAACCTATGCTCACTCATTAACTGCACGGCAAAGGCTGTCGATGATAAAGATAGCGCGGCGCCAACCACTAAAGCCGCCTCAATAGACAAGCCAAAGCCCCAAGCCAAACCTCCAATCGCAGCCCATGACAACAACAGCTGACCACTGCCTAAACCAAAGATTGCACTGCGAAGTTCCCATAATTTACTTGGATTCAATTCGAGTCCAAGTACAAACAGCATAAGTACCACACCTAACTCGGCAAAATGCAACACGGCTGCAGGATCAGAAACCAACGCCATACCACCTGGGCCTAAAATAATCCCTGCGGCCAAATAGGAAAGAATAGGGCCCGCGCCAAAACGTTTACCCAAGGGAACAAAAATAACCGCCGCCAATAAAAATAGCAGCACCGACGTGAGTAAACTCGACTGTTCCATGAAGGCTCCAACGGAAAAAGGAATGCGCATTGTTCTATGTAAGGACCCAGCAATAGCTAGGCAATTATCAGCTATGATATCCCATTTATTTATTAACAAGGTCAAGGCAATTCATTAAAAATAAGAAATTTTTGATACGGAAAACACTTAAGCGTGGGGGAAATCAACTGGAGCAACAAAGCAGAGTAAAAGAGCGCTTAGAGACACCTTAG
This sequence comes from Shewanella sp. SM21, assembly GCF_025654335.1. Taxonomy (NCBI): domain Bacteria; kingdom Pseudomonadati; phylum Pseudomonadota; class Gammaproteobacteria; order Alteromonadales; family Shewanellaceae; genus Shewanella; species Shewanella sp. SM21. Next base: position 285,763 of record NZ_JAKKRL010000001.1, read on the forward strand.
ACTGTTATTGCATTTTAGTGAGTGGCTGCAAAATAAAAAACGAGCAATAAACTAAGGAAGGATAAAACCAGTAAGGGCTTGCCAACTCTGGATGAGACTAAATGCTCACTCGACTTGCATTACACAGAGGGCGATGCGATATGACGCCGTAAATCAGTTGCCTGCTTGTCACATTTTAATATGTCAGAATAGCGTACTACGGTGTTGCGGCCATTGGCCTTAGCGGCATAGAGCGCCATGTCGGCTCGGTGAAATAATGGATCCAAACTCAGATCATCAGCCATTAAACCGCTCACGCCAAAACTCGCCGTTATGACGAACTTATGCCCTGAATGTTGGGTATCAATGGCCTCGATACGAGCTCGACATTGCTCCGCCACTTCCATGCCTTTCTCTTCATCGGCATAGGGTAATAAAATTGCAAACTCCTCACCGCCGATACGAGCAAAAACATCACCATTTCGGATATGGGATTTAAGGGAGTCAACCACCTTTTTAAGCGCCCAATCGCCAGTTCCATGACCAAAAGAATCGTTGATGCGTTTGAAGAAATCTAAATCGAATAAAATGACACAGAAATCCCCGCTACGCGCCGTGGCTTGCACAAAAAGGTTTTCTCCCAACTCTTGCCCTGCACCACGATTCAATATGCCTGTTAAGGCATCCATTCTCGCCATACGCATAAACTTACGTTTCTGCATCTGACCTACGGCTAACAAAATCCCAAGGAAGAACAGCCCACCGACTAGAATAGTGATAAACATCAGCATATTGGTGTATTCCCGCTCTTTTACCATTTGCTGAGCGATGTAAAGTTCACGCTCTTTATTGAGTAAATTGATTTCACGCGACTGTTCATCAGCATTAAACTTAGCCGCCTGATAAGCGAGGGTTTTCATTCTAGATTGGTCAAAAATCAATTGATTATAATATTGTTCTTTTCTTGTGTATTCATAGGCTTGCTCAAATTGTTTATCCGCCGCCATCAGTTCGGCAAATACCTTATATGCAATATGCTTATATTCGATGTAGCTATTATCATCGGGGAATGAAAGCACTTTAACGGCGTGACTTTTCGCTTGAACCTGCTCACCCATGGCAAAGTAATTCTCGGCAAGTAGTGCATGCACATGGCTAATTTCTAACTGAAATTGAAAAGCTTCATACCCTTTTAAGGCTAATAGCAGAATCACTCTCGCGCCTAAAAAGTCGCCCCGATCCTGCAAAACCATAGCTTTGCCTTTCATCGACATAGTCGCCAGAAGGGGGAATTGCTTCGCATCACAGTATTGACGGCTATCTTCGAAGGCATCGAAGGCGTCGGGATTTTTCACGCCGAGTAAATAAATAGCGCGCAGCAATTTGGCATGGCAAATATCGCGGACATCGGTTTCCTTTGCGAGTTGTAACACCTTATTGGCATAAAGGCCCATATCGCTATAAGCGTCCATTTCGGAATAAATATTGGCAATTCTTAGATATGAGTGCCGTTTAATCGTGACATCATCAATATTCACCACTAAGGCTAATGCTTGAGCAACTGCAGCCAAGGCTTTGTCATAGTCACGTATCCCTATATATACCGTGGCTTTGTAACTATAAACTGACGCCAATAAATCAGTATTTGGCACTAAGGTTTCGGCTTGGTGTAGATCATCTAACGCTTTAGTATATTCACCGATGAAAAAATAACCTATCGCTCTATCTATCCTCAGTCGTCCTTGTTGTATTGTAGTTAAACGACTGAATTCTTTCTCATATTCGGCAAGCTTTTTCTGCGCAGCACTAAGATCAGATTGCAGTAATACATCAAGCTCATTGAGTGCCTGATCAAAATCGAGAGAGTTAGCCATCAAAGCTGTCGAACACAAGGCGAAGATGGCTAATAGGGCACAACGTAACCGTTTCAAGATTAGTTAATTATTACCATGATTGACTAAAACAAATGTTTGATAATTTTGGTCGCCACTCAAAACTTTTAGTTTTGTCATATCCCCTGTCATTACAGCGCTAATTTCTTCATCAGTTAACCCATGGGCGCGCATTACGGCCTCCGGGTCCTGTTGATACGCTTCCATCAGTTGTGCATCTTGACCTAACTGGGTAAAAAAATCCGATAATGCAGACATACCTTTCCTTATTTATATGATGACTCCCGAATTCAGCTCAGAAGTACAGCACTCACAATTAGCCTAAATCTTCAGGTCTAATGCCTAATTTAGTTAAAATAGCATAGTTGTATTCGAGTTTTTTTGCTGGCGGGATCAGTAAAGTACTGATCGGAGACAAGTTTGCCTCGGGCAGCTTACTCAACGGCAAATACTCAATTCTAGGGGCTTGAACTGGCAGATTAGCAGCTTCGTAGATCACCACTTGATGATCTCGCGGATACCATTGATTCAGTTGTTCAACCAAAATCTGCAGCCTGTCACTCGTAGTATGGAACTGAGTTAAGGTATGTTCACCAGCAATCGCAATTTGCCATAACAATAAATGGGTTGTCGGATCGGGCACATGATTAAAAAACATAAACTGGCTAGCTTCAAAACTTTGATGCCCAGAGCTGCCGGGGTCAATACCCAGATCAGCCCATAAACACGCCTCAGCCGAAATCCCCGGCTCCATCTTCGCTGAAAACCCTTCTGCCCTCGCCCGCGTAATCGCCATATGGGAAACACAGGCAAAGACTCCAGGATGACCATAGAGCGCACAAACGGTTTTTTTGCCAGCCCTTACGGCCTCCAATATAGAATTAACCATTTGTTCGTAGGTTTCTCGGCGATTTTTAACTTCACCATTTTGTGCATAAAACGGCTGTAAATTGATGACATTGGGATTAATTTTCTGGATCCAACGCTGCGAAAAACCATCGGGCAAGAGTGAAAACACGACATCAGCGTGCTCAATATAACTACGACTCATCACACTGATCTGTCCGGCCAGTTGTAAACCCGTACCTACGCAAACTAAAGAACCCAATGCATCTATCCCACTATTTTATTTCGAACACTGCAAACTTACGGCAAAAAACCACAGTACAAGAACACAATAAAAACATATCGGTAACTTTAATCTGATTTTAACGAGATTACTATGCTTATCGCCACACATACTGTCTATCGACTTGCTAACTAATTGCTTGGCTTTAAAGAAGAAATCGCTCACATTTACTCTTTTTCCCAATCCAGCCAACAGTAAACCTGTACGGCTCTGACGCCGAAAATCATACTCATAGCCCCATATGACTTCAGCGAATAAATATCCTTAAAGATTGAGAACTAAAGCCAACATACTGGGTCGAAAAGTCACACAATTCGATCTATGACGGCAGCAAAGCCCGATTGCCCTTGTCATGAGGGGGAATGCTTGGGTATTATGGCCGCCAGATTTTCAGAAGTAGCGCATACAATGATCAATAAAAAGCAAAGTCTTACCCTACTGGGCGCTGTGGCGCTCTCTGTTTCACTCAGTGCCTGTAGCGTGTTCGATTGGTTGATTTATAAGCCCGATATTCCACAGGGCAACTACATGGAACCGCAACAAGTTGAAAAGTTGCGCATTGACATGACCAAAGAACAAGCCGAATACATTCTCGGCCGTCCGGTATTACGAGATAGTTTTGCTGACGATACTTGGTACTATGTGTATCACTACAAGAGTGGGCGTGATGCCAGCATTACGCATAAAGAACTCATACTGCACTTTACGGGCGATAAACTTACCTCAGTGAAAGGCGATTATGAACTGAGCAAAGAATTTAGTACGCCGCTAGAACAAAGCAGCTTGCCAACAGGTAATAAAACTGAGCTAGTGCCACAAATTCCAGCACAGCGCGCCGATGAAAAGCCATTAGTGAAAGAAAATCAAGCTGAAGCGCAAGTTCAAAAACCAATTAAGTAATATCCTAAACTTTGCTTATGCTCTTCTCAGTCAATCAAATACAAAAAAGCGCCCAAGGGCGCTTTTTTATTGAGCTATGATGTCAGTATTTAAGCCCGTCCGCCCGTCACTTTATTCGCGCGGCCTTCATCTTTAGCTTTATCTGCTCGGCGACGACGCACATCCTTAGGATCAGCAATCAAAGGACGATAAATCTCAACCCTTTGCCCCGGTAAAATCACTTGGTCATGCTTAACCACATTACTAAACACACCGAGCTTAACCGTCTCTAAATCGATCTCAGGAAAAAAACTCACTATGTTACTTAAACGCACCACCTCAATCGCTGACGTGCCAGGATTCACATTCACCGAAATCACTTTTTGCTGTGTAGGCAAGGCATAAACCACATCAACTACAAACTTATCTGTCTCATTTGTCACTGTAAATCACCTTAGCGCGACTCGTAAATGCCGTCACCATTGATACCATAAGATCATTAAACACTTTACCAAAGGCCATATCGGCTAACGAGCTTGAAAACTCAAAACTCAGCTCGAATTCTACCTTGCAGGCCTCTTCAGTCAGCTCAGTAAAACGCCACTGCCCCAATAAATGCTTAAAGGGCCCATTTTCCAATGTTAAATCAATACTCTTACCAGGAACCACTTGGTTGCGAGTCGTAAATGTCTTACGGATCCCCGCTTTACTCACATCAACAGATGCCAGCATAGTCTTGCCATCAAATTCTAAGACTTTACCACCCACACAACCGGGTAAAAACTCCTTATACGACTCGACATCATTCACTAAGTCATACATTTGCATCGCACTAAAACGGACTAACACACTTCGAGAAATTTGCGGCATAGGACTTAGTACTCTTCACTAACGTATTCACAGCGACCTAAGCAAACTCAAACGCACGAAAATAACGCACGTGCAATAAACAACTTAGGCCAGCAATCAAAATTTGCACGGATTTTATCACGATACGTAAAAAACGCACCCCTTGTGCACTTAGGCTGATACTTAACACCCTAATCACGTTCAAAAAACCAGCAACAACACGATAGAGGCTTGAAATTAACTAAATAAACCCTTATATCAATACCAAATTGATTCACCGTGCGTATAATGGCGCCACTATGGTAAAGAAAAATTCAAGCAAAGCCGCGCCTGCGACTATCGCACGTAATAAGCGCGCAACCTTCGAATACCGTTTCGAAGAGAAAATGGAAGCTGGCCTATCCCTCATGGGATGGGAAGTGAAATCTATCCGTATGGGTAAGGTCAACTTGTCCGACTGTTACGTATTTCTGAAAAATGGCGAAGCCTTTATGCATGGCTGCACCATTATTCCCTTGAATACGGCATCGACACACGTTGTCTGCGATCCCCTACGTTTGAAAAAACTGCTACTCAGCCGTAAAGAGCTAGATAAACTAGCGGGCTTAGTTGAGCGCCAAGGCTACTCTATTATTCCTATCTCAATGTACTGGCGTAAAGGTGCATGGGTAAAAGTGGAAATTGGCCTAGGTAAAGGTAAGAAAGATCACGATAAGCGCGAAGATACTAAAGCGCGTGAATGGGAAGTTGAAAAAGCACGCGTGATGAAAAAAGAAAAAACGCACGGATAATGAACAAACGATTGAACTTGAAGCAAATGATGCTAGGTGATCATAGTGCTACGGGTTACAATCAAATTCTTGGGGGCGATTCTGGATTCGACAGGATTCACGAAACCCTGGGAGCATGCCGAGGGGCGGTTGGCCTCGTAAAAAGCCGCACAGTTATAGTTGCAAACGACGATAACTACGCTCTAGCAGCTTAGGCTAGCTAGCCATCTGACACAGGTCTCTCAAATGGGCGGTGTATACAGATGGTCATCTTACATTTGATAGCGAGGGAACTCCGTCCGGGGGTGAACCGCGAAATAGTACCGGACTCGCCCGATGAAATCCTGTCTTTCGGAGTTTATTCGGGTTAATTAAAAGAGAGACTAAGCATGTAGTGCCTTGGATGTAGGTGTTCTGGACGCGGGTTCAAGTCCCGCCGCCTCCACCAATTTTACCAGAAGGGCTTAACCGCAAGGTTAAGCCCTTTTTGTTTGGGTGTTCAAATGATTGCTAACGATTCAAATGCGGCGGCGGGAACTGAACTGGCATCAATAAATGAATCATGTCACTTGATCTAATCTCTATTAGATTCAGCCATTCAGACGCCGCACCTAAAAACCTACCTTTTCCCCTTTCCACCCAAAGCCCGTTTCTTCGCTCTTTGCTTCTGAGCCGCTTTGCCGTTACGTCTAGGTTCGGTATCCATCTTATTAAAGTCGGGTTCAAAGCCAGGTAACCATTGTTGTGGTAGACGCTTGTCGAGCACAACTTCAACTTCTTCCAATAATAGGGCGTCCTCTTGACTAAAGAGGGTGATGGCAAGCCCTGCACTACCCGCTCGACCTGTGCGACCAATACGATGAATATAATCTTCAGCGATAAAAGGCAGCTCAAAGTTGATCACATATTTAAGCTCGACGATATCTAGGCCTCTGGCGGCGACATCCGTTGCCACTAGCACTTGGATTTTGCCTTGTTTAAATTCCTGCAAAACTTTCTCGCGCGCGCCTTGAGACAAGTCACCGTGAAACGCCTGAGTGATAATATCAGCTTTATTGAGTTGCTGAACCAGTTTATCGACGCCTTGCTTAGTGCGGCTAAAAATCAACACTTGATGCCAGTTTTTACTGCGTACCAGATGGCTGACGAGTTCGGTTTTACGGTCGGCGTCGACGGCATAAACCACTTGTTCAATTTCGGCAGCGGTCGTGTTGCGCTTGGCAACTTCAATCAACTTGGGATCGCGCAGTAAGGTTTTACTTAAGCTGAAGATAGCGGCATCTAAAGTGGCAGAAAATAACAGGGTTTGTCTGTCACTCGGTACTTGCTTGAGCACGGCTTGAATTTCATCCATAAACCCCATGTCGAGCATGCGGTCGGCTTCATCAAAAACAAGCACACTCAATTGCTTAAGATTTAATGCACCTTGCCTAAGGTGGTCAAGTAAGCGACCCGGTGTTGCGATTAACACATCAATCCCTGCATTAAACACAGCGACCTGCGCATCGATACTCACGCCGCCGTAGGCGATACCGATACGAATATCAGTCCCTTTAGCGTACTTAACAAAACTCTGCTGTACCTGCACCGCCAGTTCACGTGTCGGCACTAAGACTAATCCACGTACGGGTCTCACAGCCGTTAACTCTTGCGAAGGGCTGAGTGTCATCAAATGATGCAAGATAGGCAAGGCGAACGCAGCGGTTTTGCCTGTACCCGTTTGGGCGCCAGCCATCACATCCCGTTTAGCTAAGATGGCAGGGATCGCTTCTAACTGGATAGGCGTTGGCGATTCATAGCCAAGAGCCGCTAAGGTATTCACTAACGTGGAGTTTAAGGATAAGGCACTAAAAGACATTGCGGTTAACCACTGAAAATAATGGCTAGAATTTTAGCAGACACAAACCCAAGCGACTAGAGGCATAGCGCTAGTCCTATTGTTATATGCAAACTTGTTTTACGATAAAAATGCGTCGAGATCTGCAGCTAGTTGCGGACGACTAAAAAGGTAACCTTGGGCTTGATCGCACTGGTTTTGTTGTAGGAAATCAGCTTGCTCTTTAGTTTCAACCCCTTCGGCGATAATTTCCAGCTTCAACGCATGTCCAAGCGCAATCACAGCCTTAGCGATAGCGGTATTGTTGGTATCGAAGGGAATGTCTCGCACAAAAGACTGATCAATTTTCAATTTATGAATAGGCAGTTTTTTCAAATAGTTGAGCGATGAATAGCCAGTGCCAAAATCATCAACCGATAATTCGATACCTAGATCGCCAAGTCGCTTTAAGTCACGGATAGCAAGATCAGGATTCTGCATCATCACACTTTCGGTCACTTCAAGCTCTAAATGCTTTGCGGGCAAACCCGTTTCAGCTAAGACACGTTTCACATCATCCACAAAGGAACTGCGCTGTAACTGTTGTCCTGCCACGTTCACCGCAATGCGGCCAAAATGTTTGCCTTCACCAAGCCAACGCATGCCTTGACGACAGGCGGTTTCTAACACCCATAAGCCAATTTCATGGATAAGACCAATTTTTTCCGCCACGGGTATAAATACCGCAGGCGAAATCAACCCCAGTTGAGGATCGTGCCAACGCAGTAATGCTTCAAATCCAACGGTTTGTCGAGTCACTAAATCGAGTTTTGGCTGGTACATTAAGTACAAAGCATTTTGCTCAATCGCGCCATAGAGGGCACTTTGCAGCTTAAGATGCTCAAAAGATTGTTGAGTTAAGGACTCTGTATAAAAAGCATAATTATTGCGGCCATCATTTTTGGCACGATACATGGCCGCATCGGCGTTACGCAGTAAAGTGTCCGCATCGGTTCCATCATTTGGATACAAAGAAACGCCCATACTCGCCGTTAAACGTAAATGGTCGCCCGTGCTCACAATAAAAGGTTGCTCAAACACTTGGCGCAATTGATTTATGGCAACTGCGGCATCTGCACTATTGTCGATCCCTGAGATCAATGCCACAAACTCATCGCCACCAATCCGTGATAACACATCCTGATCGCCTACTTGGCTGCGTAAACGCTTGGCGAGCTCAACTAACATTTCATCGCCTATACTGTGGCCAAAACTGTCGTTGATATGCTTGAACAGATCGACATCAATCATCACAGTCGCTAATTGCAAATTCAGCCGCTTCGCATGCCGTACTTCTTGCTTAAGCTGCATCATGAACTTCATGCGATTGGGCAAATGCGTTAGCGGGTCAAAATACGCTAAGTGCGTGAGTTGCGCTTCATTCTCTTTCTGGGCTGAAATATCGGCAAATACAGCGACAAAATAACGCACATCTCCAACGTCATCATAAATAGTGCTTATGGTGATATTTTGCGGAAAAATCGTGCCATTTTTACGCCGATTCCAAATTTCGCCATTCCATTTACCTTGAGTAAGCAAGGCATTCCAGAGTTTATCGAAAAAATCTTTATCATGCCGACCCGAACTAAAAATCCGAGGATTCTGGCCGAGTAACTCTTCCCTCACATAACCTGTGATCTCAAAAAATGCACCGTTAACGTCGGTAATATTGCCATGCCGGTCGGTCACAACCACACCTTCAACCGAGTTTTTAAACACATTGGTCGCCAGTGTCAGTTGTTCTTCAACTGCTTTATGCTTGGAAATGTTGCGAGTCATACCGATAACGCCCACTAGCTCACCCTGGGCATTGAGTGTTGGGAGTTTTAGCGTTTCTAGCCAAAGATGATTTTTAGCTTCACTGCCATCTAAACACTCAGCAACAATGATAGGCGTACCAGACTCGATAGCGAGCCTATCACCCTCTAGAAAAATCTCTGCAATATCAGCACCAAAGAGTTCAACATCGGATTTACCAACAATCTCACTGCGGGGCATTTCCCACGCATTCTCAACACTACGATTGCAAAGAGTGTAAATGCCTGCGGCATTTTTCATCCAAATATGTTCGTCAAAACTATCGATAAAAGTTTGTAAATCGACCGTATCGACACGACTCGGTGAACCTCGGCTTAATGCTTCAGCCGCATTATGTTGGCTCAATATCTCGCCTAACTGGTGTTGAATGCTATCGCTGATAAGCTTAGCGAGTTGTAGCGTTTTTGAATCTACGCCGTGAGCCTTGTTATGATAGAAGCATAAAAAGCCAAAATTAGCCCCAGATGGCCAAGCGAGAGACAAACAAATCACGCTGCCGATTGCGCTACAAGTGTGCCAATCTGAGTGCTGCCGAGTATCCATAATTAACAGAGGCTCACGTACCTGCTCAGTTAGCTGTGATACAGATAATGCAGCCGTGATTTGATGACTGCCTAATCGGGGCAATGCTGAAATTGGCTCACTCAGGCTGGACAACTTAGCATTGTTTAGAGGGGGAATAGTAGATTTATCAATAATATCAAAGGGATTGGAAACGATTTCTGATGGTGTGAGCATTGAGGGCATCACAACGGACTGGCTTATCACAGGCTGGGGGTTGCCACTTAGGTGGCTAAGTATTGCCTGTATTTCACTTTCAGCCGCAGAGTCTGAACTTAACATGCAGCTAAGTTCACCCGCAGCATTCCATGCTAATAACATTGCTTTACTGCTTGATATCTCAGCGACTAAATTTAAGTCACTCAACCAGTTATCCAGCTGTTGCTGCGTAATAGGTACATCTATCATCATCTTGCCAACTCAGATCTCGTTACTGCTCAATCGGCCTACGGCGAGAATACCGTAAGACCTTAAACACATGCCCAATATTGCTACAGAGGGAAAACGCTAACCAAGCAGTAAAATCTCATAAAATTTTACGTTTAACATCAAATCAATACATCTCAATTGGCACTATGGTTGGATCTAAAACTTACTCCATCATATCCACCTTTTAGGGTGGTAGAGGTCAAACCATCAAAATTCACACTAACTTACTCACACTCAGCAGACTGCTTGCACGGGTAAATCCAACTAACATTGCATTTGCTACTTTAGCACAAAATTTTAGTGTCAGTATCGTGATAAGTTTATTGAGTAACAATTAGTTAGACTTAATCAATTAAGTCTTCCCCCGATAATTCAGCACTTTCTTAGCGAGAGAAAACCATCCCTAAAGACATATATCAGCAATAACAGGGTTTTGATTGACAAAAATGCTATCTTATTGTCTACAATGGAAATAATAAGGCTGAAAAACCAAGGATATTTATGCCCACTGACGTCGTATCAAGCCAAGCTACCCTGCTCAACAGTAAACAATTATATCGCATTTGCGAACTCGACCAATTAAGCACAGATTGCCAATCGACAGCAGAACTCACACCTCTCAATGATATTGTCGGCCAAGAACGCGCCCAGCAAGCGGTAGAGTTTGCAATGGGAATTAAAGAAAAGGGTTACAACATCTACGCCATAGGTCAGAACGGCCTCGGCAAACGGACCATGATGCTGCGTTACCTAAGCCGTCACGAGCCAAACGACCATACCCTGTACGATTGGTGCTATGTGGTTAATTTCGATGATACCCGTTGCCCTAAAGTGCTGAAACTGAGCGCAGGGACGGGGCTTGAATTTAAAAAAGCCGTCGAAAAGTTGATGCTTAAACTTGTCAAAGCTATGCCTTTAGCCTTTGATAATGAAATGTATTATGCCCGGACTGAAAAGCTCAAAAGCCAATTATCACAGAAACAAGAAGTCGCACTCACTGAATTAACCGAAGAAGCAAAACAAAAAGGCATCAGCCTCAGTTTAACCATGCAGGGTGACTATCAAATGGTAGCGCTCAATGGTGAAGAACCCCATGACGAAGCTTCATTCGAAGCATTGACAGAGACTGAACGTAGTCAATTTGAAAGTAATATCAATGGCCTAGAAGTTAAACTGCGCGGTATTATTCGCCAAATCACTGAATGGGAAGAAGAATTCAGCGACAAGCAGCAAGAGCATGACGAACAAGTCGCCAAAGAAGTGTTAATTCATTTTATTAAGCCACTCAAAGATAAGTTCAAGCACCAGCCCGAAGCGCGGACTTTCTTAACCGGTATGCAGGCGGATATCTTAGACAATTTAGATATCTTTTTAGAAGAAAGTGAAGAACAACTGGGCCTAGCCTACGCTTCCCTTGAAAAGAAAATGCCCCGCCGCTACCAAGTTAACGTTTTGGTCGCTCAAGGGACTCAAAAATTCCCTATTGTCGTAGAAGAAAGCCCAAGTTATCACAGCCTATTTGGTTATGTGGAAAACGCTACCTTCAGGGGGACAGTGTTCACCGACTTCTCACTTATCCGCTCCGGCAGTCTGCACAAAGCTAACGGCGGCGTGTTATTGATGGATGCGGTAAAAGTGTTAGAACGCCCTTACGTGTGGGACGGGTTAAAACGCGCCCTGCGTTCACGCAAACTCGATTTAAGTTCGCTCGAGCGTGAAGTGTCACTGTCGGGCACGATTTCATTGGCGCCTGAGCCTATCCCCTTAGATGTGAAAATTATTCTGTTTGGCGATCACGAAACTTATCAGCTGTTACAGCACTATGATCCTGACTTCAGTGAGTTATTCCGCGTTACCGCCGATTTTGAAGATGTGATGGACAGAACCTCAACTTCTGAGGCGCACTATGCCCGCTTTATTTCGAGCATAGTTCACGACAACAACATGCTACATTGCGACCGTGCGGCTATAGCACGCATCATCGAATACAGCTCGCGGGAGGCCGAAGATCAACAAAAACTGTCGCTACACTCAGCCAATATTGCCAACCTACTGCGGGAATCAAACTACTGCGCTAAATCGGCAGGCAGTCAGCAAATTTTAGTGCCGCACGTTGAGCAAGCACTGCGAAATCAAGAGCAAAGAGTCTCGCGTCTGCACGACAACATTATGCAAAGCTTTACCAACGGCACGACCTTGATTAGCACTCAGGGCAAAGTGGTTGGGCAAATCAATGCCTTATCCGTCATCTCGACCTCAGATCATCAGTTTGGTATGCCCAATCGCATCACAGCAACCACTGCGTTTGGTAAGGGTGAAGTGATGGATATCGAGCACAGAGTCAAACTTGGAGGCCGGATCCATTCTAAGGGCGTGTTGATCTTAACCGCTTATTTAGCCTCAGTTTTAGGTAAGACGGCGCAAATCCCGCTCACCACTTACCTCACCTTTGAGCAATCATACAGCGGAGTGGACGGTGACAGCGCATCCATGGCCGAATGCTGCGCCATTATCTCGGCTATTAGCGAGCAAGCAATTAGGCAAGATATTGCCATCACAGGTTCGATGAACCAATTTGGTGAGGCTCAGCCGATTGGCGGCGTGAATGAAAAAATTGAAGGCTTCTTCGATGTCTGCAAAATAAAAGGCCGTACGCCAGAGCAAGGGGTGATTATTCCTGCCTCGAACATGGCCAACCTTATGCTGCGCAAAGATATTGTCGATGCAGTGGCACAGGGGGAATTCCATATTTGGGCTATTACCCATGTGACTCAAGCCATGGAATTACTACTCGGTAAAACCGCAGGAAGTTTGCCGCAAACGGCCGCACCTAGCCAAGGGCAATATTCTCCCGAGAGTATTTTCGGCATAGCTCAGCAAAAGCTCACCGCACTCAGATCCTTAGTTAAAACGGATTAAATAAAAGGCACGAGATAAAATAAACAAAAAGGGTTAGCCAATGCTAACCCTTTCTTTATAAAGCTATTAAGCGAAATTACACTAAACTTGCTAGCATTTCATCGCTGTAAGGAACAAGTGCAACGCCATCACGCACGCGAGCGACATAGTCAGGATTGGCAATAAATGGGCGACCGATAGCAATCAAATCAAACTTATTCGCTGCAATCGCTTCACTGGCGGTTTCAGCGCTGTAGCTTCCAACTCCCACTAAGGTTTTGCCATAGTGTGCGCGCACATAGCTTGAAGCTCTGCCGCCTAGATAGTCGAATTCCATACTGTCATCGAAAATCCCAATATGCACAAAAGCGATATCGCGGGATTCCAGCTCTGGCAAGAAGTAATCGAATACTTCGCGGTCACGACTATCTGCCGCCATATTGAAATAAGCCCCTGGAGAAATCCGTAAACCGGTTCTGTCTTTGCCGATACGAGCCACAACAGCATCGACAACTTCAAGCGCAAAGCGGGACATATTGGCTGGAGTGCCACCGTATTCATCGGTGCGGCGATTGCTGTCATGGTGTAAGAAGGTATCAATTAAATAACCATTTGCACCGTGAATTTCTACGCCATCGAACCCAGCTTCAATGGCATTTTCCGCCGCTTTGGCGTAATCACGCACTAGGCCTTGAATATCCTCAAGTGTGGCAGGTTTTGGCGTGACATAAGTCAGTTCGCGCATTCTTGGCACACTGCCTTCAATCTTCTGTGCTGATGCCGCAAGCACATCACCACCACCGAAAAAGTGTGGATGAGCAACACGGCCCGTATGCCATAACTGCACAAAAATCTTACCGCCATTGGCATGTACCGCATCGGTCACTTTACGCCAGCCAGCAATTTGCGCTTGAGTAAAAATACCAGGAGTATTTGGGTAACCTTGAGCATCGGGACGAATAATAGTCGCCTCTGTGATGATCAAACCCGCTTCAGCGCGGCGTGCATAGTAGGCAACCATATCATCGGTCGGCACTAAATCGGCATCCGCCATACAACGGGTTAAAGGTGCCATTAAGATACGATTATTTAAGGTAATAGTGTCATTAAGTGAGTAGGTATCGAACAGATTTACCAATGAATTTGGCGTGGTTTGTGTGGTCATTTTCTCAGTTCCATTCTTGAATATGCATTCAAGATATTATTATTTGAACGATCATTCAAGTTCATTTTTGAATGTTTGTTCAAATTTAGGTAGAATCTGGCCTAAGCGTTTCTATACAAGTGAATTAAATTCGATGCGTAATGCAGAGTTCGACCGAGAACAGGTACTTCGCGGCGCTATGGCCGCCTTCATGCACAAGGGTTACACCAAAACGAGCATGCAAGATCTTACTCAAGCCACGGGATTACATCCGGGGTCGATTTACTGTGCCTTCACCAATAAACGCGGATTACTAATCGCGGCCATTGAGCAATATCAACTCGACAGAAACGAGCAATTCAACAATCTATTCGGCAATGGCGAGAATGTGCTGACTAATTTGAAAACCTACTTAGATCATCTCGTTATTGAATGTCTGAGTTGCGATAGCGCCCAGGCTTGCTTACTGACAAAAGCGTTAAATGAAATTGCAGAGCAAGATGTTGAGATTCGAGACATCATCAATCAGTATCTACAATCTTGGCAGCAAGCACTCACACTACAATTTGCCACCGCAACGTTACAAGGACTCCTCCAAGGCAATCGCAGCAGCGAGCAAAGAGCCCAATATTTAATGATGGGAATTTATGGTTTAAGAACCTTCGCCCACACCCATCCTAATGCCGAAACCTTACAGTACCTTGCAGACCAATTATTGGCAGAAGTCTGCCATTAAAGTGCGTTAATTTGTGGGACAGTAAATATCTGAATGACTAACCGAATATGATTAGGCGAACAAACGCTAACATTAATAGAAATAGATGGATTGAATAGAATTTTTGCAGAAGATGTCGGGACGATAATTTAGCAAAGCGAATTATTCGTCCCAAGAATGACGATTAGTTTAAAATGTTAACCTATATTAGCTTGAGCAAACACTCGCTCTCCTAATGAATTCAATATCTTACACTCACCTTCAAGTACAGCAATGATAGATTTTCCCTTGCGGAAACTTGCAGGTATCATCACACGCCCAGCTTCACTCACTGGTAAATTACCTAATACGGCGTTGTGCATAATTAACCCTACGGGCGCATCATAATATAAAACAGTTACAGTCGCTTGATTTGCTTGCATCACATTTAACTCACATTAAGCAGCATCTACTGCGTTATATTTACATCGCAAGAGAGCTCCCTGTCCTCAACATTTTAAAATATCCAGAAAGATATTTTAAACATTTTAAATCAATTACTTAAGGTCTTATTCAAATTTTATGATTTTTTATTGGATACAATACTGTCTTATACTGTACACCTTGGGCTATTTAAGCACTTCGGCAAAAAGATGCCAATCTATTTCTATTATGTTAATCGATTACCTACTATCGATCACATATAAGACACAAATAAAGATGCGTTTTTATGCATTTTTTAGAGTAAATAACCTAAATTTGAGTTATCAGTAATCTACTTAGCTTTAAATCCCACTCGAAATCCGCCCCAATGTTTACCGTTTACAAAAATGGGCACCGACAAGTCGTGCATCACTTCGCCCGTATCGCGTTTATAAGTTTGCAATAGCACAGGTTCAGTATGGGCGCCGCAACGGATCCCTGTCGGATCATTAAACAAGCGTTTGGTTCGATTGTGCACCATATCAACCTCAACTTTGCCTGTCAGCGCTTGGCTAAAGCGTTTATTATGGGTCGGAAAATAACCTTTCCTATCAACGGCTCCCGCATAAATAATTTCGCTGTGTTTTGCCAGAATGGGCTCTTGAATTGTTGGAAAATGCTGATCGGTATAACGATCGAAAGCCGTGCTGTATTTCTGCGGCTGAGTATTGGTAATAGGTTGGTATTTAGGATTAAACAAATCAGCCTCGCTAAAACTGCCACTGGCTAAACCTTGTGCTAACTTGTCACCGCACGCTTTAGCGGCAACATTCGCCAATTGCAGAACCTGCTGATCGAAGGTTTGTGTATCCCATTTAGACAACGCTTTAAAAATACCCTCAGTGGTCAAGGATAAAGTAAAGGCCTGCTCGGATACGCTATGACTCTGTTTACCCGTCGAATTTAACGAGTCACGTATTTGAGTCACCGAGCGGCTAATGTCGTTAGTAGTGTTGTTATATTGTTTGAGTGAATCTTCCATATCACCTAAGGCATGGGCCGATTGGGTCACAGAAGCCGAAATCTCAGTGAAGTGCGCGTCTAACTCGCCCATGGCGGCGACCACATCGGCGGTTTGCGTCACGACTCGCTCCATCAGCCCAGAAGTTTTATCCGTTTCACTGCGGATTTCTAATAGCATTTTGCCAATATCTTGGGTTGCACCCGCGGTTTTACCCGCAAGGCTGCGTACTTCGTCAGCTACTACCGCAAAACCTCGACCCTGCTCTCCCGCTCGAGCCGCTTCGATGGCCGCATTTAACGCCAACAGATTCGTTTGCTCGGCAACGGAGTTAATCACCTCGGTAATTTTTTGGATTTCTTCGGCTCTTGATTTAAGCGCCTGCACTTGCTCAGCGGCGGTATCAATATCCGTACTCAGTGAACGAATGGCCGCAACACCTTTCTGAGCTTGACTTCGTCCCTGCACGCTAACGCGCTCAGCCTCTTGAGCTTGGCCTAAAATGTCGGCGGCATTATCACCAAGTTGGGCCGTAGTGTGGCTCAATTGCCCTGCAGCAACCGCAATGGCACTGGCATGCTCGCCATTTGATTCAATTGATTTATTCAATAAATCAATAAAATGCGACACCTCAGCCGAACCGATAGCAATTTTGCTGGTTTGCACACTAATGTCGTGGGCGGGGATGCTTTGCTCTTGTAATGCCTTAATGTTTGCCTCATCGGTGTCGAGCTTAGCCTTAGATGCGCGCAAACACACTCTCACCACTAAGCCACAGGCAAGAACGCCCAAGATCAACGCCTGCACAATACTTGGAAGATGCAGTCCCTCAAGTAATAAACTCCCCAGAGTTACCAGTATGAAACTGATGAAAATTAAAATTTTGTGCTGTATTTCCATATACTTCCCGTAACTGCGCAAGGTAAAAATGAAAGGGAAATGCTAAGAGTCGAATCATTAGCCTTCGTTCAGTTGGTATCAATTACAGCAGCTATTGATTACAACTGACGAGGGAGGACTAACTATGATAGCGCTCAAGATTTATAGTTTTAGTCTATTTCTCTGAATAAGCTAGATAATTTATCTCGCTAAATAAACAAAGTAGAAGTTAGCTATCATCAACAGTCTCACGAGCGTATGGCATTAGACATTAGTATTAATCTATCGCGATATAGTCCTAGCCTATCTAAAAGCGGATCTTCTTTGATAAAACCAACTTTGCCCTGAAATGCGTGCCCCGTCGCCTTCTAGGTAATAAATCACATAGGGACGACTGCACTTATGCCAAGAAAACTGCTAATATCGGCGCAATTTTTTTGAGCTAACGAGATCAAGATGGGCAGAGCATATCAAAACAAGAAAGAATCCATGGCGAAAACAGCCGGTCAAAAAACCCGCATTTATTCACGCTACGGTAAAGAGATTTACGTTGTCGCTAAGCAAGGCGGCGTTGAGCCCGATGGAAACTTATCACTGCGTCGCTTAATTGAACGCGCTAAGAAAGACCAAGTGCCTGCGCATGTTATTGAACGCGCAATTGAAAAAGCCAAAGGCGGCGGTGGTGAAGATTACGATACCGCCCGTTACGAAGGTTTTGGTCCTGGCAACTGCATGGTCATTGTTGACTGCTTAACCGATAACGTAAAACGTACCTTCACAGAAGTGCGTCAAGCCTTCGTGAAAAACGATGCCAAACTCGGCGGCCCTGGTACAGTTGGCCACATGTTTGATCATCAAGCCGTGTTCGTGTTTGCGGGTGATGACGAAGATGCGATTTTAGAACTGCTGATGATGGCTGACGTTGATGTAAGCGATGTTGAGCTTGAAGATGGCTTAATCACAGTTTACGCGCCGCACACTGAATACTTTAAAGTCAAAACTGCGCTGACCGAAGCGATGCCAGAGGTTAACTTTGAATTTGACAATATCACCTTCGTACCGCAGGACATGACTAAAGTTGAAGGTGAAGATGTCGTTATGTTTGAAAAGTTTATTGCCGCACTTGAAGATTGTGACGACGTACAAAACGTCTATCACAATGCGGAAATTGATGACTAAACGTTTCTTTCGCCTGAAACAAGAACGCAGCTAAAAGCTGCGTTTTTTATTTATAGATCAAAACATTAAGCTTCAATAAAGCAACCATGGAACCCTAGTGGCAATACTCTGTTCATTTGAGCCGAAGCGATGGGGCCCGCACTGATATCACTGGCACGAAACAAAGACAAACCAGACTGTGCATTATGGTAATCGAGCCAAGTCATCAGTAAATAAGCTTCGTGCTGCTCAGTGGCGGGGATATAGAGCGGCTCTTCGGCAATCTTGCCTTTGCCAAGATAAAACGCGCTATAGCTCGCGTCGCCAAGTGTATCCGCCCTGTGCTTGCTGCTGTCTTTTGCATTATGAATACAATACAAAGTGTTACTTAGCCCTGATTCAGAGCCAGATTCTGCTTCATATTTAAAGTTGGAGCTGGAGCCAGAGTTAACAGCTGAATCTGTTCTTGCTCCAACGCCAAATAACGGAACAAACGCCGAAGCCCCGCCTGTTTTCTCTGCAAACGCTTTTTCACCGCTAGTTTGTTTTTTACCCATAATGTGCTGCGAAAACTGGGGAAACTCCATCATCACGCCGCTGCGGTTAATACGTGCAGAGGAATACAAGGTCTCCGCAAACTGCGCTTTGCTAGCTGCTGTAAGTGCTACTGTGAGCGGTACTGTGAGAGGTACTGTGATCGTCACTAACTCTGCATGGGGTGTCTTAGTTTTACGCTTCCCCGTCAGTAACCCCTTCATCCCTTGGGTTAAAATCGCTGAATTGGGATAGAGACAAAGCTGCACAGAAAGTTCGTCATTCCTCTCAATGGCTTGACCAAAGTGAAACACAAATCCTGCAGGCAGTTGGTGTAACTGCCGCGTTTTAAAGTCGGCTTTGTCGATAACCAGTAATTGCGATGGCAATTCGGGGCGCCATTTAAAGGCATCAATATAGGTTTCGCCCTCTTCATACACGCAGGATGAAATGTAAAACACCAGCTTATTCTCACTCTGCGCGAAGGCATGTAAATAGCTAGCTTGAGGTAATTCAATCACTTCCATTCTGGCAACGCTGTCATCGGGTGCCACTTGATACACAAGTAATTGCTTCTCACCACCGACATACCAGACGCCAAAATTCCATAGTCCACCTTGTCCGTCATCGAGCGGGTGAGCAGAAAAGGGCAAGCCCTTAAATTTGTCACCAAAGCTTTTCACGCCAAGCGTGGTTAAGGTCTGAGCATCAAGTCGATAGGGTGACCCCGCCTCCCATAAAGCGAGCAACTCGCCGTGGCGCGGCAATAAACTGGTGTTAGCCACATTCAAGTCATCGTTATTGCGAATGGGTAAAGCATTGGGGATCACTGTGCCTGCGGTCGTGTACTTAAACGCGCCAGCGGCCTCTTCGACTTTAAACTTCTTTGTTTGGATGAACTTGGCCTGGTGCTGAATTTGCCCATTGCTCACACTAAACTGTTGCACCATGCCATCGCCATCGAACCAATGCTGATATGCCTTACCTGCCCGAGACATTTTCGCTGGCCCATTACGATATAGATTCCCACTCAACTGCGCTGGCCACTCACCCGAAACCTGCATAGTGAGTGGCGGATAGTCGCCTTCAGCACCACTAAATCCAATCGCCCAAGGCTCACGTGCGACCGTTTGTGCGCTATCCAGCGCCAATAACTTATCCACTGAACTGGCCCAAACAGCGGTCGTCATTAGGACGGCTGAGCCTGCTAGAAATTGACGTCTATCCATGGTGCAGCCCCCTCTTAGCGAATATGTATAGTGATTTGAGTATCGGCCTGCAAACTAATGCTGGCGTCTTTAAAGCTCGCAGGTCCAAAACTGCCGACGTTATTGCTAAAACCATAGCCTTCACTCGGCACACCTAACATATTGGTATCTAAACTGTGATTACCGTTTTCATCGTGAAAGACCTTGACCGCATATTGGCCATCGGCGAGATCGCTAAATACCAGCCTATGCTCTGTCTTAGTGACGGGCTTTATCATAGATGCGCAGGGATTGTGGCCTGCGGCGTAATCCTCGGCATTGGCGTAAAGCTCCACCATCAAGGCGCCGGTTTGTACTTGAATATTATCGATATCCACAGTCAAGGTATGTGTCTGGCTGCCTTTGGACATGGAGCCTGCCGACATACTTCCTGCAGACAAGAGTAAGCAAGCTAAGCCTGCGCCCCAAATCGCTGATAACGTCCTTTTCGTCTTATTAGCTTGGCGAACCTGTGTTGTCATAGCCGAGTTCATGTGTTTCATGTCTTACTCCTGTTATTTGCGCTGATAAGTAACTGCGATGGAGTTAGCTTAAAAAATCACAGGACGAAAAACAGGTGCCAAAAGTCATGAAACAAAATGATAACAACATGACTTTTGGCATAGTGACATCTGGCGGTGATACCCTAGAATGGTCGGCAGAATTGGATTAAGGAGTAGACATTCGTGCTAGAAAATCGATTAGCGAAAGAAGAAAACATGTTGATTACCGCTGGAGTGCTCACTTGGGCATTAGTGGCTTGGGTTGGGATAAACCAAGCCGCATTACATACATGGCAAGGCATGCTCAATGTAACACTTTATGGGCTGTATTTAGTGCAATTTATACTGATAGCTACCGATAAAGTTGCGCATAATAATATTCGACTTCGCCGCATAACCACGCTAACAATGCCCTTGATCGTACTGAGCTTATTACTCACGGCAAACCATGCATTGCTGCCGATCCTCTTCGTCATTTGGGCGTCACTGTTGCCTGAGTTTTTCAATCGCCGCCAAGCCATTTCACAGCTAGTGTTGGTCAATGTTGTTTATTACCTACTGCTGCAATGGCAATTGCATGAACAAAGCAATGTGTTCAATATTTTGATTTATCTTGGCTTTCAACTCTTTGCCTACAGCAGTAGCCAAGCAAGGCTTTCTGAACGTAAATCACGTTTGATACAAGAACAGCTAAACCAACAGCTTATTGCCACTCGCGCCCTACTGAGCCAAGCCAGCGAACAGCAAGAAAGATTGCGGATCTCCCGCGATTTACACGACATTCTCGGCCACCAACTCACAGCGCTTTCCCTGCAATTGGAAGTACTAAGCCATACAGCGCCCGAAGAACTCAAACCTCAAGTTAACCAAAGTAAATCCTTAGCCAAAGAGCTACTTGAAAGTATTCGCGCCGTCGTCAGGGCGCAAAGAGTGCAAGTCGGATTGGATTTAGTCCCCCCTCTTGAGGCGTTGATGACCCGCTTACCCAGCGTCACTCTCACCTGCAAAGCAATGAAACCACTGCAATCAGCCGAACTGACTCAGGCACTACTGTTAGTGCTGCAGGAAGGCATCAGCAACGCCGTTCGTCACGGCAAGGCGAATCAACTGCAATTGAGCATGGAAGACTCCCAAAGCGCGCTGGTATTGCAACTAAGCGACAACGGCGTGGGGCTAACACGGGGAGCCGCGCGAAACGCATCAGCTAAAAGCGGCACAGAGCTAAACGGTCCAGGACAGTTCGGCACTAGGCAGTTCGGTACTGGGCTCGGCGGCATGCAGGAAAGGCTACAACCCTTTAATGGCACCTTGGAGTTAAGGGCAAATGACTCGGCGTCCGGTTGCCAACTCACCCTCACACTCCCTGCACTCGCTTAACTTTTTATTAAAAACGCTTTGGGATCTCTATGGATACGCAAAACAACATTATCAGTGTCGGTTTAGTAGAAGATCAACAATTGGTTCGCCAAGGTATCGCCAGCCTGCTCGCCATTTCCGACAACATTCGCGTGTTATGGCAGGCCGAAGACGGCCAAGATGCACTCAAAAAGCTTGCCAGCAATCCCGTCGATGTACTGCTCAGTGATATCTGCATGCCAAATCTTGATGGTATCGCCATGCTCAAACAGATACGGCAAAGTGCCAATCGCTTACCTGTCATCATGTTAACCACCTTCGACGACAGTGAGTTATTCCTCAATAGTTTACAGGCGGGAGCCAACGGCTTTTTGCTCAAGGACGTGTCACTCGACAAGTTACTGCACGCCATCGAAACCGTCGCCAAAGGCGGCTACTTGATAGAGCCTTCGGTGCTCAAACAGATGAGTGAGCCTAAGCCCACACCTAGCGTTGGGGTAACTAGAAATGAATTATTGTCGGAACGGGAGCGGGAAATTCTCAGTTTTATGGCGGGTGGCTTCTCCAATAAAGAAATCGCCAATGCGGTATTTTTAGCCGAGGGAACAGTAAAGAATCATGTCTCTAACATACTCACTAAACTCGATTGCCGAGACCGTACCCAAGCTGTGCTCAAGGGATTGCAACTGGCATTGATCTAACCTAATAGCATTCTGCAAAAGCCAATTGCCAACAAAAAGGGCCATTTAAGGCCCTTTTTGTGCTCATCTAAAGCGATGAGTTATGACTAAAACCTAACGAAGATCCATCTCTTGGATAATTTCATGGGCAATAGCTGGCGTTGTACAGCTCGGGGTTTCATGCAAATCCGCTTTTAACTGACCTTTACGGTGCTTAAGTGCTGCATCTAATTTTTTCGATGCGGCTTTGATTGCTGGGTACATAACCTCATCGGTACCTGAAGCAGAAATACGGCTTCCTTCATAATTCGTACGAAGCTCAACCTGATACTCGCCATGCTCTTTCGCAATAATAATGTCCAGTGCGATCAGAGAGGGGAAATGGGTGGCGATTTTTGCAAATTTTTCGTTAACATCTTCTCTAATAGAATCAGTAACATCGACGTGGTGACCAGAAATATTTATTTTCATAGGTTGTCCCTTTTAGTGTCATTACTTTTATTTTTGCTTCACTAATAGAGCTTGGGGCATGCAGGATAAAACACAAGGGTTATTGGCAAATATTTCGGTCAACTCAGGTATTAGCATCTCCTAAATGTGACCTCCATCAAGAAGTCAAAAATAAAACAGCGAGAAAAACATGATTAAGTGATTGATTTATAAACAGGCATTAATAATAAATCAATCACAAAATGCAATACGACATAAGGTAAATACGCTTAATATTTACGTTGCACACTCTGCTGCCAAAACTGTTGGGACAAATGATGCGTCTTGGTCGATAAACGCGACACTTGATCACCCCGCGCTGCCGCATCGAGCGTCTGCTCTAAACTCTGTTGAGCCAAGTCGCTGATCACATGGATAGCTCGGCTAATTTCTGCGGCCACGGAAGTCTGCTGCGTCATCGCCGCCGCATTATCATCGCTCAAAGAATTAATTCGCGAAATAGATGAAAGCAACTCGCCAAAAGCCACACTCGCATCTTGCGCTAAGCTTACCGAACGTTTTACCTGTTCCTGCCCCGCCATCATGGTCGAGGTCGCCCTTTGAGTGCTTTCCCTAAAACGGCTAACAATTAACTCAATTTGCGAGGTGGATTGGCTAGTACGACTCGATAACTGCCTGACCTCATCGGCCACCACGGCAAAACCACGACCACTCTCCCCTGCCCGTGCCGCTTCAATTGCCGCATTTAAGGCTAATAAGTTAGTTTGGTCGGCAATGGCACGTATGACTTCGAGCACTTGGTGAATCGCACTGCTATCTTGTTCAATAGCTTGTACAACATCGGAAAAGTGGCTCACTTGTACACTTAACTGATGTATCGCATCAATAACCGTTTCTAAACGAGAATGCCCGCGTTGAGCCGCCTCATGGCTCGACACCATTTCCGAGGCAGTGCGATGAATGTTTCCCGTTACTTCAGCAAAACTGGCACTCATCTGCTCCATCGCAGTCGCAGCTTGCGTGGTTTGTTCACTCTGACTATCGGCATGCTCCCAAGTGTTTGTAATGGTTTGTTTAAGGCTGACACTTTGTGCTTGGATCTCACTGGCAGAATCAGCCATACGGCCAACAACGCCACCAATTTCAGTGATCAAAAAACGTAGGGCGAGGTCTAATTTACCGATCTCATCTTGGCGGCCGGTGTACACGCCCGTAGCGACGGGATCGTCAATAATGTTAGTTGCCATAGACACAAGCTTTTGCAGCGGCTGCATCAGGTAATACCATGCTAGGCACGCGAGACTCATTCCCACCATCGCGGCAACTATGGGGGAATAACTGGCAATTATCGCCGTAGCCGTAATCGAAACCAACATGGCCAGCAGTATTTTGCCACTGAAACCTAACCTATCTTTACGCAACACTTTAGGTTGCTTGCCCTGATTAATATCACTGTAAATACTCTTAGCGGCTTTAATCTGCTCAGGGGTAGCTTGGCGACGAACAGATTGATACTCATGAACTTTACCATCTTCATACACAGGCGCGACGTAGGCATTCACCCAATAATAGCCGCCCGTTTTGGTGCGATTTTTAACTATCCCCATCCAAGGCTTACCCTGCTTAATTCGCTCCCAGAGGATCTTAAATGCAGCCGCAGGCATATCTTGATGGCGCACTATGTTATGTGGATTCCCTTGCAACTCAGCAACACTAAACCCACTGATCTGCGAAAAGGTCTGATTCACATATTTAATATTTCCCTTCAGATCCGTCGTTGATAGTAAAATCGCATTATCTGACAGGTGTGTTTCACCATTTGTAGAATTTTTATGCATAGGGTTATCAGGCTAGGTCTCGGTAAAAAAGATAACGCATTCTGCCAAAACCGTCGTCTATCAAAATTGATAAAGCTCACATTGGCAGCATAAAAATTAACCTAATGCTAAACAAGCAGTAACCACTAAACACATATCAACAAATAAAAACAAACAATTGTGACAGGGCGCTCGTTACGCTACATACGTTAAACTCGTCACCCTACACTCGCTAAAGCAGATTAGCTTAAGATCACAAATTCACATTCGAATCTAAATGATATCGTTTATCATTTGAATTAACTAAGTTATACTTCTCGCGGTTAGCTATCTACTGCTATAGAAATGCATTCGTCGTTAAGCCAAAAAGCTCAAGCACACTTTGCAGAATCAACAGTAGCGGATAGCCAAAACAGACCCATATTGGCTCGAAATGAGAAGTGGCACTTATGTCTAATACACCCGCGTTTGAAACCTCAACGCAATCTTCTACAACCCAAATGCGCTCGTTCTCGCTGATTTCGCGGGGAATTGTGCAATGGTTTAAGCAAGAGCAATCGCAGTTTGCCTTCAAAGTCTTTGCCCGTGCGAGTGCCGCTCTACTGGCGGGTTATGTTGCGGCAGCAACCTTGGCTTGCCTGCTGACATTAGTGCTACCTATGCCGCGCTTTGAAAGCACGATAACGGCCAATATGTTAGCTTTCCTGTTTTATGCCATCGCTATTATTTATGCCTTTTGTGTGCGTAAAACTTGGCATGCGTGGCGAGATTTAGGCTTAGTGAGTTTGTTATGTTTTGGATTGATCAAGGTATGTGGGCAATAAGATGAAAGAAACATTTTTTAGAACTTTATCTTGGCTACATACCTGGGCAGGCTTGCTGGTATGTTGGGTATTATTGTTGATCTTTTTTGCGGGTAGCTTGAGCTATTTTCGCCATGAGATCAGCCTTTGGAATGAACCCGAATTACACAAAGGGGTTTATCAAGACTACAGAGCCGATACACTCGAAAACCAATTAGATAAAGGTCAAAGTTACATAGAAGCGCATTCGCCGGCAACAGCGCAGCGCTGGATGATAGGTTTTCCAACTGAACGAACCCCCTTTCAAAGCGTTAGCTGGCAACTGCCACCAGAAAAAGGTCAGCGTCGTGGCAAGACTGAAGAACATGTAGCCTTAGCAGATGGCAGCGGCATGATCTCTGAAGTGCGTGAGAGTCGCGGCGGTGATTTCTTCTATCGTCTGCACTTTGACTTGCACTATATGTCCGCTATTACAGCGCGTTATATCGTCGGCGTTTGCACTATGTTTATGCTGATCGCCCTTATCAGTGGCATAGTGATCCACAAACGGATCTTCAAAGATTTGTTCAGTTTTAGACGGGATAAAGGCGCTCGCTCTTGGCTAGACGCGCACAATGTGAGCTCTGTCATCGCCCTGCCCTATCATTTGATGATCACTTATACAGGGCTTATTACCCTAATGCTTATCTATATCCCATGGACGGTTAATACCGCCTATTCGGGTGATAACCAAGCTTTTTTAAAAGAACTTAATCCCGCCAGACAAACCGAGAAAGCCGCTGGGATTAGTGCGCCACAGGTACAACTGAGCCAATTACTACCTCAAGTGAAAGCCGCATGGGGCGATGAGCCAATTAAGCAAGTGATAGTGTCATACCCTAAAGATCAAAATAGCCAAGTGACCTTTTACCAAAACACAGGTAAAGATGTGACCGATGAAGCCAATATTTTGATATTCAACGGGGTAAATGGTGAGCTTAAATATGCCAGCCCGCACGAAGCCTCAGGAGCCTCCGCGACTTACGATACTATGATGTCGCTGCACACGGCACGTTTTGCCGCCCCGCTACTAAGATTTTTATTCTTTTTTTGCGGTTTATTAGGCTGCGCTATGATCGCGACAGGCACTTTGATGTGGGCCATTCGTCTACGTCAAAAACAGCAAAAATTGATCGATAAAGGCGAGAAACCAAGCTTTGGATTACGTTTAGTTGAAGGGTTAAACTTCATGTTTATCTTAGGATTACCCTTAGGCACTGTAGCCTTCTTTTACGCCAATCGTCTCTTATCGACAAGTTTTGCAAGCCGCTCTGAATGGGAAGTTCACAGTTTCTTTATCGCGTTAGCGGCAATGGGAGTTTGGGCTTTCTTGGGTCGTTCACGTCGCCAGTGGCAAACCGCATTACGACTCACAGGGACTTTGTGCTGTGCGCTGCCCGTGCTCAATGCCTTCACATCACCAAGCAATATCATCGACAATATCCAATCCCATCAATGGGCTTTAGTCGGATTTGACGTGCTCGCAGTGCTACTTGGTGGCGCTATGCTATTTGCCAGTAAAAGAGTGACTTTGATTGCTAAGGCCCCCACTAAACGCCCAGCAAAAGCAAAAAATGCACGTAGAAGCGAATCCCAAACATCCCTTGCCAGCGACCTTAGTTCGTCATCTTCATTGGAGGAAGCCAAATCATGATGCCAGAATTTATTCCCCTACTTGGGATCTTAGGTTTGAGTTATCTTTCCCTCGCCCTGTTTGCCTTAGCTAAATTTGGTCACTTCAAGGATGTGTTCAATCGTCCACCAGCACAATGGCAAAGTCGTTTGCTAACCTTGTTTGCTTGGTTACTACTAGCATTTAGCTTAAGTGCCTGCGCGAGCGATCAGGGCTGGGCCTACGGGAGCATTTTGTTTATGGGAATAATTTCCCTCGCGGCAATGCTGGTCATCCTAACGTTAAGCTACAGCCCGCGCCATTTACCGATAGGAATCGTCACTGGCAGCGTGCTCACTGGCACTCTATTACTGAGTGCTGGGATCTAATGTCCAGCTAACACTGGCATGGCGATCATGGCTAAGTGAGCACCGCTAGGCTATAGTGCCCTGATGTCCTTCAGATAGGAGAAAATAATGGGCTTTAACTTAACGGTTAACTGGCAAACCTCGCCCGCCGAAGAAGGCGAATTTTGTCGAGACCACAGTATTACCTTTGGCAGCGGCCAGACGATTCAAGCCTCGTCGGCACCGGAATACAAAGGCAATGGGCAAAATGTCAATCCAGAGGAAAGCCTGTTGGCTGCATTATCCTCATGCCATATGTTGACCTTTCTAGCGATTGCGCATCTTAAGCGCTTACCTGCAACCTCTTATGTGGATAATGCCACTGCAGAGCTGGGTAAAAACGAGGCGGGCAAGTTGGCCGTGACAAAGATGGTGCTCAATCCTAAGGTCATTTTCGCTGAAGGGGTCGAAGTCAGCCAAGAAACCCTTGAGAAAATTCACGAGAAAGCACATGCAAATTGCTTTATCGCTAATAGTTTAGCAACAGATATTCAAATCAAGTTTTAGGATTTGAGCAGATCTTTATGGCCCGCTGATGGTTTTCTTAAGCGGGCTTTTTTATTGCCGCACCGTAAATTAATAGCTGTCTGAATCATTGCTATCATCGAATTATCCGCGCCACCTAACCATCCACAGAGTCTAACTTTTCACCATTATTCAGCTCAGGTCCAGCTTTTAAACAGTACGATAGAAGCCAATCTTAGCTTGGTATCATCTGTTGGAATTAAAAGATGCACATTCAACCACTGCGAAATTCCCTGTCTGTAAGCCCACAAAAAAATGTCTCCACTGCTGAATTTGCACAAGTTAACAATGCCGTTCAAACCAGCGCACCAGCGTCAACTGATACAGTAACGCTTTCTAGCGATGCAAAACAATTGGCGGCGAATACGCAAAAACCAGCAGAAATGCCAGCACTGAGGGATAACATAGAAACCTTAGTCGAATTGAAACACGCGAAGATGAAGTATCAAGTGATCGCCGACATGACCAATTTAGCGACAGGAACGAGCCAAGGGATTTCAGCACCAACGGCCTATTATCTAAGCCATAACGAAGACGCGAGAGCAATGACAGTGAATCACCTTGCCCAACAACAGCAAGTGAACACTATGCAAACCTATGCGGAAACAAGTAAAAATGGGAATAGAAGTATTAATGAATGGGCATAAAAATGGGTGTTGTCTCGGGAACCAAGAGACAACACCCTAACTTTGTACGCGGACATGCTAGCCGAGATACCTTAAATTTCGGTTAAATACTGAATTTAAATATCAATTACTTAGCTTTAATATCCTGTGCCATACCTTTTACAGGCAAAGGTTGCACTTTTAAGGCTGGGATTGGCTGTTTAACCAACTCATCCTTCAAATAACTTATTGCAGTTTCAAGCTGCGCATCTTTGCCATTAAAGGTAGCGAAAGGTAAGTTATCAACTTCAATATCCGGCGTTACGCCATGGCCTTCAAGCACCCAGCGGCCATCCATTGCATACTGTGGATACTCGGCCACCCGCGCCATCCCTTTATCGGTCAACGCATTTCGCCCAGATAACCACACACCCGCACCTGCCGTTTGCTTACCAATTAAGGGCGCAATACCGAGTGCTTTAATCCCTGCGGAGAAGGTTTCGCCGTCGGAATAGGTCAGTTCATCGGTTAACACCACTAAATGACCGCGGAAGGTTTGTTGCATATTGGTGTTTGGCGTGCCGTGGGTCGGTTGCCAAAACGCCCAAGCGCGGCGTAGTAACTTCTCGATAATCCAACTGTCAATATTGCCACCGCGGTTACGGCGAACATCGATAATCAAACCCTCTTTATCGTAGTTGGCATAAAACTCACGGGCGAAACTTTCAATATCACCACCGCCCATGGCATATAAGTGCAAATAACCCATCTTGCCCTGACTTGCATCCTCGACCACTGCCGCGTTATGGCTCACCCAATCTAAGTAACGTAATTGACTGTCCACCACAGCGCTAACGGGCATGACGATAGTTTTATGGGTTTGGCTACCACGCTTAAGCTGTAGTAATACTTGCTTATCCTGTTGATTGCGCAGAAGACGCGTGACGTCGGCCACATTCACTACTGGCGTGCCATTAATAGCCAACAGCATATCGCCTTCTTTAGCATCGACTTCGATACGATTTAACGGTGAAGCATTAGCAGGTAACTCAGGATCATTACTGTAAATGTGCGCAATTTTAACGCCATCTGCAGTTTGTTGTAGGCGCGCGCCAAGACTTGCCGATTTAGCCGCATCGGGATCTTGAGGTATGTCACCACCGCGCACCTGTGAGTGCAAAGAATCTAACTCGCCCATCATTTGCATGAAGATGTCATTCAGTTCGTTACGATCGGTCAGGCGGTCGAGCAAAGGCTGATACTTAGCCTTAGTGGCTTGCCAATCGAGGCCGCGCATCTTCTTGTCGAAGAAAGATTCTCGGTGCATCAACCAAGCATCTTCAAACATTTGCTGCCATTCAAGCTGCGGAGAAATCACTAACTGCCATTGTTCCGTTTGCACTTTGGCATTATCCGTATCGCCTAATTTATCGCCGCCATCAACAATCAGGAGAGATTTCTCATTACTGTGCTTACGTAGCATCAGCTTTTTACCATCGGCAGCAACCTCATACTGACCCACATCCTCGGCAAAAACCTCGACTTTGGGGCTTAATCGGTCAAATTTGATGGTCATTAAATTAGGGGCGACATCATCACCAATAGCTTGATCTAACAGATAAAGTCTATCATCGACGACGCGCAGCTTACTGTAATTGCCTGAATCGACAGGCACTTGCCATAAACGCTGAGAGATCCCTGCCCAATCGATTTTCACTGGACTCGGTTTATCCTTAGCATCGGTTTTTTCAACTTGATTAGATTCGAGTTCATTGGGTTTACTAAAGGGGAATTTGGCATTTTTGACCAGTGCGATGGCAAAAATTTGGCTGCGTTTATCAAACACAGGACCCATGTTTCTATCGCCCCAAGGTGAACTTGGTGTTGCGCTGAATTGGCGATTCGATAGGAAATATAGCCACTGGCCGTCACTGCTAAAGGTTGGCGAATAGGACTCGTATTTGTCGCTGGTGAGCGTCTCGGCCTTATTTTCATCCACAGAATACAGGACAATTTGCGGACGTTGTTTACCGATTTCCGACTTAGTTAATGCAATAAAACGGCTGTCACTGGACCAGCGGATATCGGCGTAAGGCCCAAGTCCCTCGCCGTTAGTGATGATTTTTTGATTGGTATTTTTCTTTAAGTCGAGCAGCCAAACATTACCATCGTTATCGTCATGGGCGATAAATCGACCGTCACTGGACAAATTAAGACTCATTCTTAAAGTATGACCGTCTTTGGTTAACTGTTTAGCACCACTGCTGCCATCAGCAGGGAATTGCCAAATTTCCTGCTGACCTGTCATGTCGCTAATCGCATAAACCGACTTACCATCTTGGCTCAACACCGCTTCCCTTACGCGATAAGTCCCCGGCAGTGCAACTTGAACTAAACGCGAGCCATCAATACCCGCGATCGCCACGTGGCTGCGGGCGGTGATCACCACTTTATCGCCAGCGGGGGCCAAATTAGTCGAAGAAGCGTAATCCATAGGCTCTGTCACCCAATGCTCACGGCGCTCGGCAAAATCGGAAATGAGTTCAATATTGAGTAACGAGTCTTTAGCGGCCGCAATATCAAACACATGGATGTCCGCACCTAACTGGAATACCACTTTGCCTTGGTCCATCCGCGCACCGCGGACTTGCCAATCTTTAAATTGAGTCAACTGTTTTGCATCTGAACCATCGAGCGCCATCGACCAGAGGTTGTCGTTGCCATCGCTGTCGCTGATAAAATAGAGTCTGTCCTGCCATAGCATAGGTTGGCGCACTGAGCCGTCGTGTTGGCCGCTAAGCAACTGTGCTTCGGTTTTGCTGCCGAGTTTAAAGCGCCATAATTCACCTTTTGCGCCGCCACGGTACACTTTGGCATTATCGCCAGTCACTTGCAGACCAAAGCGGGTGAAGTACACGTATTCGTTGCGATCATCAATCACACCTTCAACTGCATCGGCTAAGGGTAAATCTGTGGTGGTGAGGGTTTGAGGATCGACGCTGCGCAGTATCCAATTATTAGCAGGACCAAAACCAGTGTCGGTAGAATATAAAATCTCACCTTTGGCAGTCCAGCCCTGAACTCGTACACGGCTATTCTCAAAACTCACCCGTTTAGCCACACCGCCCGTAATGGGGATCACATACACTTCGCTCGCGCCTTCATAGTTGGCAACATAAGCAACCCACTTACCGTCGGCCGAAATAGTCGCCCCTAGCTCTTCCGCAGGTAAACTCGTTAAGCGAGTAGCCGCTTTTTGACCTAAGGTCTGAGTCCATAAATCCCCTTCTGCAGTAAAGACTAAGGTTTGATCGTGCAACGCGGGCGCACGGTAATACCCATGATTGCTCACCGCATCGGCAGCGATGGTTTGGAACGCTGTTAATGTGCCTAGGGCAAGCATACAGCAGGCGACAGAATGGCGAAGTTTCATGTATGACCTCTATCCTATTGTTATTTTTTAGCAATAGACTCTTTACTACGAGATTTTGCTAGCAGATTTAGCGAAGAAATTCTTGCCATGGGCTTTTGTAAAAAACCACAATCAAGTCCAAAGCATGACAATTGAGCCCAACAAGCTAGCAGAATTTGATAGAGAGTTCAGTAACTTCGAGTCAGAGAAGTTTTAGCAAATGTGTCACATCTTAAATCGCGGAGGAACAACTGAATAAAAGACAGGATTCATTAGAGGAAAACATCAAAGATCATAGCGTTACCATATTGCACTAGGATAAAAATATACCAGAGTCGGACATGTGTGGCTAACGTGAAGGGCTAATGTTAAGGGCTGACATACAGCGTCTTTAGCGGACTGTTTAGGCGGCTCATATTAGACTGTTTCGCCAGTGTCATTTGTTGCCATTTATTGATCACTCGTGCAATTTCACCGTTATCCATCAATGCCTTAATCGCATGATTAAACTGCTCTAACTGGCTTGTCTTGATACTCGCTTTGCTGAACATTAAATGAATATGGTTTTGATCTAACACTAACTTAAGTGGCACTAGCTTGATGCGTTGATGCTGGCTGGCAATATAGGGCATGGCTAAGGTATCTCCGACGATCATATCTCCTCTACCGTAGATAAGCATTTGCACAGACTTATCTGAGTCTGGACTTAATACTAACAAGTGCTCCTGCTCTAATCGATATTGAGATTCTT
This sequence comes from Shewanella sp. SM21, assembly GCF_025654335.1. Taxonomy (NCBI): domain Bacteria; kingdom Pseudomonadati; phylum Pseudomonadota; class Gammaproteobacteria; order Alteromonadales; family Shewanellaceae; genus Shewanella; species Shewanella sp. SM21. The sequence goes on from NZ_JAKKRL010000001.1 coordinate 318,903, forward strand.
GATAATCTGCACCATACCAACCGCTAGAAGGGACAAGTAGACGCAATTTTTTGGTAAAAATGTCCTCCCATTTATCGATATTAATCTGATCTTTTTGCTCATCGAGTACAAATAAGCGCAGCTCTTCATCCCGGTAATAGGTTGAAAAAAGAGCATAGTTTTGACGTTCATCCGTCATAGTCGCTCCCATCAACACATCTAACTGTCCTGCTCGCAACATCTGATGCGAGCGCTTAGCGGGCACATTAATAAAATGAACTTCACAACCAAGATACACTGCAAATGCCCGCATCAGATCCACATCTAAGCCTTGGGCTTCTCCTTGAGGATCTTGCCAAGCATAGGGAGGCCAATCGTTGTAACCAACTTTAATCGTGTTCTTACAAGGTAAAGGACTATTGACCTGCGACGCACTTACAGCGGGCAAGACTAAAAAAAGTATAAATAAGACAGGAACGTATTTAAACCATGGCATAGGCTAAGTTACTTGCCTCTTAAGTTGACGATCCTCTCTTGATTAAGATGAAGTATAACGATTCAGCGTCAGACTTCCGCGAGGGGGTTCTACCTCAGTAAGCGTAGTTGTCACTTAGATAGCGCGCCATAAACACCGGCGAGATCACAGTAATTAGCCTAAAAAAGGGCGAGGAATTATAACAAAAAAGCACAACAGCCAAGAGTGAGATCTAAACGACTCACTATGCTGCGATAAAGGCTAAGCCTGAACGCAGGAAGTAAAATAAAGTTTTACAATTTAAATCAGACACTTATAAATAATAGCAACAACTTTAGTGGGATCCCCCATATCGACTTGTAACCAAACTATGTGTGTCCCCCCCAATTCCTCACCCTGAGCCGTGGCGGACTCTTTAGCTTCATCAAGCTGGTTTTCATGGCGGCTCACCCCAGTGACTAAAGCAAAACTATCGCAGTGGGTGACTTCAAAATCGTAGGCCACGTTAATGCGACGATATAGTTCATGCTGCTTGGTCGCACATCCAGATATTAAAACGCAAAAACATGTACTTAACAGAAAAAATTTAGACAAATCAATTAACCCACAGATTAAACACGCGGGTGAACATAACTAATTGCAACCGATAAAATTGTGAACAATGTCACATATAAGAAACCAAGGATAATACAGAAAGTTACAAATATTAATTAAATATCATGTAGTTAACTAAGGGTTGTTTTATGTTCACTGGTAACACAAGCTCATCAATTCCTCACCATAAAACTCACACTTGTAAAAAAAGGGAGCCAAGCTCCCTTCCTGCTTTTACGCCATGTTATTCCACTGCTAGGCAGACATCAGTAGGGCTAAAGCCCTTAAGCTAATATTTTGAATAAATGCACTTTTAATGCAGCAAAATCTGCCGCTAATTCCGCGGATAAGATGGGCTTACTCGCAACAGCTTCAAGCTCAGGCGGCAAGGGTAAGTTAAGCGTTAACTCTCTATCCACAACATCCTTAAATTTAGCGGGATGCGCCGTCCCCAAAAATATACCCACTTCATCGGGCACTAAGGTTAAAGATAAGGCCTTAGCCGCAATCGCCGCGTGGGGCTCAGACACATAACCCTGTGCATGCAACTCAGCTAATGCCTGTGACGTTTGATCCTCCGATAAGCGAATACCCACTAAGCTACTCAGTGGCCAGCCTAATTTCTCACAAATGGCTTCCACACGCGGCCAGTTACTGGGTTCACTCACATCCATGGCATTGGACATAGTCGCTTGAGTCGGATTGGGCTGCCATTGGCCATTGTCTAAATAACGCGGCACAGTATCGTTGGCATTGGTGGCGGCAATAAAGCGTTTAACCGGTAATCCCATGGCTTTAGCGAATAAACCTGCGGTGAGGTTGCCAAAGTTACCACTTGGCACCGAAATCACAGGATCGGCTTCATGGCGTTGTTTAGACTGGGAAACCGCTTCAAAGTAATAACAAATTTGCGCGAGTAAGCGGCTGATGTTGATAGAATTTGCCGAGTTTAAGCTCAAACCATCGCGGACTTCGGGATCATCAAAGGCGCGCTTAACCAGATCTTGGCAGGCATCGAAATCGGACGAGACGGCGACTGTATGGATATTCTTGCCCAACGTAGTGAACATCTTTTCCTGTAGTTCACTGATCTTACCCTTAGGATAGAGCACCACCACATTGACTTTCTCAAGCCCATAGAAGGCATCGGCAACCGCTGCGCCAGTGTCGCCCGAGGTAGCAGTCAAAATGGTTAAGCGCGTGTCGCCCACAAAAGCATTAACGCATTGCGCCATAAAACGCGCCCCAAAATCTTTAAACGCCAGTGTTGGACCGTGGAATAATTCGAGGCAAGCGCGCTGCTCATCGACGGCAACCAAAGGTAAATCAAAGTTAAAGGCACGCTCAACTAATTCATCGACCGCATCTTGACCTAACTCAGAGGCAAGCCATGCGCCGAGTACTTTTTTACTGCGCTCAACGAATGGCAACGCCAGCAGCCCTTCAATATCGTCTAGTACGGGTATTTGACTAGGAAAGAACAAACCTCTGTCTTTACCTAATCCCAGTTGTACCGCTTCTTTAAAGCTCACTTTCTGCGAAGGGTGTTTTAAATTATATAGTTCCATGCTCACTCAACCTTTTGATGCTAAACCTTAAATGCTAATTTGGGGTACTTAGTCTTAGCTAAATTAACTATTAATCGACTCTACGCGTGCCTTGCTCATCGAGGCGACACACGTGGGCAAAGCCCCCAACCTCGGTTAAATAATGCTGTTCTAACCAGGCTTTAGCCGCATTTGCCGTGGCTAAATCATCGGTAATCGAAAACAGCGTTGGGCCACTGCCGGAAATCCCCGTAGTCAACATGCCTAAAGCGGCTAAAGCGGCTCTGGCCTTGTCGTAACCCGGGATCGCGGCTGCGCGATAGGGCTCGGCTAACACATCCTTTAATACGCTAATCGCAAGCTTGGCATTCTGCTGGTAAGACGCATGAACAAAGGCGCTTAAATAACGGCCAAAATCGATAGTGACACTTTTATCATATTGATCTGGCATGAGTTTACGCATCATTGCCGTTGAAAGTGAAATTCCTGGATAGGCCACAACCCAATACCATTCTTTAAAACTCGGTATCGCTTCACAGACAGTGCCCGGCACATTGAGCATCAATTGCATGCCGCCCAAATAACAGGGGGCAACGTTGTCATAGTGCACACTACCGCTGATCTTCCCTTCAAACTCGCCCATCAGTTCCAGCAGTGCTTGCTCGTTATAGGGTCTATCAAAATGTTCATTCAAGGCATATAACGCCGCCACGACAGAGCTTGCACTCGACCCTAACCCACTACCGACGGGCAGGTTCTTTTCCAGTGTGAGTGCCACGCCTCCATCTGCTTTCCCCTGCGCAGTTAAAAACTCCTTACTCATGGCTGTTAAGAAGAATTCGGCACATTGGTACACAATATTGTCTTGCGGATTATCAGGCAGTTTATGGGCCCAAACGCCGGTCTGTATCAGACTCACACCCGACGCTGCCGCGGCGATAGTCACTCTGTCGCCCAGTAAACTACCATCAATCGGCGCTAATGCTGCACCGAGTAAATCAAATCCGACGCCCACGTTACCCATAGAGGCTGGAGCGTAAACAGTCAAACTCATACACTCACCTCACGAGTCCAATTCAAGGTTCTTAATACATCGGCAAAGGCGCCAGCGGCGGTCACTTCAGTCCCTGCGCCATAACCGCGCAGCACAAACGGAATGGGCTGATAATAACGGCTGTAGAATGCCAAGGCATTTTCGCCGCCTTTAACACTATAAAGCGGATCCTGTGCATCGACTTCGGCGATACGCACACGGCACACACCATCCTCAATTTGCCCAACATAACGCAGCACTTTACCTTGGGCTTTGGCCTGCGCCACTTTTGCGGCAATTGCGGCATCAACCTGCGGTAATCGTGCCATAAAGCTTTCAACATCACCTGAATCATCAAACTCGGCTGGCAATACAGATTCAACCTGCACATCACTGAGCTCTAACTTTAGTCCCACTTCACGGGCAAGAATGAGCACTTTACGCGCCACATCCATGCCACTCAAATCATCACGGGGATCGGGCTCAGTAAAACATTTTTCCCGCGCCAGACCTGTCGCTTCAGAAAGTGTCATGCCTTCATCGAGCATGCCGAAGATAAAGGATAAAGAGCCCGATAAAATACCGTTAAACTTATGCAGTTTGTCACCCGCAAATAACAGTTTTTTCAGGTTATCGATCACAGGCAAACCCGCACCGACTGTAGTTTCATATAAGAATTGGCGACGCTGTTTTAATGCCGTTTGGCGCAGTGCTTGATAATAAGCATAATCGCGAGTGTTCGACTTTTTGTTCGGCGTGACCACATGCAAACCTGAGTTCATCACATCCAAATACAGATCCGATACTTGCTCGCTCGAGGTGCAATCCACGAGCACTGGATTAAGCAATTGTTGCTCTTTCGCCCATGCGAGTAATGCAGGAATATCGCAGGCTTGCTGACTATCGGCAAGCAAGCTAGACCAATTGCTTAAGTCGATACCCGCACTGTCGAGTAACATCTTGTTCGAATTCACTATGCCGCAAACACGGATACTGATGTGCTGCTCTTTGAGCATGGCAGACTGTTGTTTTATCTGCTCGAGCAGGCCTGCCCCCACATTGCCGCAACCCACTAAAAACACATCTAAATACTGCTGCACATCGAAAAAGCCTTGATGACAAGCCGCCACCGCATGCTTAGTCTTACGCTGCTCGATCACAGTCGAAATAGACCGTTCGGACGAACCTTGGGCGATGGCGATAATGTTCACGCTTGCCTGCGCTAGCGCTTGGAAGAAACGCGCTGCCACCCCTTTGTGAGTGCGCATGCCATCACCAATCAAAGAAACGATGGCGAGCTCATGACGCATAGCGATAGGTTCAAGCAAGTCACTTTTTATTTCTAATTCAAACTCTTGCTCTAAGGCCCATTTCACTTTGGCCGAGTCAGACGTCGCCACACAGAAACTAATACTGTATTCAGAGGAACTTTGGGTGATTAAAGACACAGACACGCCGCTGCGGGAAATCGCCGCAAGGGTACGGCTCGCCATGCCAACCATGCCTTTCATGCCAGGGCCTGATATATCGAACATGGTCTGGTTATCTAAATTGGAGATAGCTTTAACCTGTAAGCCCGTTTCATCGGCTTGGTTTGATACCAGAGTGCCGGGCGCATCGGGGTTAAAACTGTTTTTGATATAACAGGGAATATGGAACTGTGCGATAGGCGCAATCGTCTTAGGATGCAGCACCTTAGCGCCAAAATAGGAGAGTTCCATCGCCTCTTGATAGCTGAGTTGTGACAACAACTTGGCATCGGCAACCACCCGGGGATCGGTATTATAAACACCATCAACATCGGTCCAGATTTCACAACTTGACGCATCTAAACAGGCGGCGAGCACAGCAGCAGAATAGTCAGAACCATTACGGCCTAACGTCACCACTTTGCCCTGTTCATCGGCGGCGGTGAAACCCGGCATTACCCATACGCGCTTTTCACCTAATGCCAACGCACGAAACCTTGGCTTACTCACAGCGATATCGACCACGGATTCTAACGGCCGACCACGACCTAGAAACAAGGCGCGCGGATCGAGTTGAGCAGATGTGATCCCCTTAGATAGCATCACTTGTTCCATCAAGGCTGCAGATAAACGCTCACCTGCCACCACGATTTCAGCACGTATGCCATCGGGACACTCTTGCAGTAAGCTAATGCCACGTAATCTATCCTGCCAAATCACCAGCTGCGCATTAAGTCCAGAAAAGAGCTGTTCACTCTGCTCACTCGACAACATTGAAGTAACTGCATCTTGGTATAGCGAGGTAAATACCCGCTCAACATGCTTCAGCACAGACGAATAATCTTCACCTTTAACTGCTACATCAACCATTTCTAGTAACGCATTTGTCACAGTCGCCGGGGCCGATAGCACAGTGGCTATGGGTTCAAGCTTAGATGACTTAGCAACGATATCCGCCGCCATCGAGAATCGCTGCCAATTTGCAAGCGAGGTACCACCAAATTTCATTACTTTCATCTTGTTCTCCTGTACCACGCCCGACTTAGAAATAAGAGCTAGAAACAAAAAAGCCCGCTTCTTTGTGGGAAGCGGGCTCATCGTTAAAATTCTTTAGGGTGTATCAGCCCGCCCCCACTGTTGTTGTAGTGGTGGTTGTAATAATGGTAGTTACTACGAAACCTAGGCTATGCATGTGTTTGGGCTAATCCATGTTAATTTCTTGATAAACAGAATTGCTTTTTTTACCCGCGCTTGTCAACCCCTAAAATGGATTATTTATAGGCAAATATTAACGCTCGATAAAATACTGCATCAAGATTCGTTAATATGAAGTTTTCTAGGGGTAAAAATGCGATTTACGCAATAGATAACTGTTGACGTCAACGTAACACGGCACGAAAACCATTAGATAATCACTTGTTTTACATCTAATTATTTATAGTGCACTTTAAAATAATGCGTTATTTGTTCTAACTCATCACTCAGGCTAAATTGACAGGCTAACGAGCAAAAATCACATTACTCATCCTTTCTACCGTAAAGCACCGACAAATTTGCCTAAAAAAAACCTGTGCGATATCTAACATAAGCCACTTCAAATTATCGCCAGCACTAAAAAAGCACGTTATTATGCGCGCACATTACGAATTGGAGGCGATATGAAGATCACTCAACACAGCGCGGTAACCATTCATTACCGTTTATCAGATCAAGAAGGCAGACTATTAGAAGACTCTTTCGACTCTGAACCTATGCTATATCTACACGGCACTGAAAACCTGATCCCAGGTTTAGAAGCCGCATTAGACGGTAAAAGCAAAGGCGAAAAACTCGATGTCACTATTAGTGCCGAAGAAGCCTATGGGCCTTATCACGATGGCCTACGTCAAGCCGTGCCATTAGAAGCCTTTGGTGATATCGAAGATATCGTCCCAGGTATGCGCTTCATCGCTGAAACTGAAATGGGTCAACGCCCAGTTCAAGTCATGGAAGTGAAAGACGATGTGGTTATCGTCGATGGCAACCATCCTTTAGCGGGCCAATCACTCAATTTCAGCGTCGAAATCGTTGACGTTCGTGAAGCCTCAGCCGAAGAAATCGCTCATGGCCACATTCATGCCCAAGGCGGTTGTGGAAGCCATGGACATGATCACGACCACGGTGGTGGATGCTGTGGCGGTTCAGGTAAACAAGAAGCGGGCGGCTGTTGTGGTGGTTCAGACCACGATCATGGACACCACCATGAAGAGCACGAAGCCTGTGACACACCTAAAACAGGTTGTGACGGTAATGGCGGCTGTGGTTGCCGCGGCTAAACAAAGCCAGATACCAGCAGTTGAACGAGAAGTTGTTTATCCGTAAGTGATTAAACAGCCATTGTTTAACCTTTTAAGATGCACGCCCTTAATTTAAGGTCGTGCATTTTTTATACACAAGCGTTTATAATATTCGTAATAGATAAATAACTGACTGGTAAATTGAAGTATTCAAATTTTATATGAATAGTTTCAATTAGATATTGATATCAACCTAAGTTAAGCGACGGAGTGCTTATGTTAACCAAACCCCTTTACGAAATTTTGCCTTTTGGCTACATGGCGCTCGGTAGTTCGAGTTTTATTGCACTCGACATCAACTATGCCTTGATAGCGGCAACTGTGATATTTGTATTAGGTGCGAGGATCTACGTTATGCGTTCTCAAAACCGTCGAACAGACTCGGCTAAGCGGCGTAAATCGGGTTATCTTCCCGAGATAATTTATAACTTCCTACCTTTTATCTATCTCTTAGCAGCGCTGGTTATCTTTAAATTCCTTCCCAAGGATCTTTACCCAATTCTGGCTATCTGTTTACTCAGCTACGGCTTATACATTCTGGTTCGTCGTTCCCTCTATCGTCGTCATAAGCTTCCCATCACGCCTTAAGGCTTAGTTCTATTCACCACAATAGGAGCAGATGATATTCATAAGAGTTGTATCCACGTGAACACTAACCAATTAGTTTTTGAACTTTCGCCCTATGCTCAGAAGACATATTCTTCAAATAATTAGAACAACGTGTAATCGTTGCAATACTGACCTCATATTCCGCAGCGATATGCCTTTGACTCATTTCCCCGTCTAGCAGCAATTGAAAGACCTTCAAACGTCCGGCAACGGCACTACGTTCTTCTTCGGTTAACAGTAAGTGAAACAACACAGAAAGATCTTCATAATTGCTGTGGCTCAAAATTTTTTCTAATACTAGATCCCAGTTAGCTCGCATAATCACCCTCATAAGTACTGTTCAAGCATTACATTAGCAGTCTAACAGATTTAGCCTACTTACAAATAAATTGTTACGTTTAGTCGTCTTATCCAGACAAAAACTGACAAAATTGCTTCTAGTACATCAAGTTAATTTGTGTACAATAGGCGTGCAATGTCACACTTCGACGCTAATTTGTGAGAATACGATGAAAAAATTACTACTTACTCTCGTTGCCAGTACCTTATTGGCTTCAACTGCTCAAGCACACAATTTCGAAGACTCTAAAGATGCAATTGAATACCGCCAATCTGCATTTGGTCTTATTGCTTATAACTTCGGCGATATGGCTGCCATGATGAAAGGTAAAAAACCTTTCGAAGCAGAAACCTTCGCAATGCGCGCAACGAATGTTGCTGCATTATCCAAAATTCCTTTCGAAGGTTTTATTGATGGCTCAGACAAAGGTGATACCGAAGCCCTAGCCAAAGTTTGGCAAGACAGAGCTGATTTTGATGCAAAAATGAAAACCTTCCAAGAGAATGCTGCCATTCTGGCTACTGTAGCTCAAAAAGGTAATCAAGCTGAAATCAAACAAGCCTTTATGGACACAGGAAAAAGCTGTAAAAGTTGTCACGACATTTATAAGAAAGATTAGTTTGACGTTGTTTTTCCCATCAAAAAGCCTGCTAAATAGCAGGCTTTTTGTTGTTCCCAAACTAAGTATAAATCTACAGAACTTGCACTATTGGCCACATTAAATAGCCAAATACCACTGCCGCGCATACAGTGAACAGCACTAAAGCAAGCCACTCAGACTTGAATCGAAGCTCGCTCTTCGCACTTGATGAAAAAGCAACCTTAGAGACTTTCTTGTAACCACTGATCATAGCACCAACTAACTTATCCCCTTTCATGGCATGAATAATCACAGCCAGTATATGAATGGCACTCAGCAAGAGGATAAGGTTAAAGTTCGTTTTGTGTAACCAAGTCAAAAATCCACTGATATCTGAACTGACATAGTTATATAGCGGACCTTCGGTAAAAATATCATCGGTCGCAAAAAGGCCTGTAACTAATTGAAGGCTAATGATCCCAATCAACGCGATGACCATATAGCCACCGATAGGATTGTGTCCAAGTACCACAGACATCCCTTTAGTTCGAATCGATCTCAAGTAATCGAGTACAACTTTGGGGTGATGAACAAAGTGGCTAAACCTTGCCGTATCGCTACCAATGAGCCCCCAGAGGATCCTAAATCCAATAAGGATCAGCAAACTATAAGCAAAAATTTGATGCCACTGCATTTCGCCCGCATCGGCACTCCACCATAAAAGTGCCAACAGACACACCATGCCCCAATGGAAAATTCGCGTGGGTAAATCCCAGACCTTAATTTTAACGTGTTCAGTATTCATAAAATGGGCAAACTCAAAGTGACCGAATAGAATAAGTAGAGGTATTTTATAGGGATTCGGGATGAAACTTAAAGTAAATATAAGTAAATAAGGGCAAAGACTGCGGAGTTATCCCATCAAATATGGCCCCATTTAGCTGGCAATACAAGGCTTTTTGGCCAAGAATTATTGATATTTGTCTAAGTGATCAAATATCCAACGAACAGTATCTAATGGACATAAAAACGTGATCTACATCTCGTTTTATAGTGCGAACCTTGGTAATCTGAAATCCAAGGAAACAACAGAAGGTTCGAAATATGCTAAAGATTACTAGCAAGCAACTTGAAGTCACATCTCCTATTCGCGAACGCATTGAAAGCCGTTTTGAAAAACTTTCAAGGCATGATGTGCAAATGATAAATCCCCATGTAATCATTACGGAGGAGAAACCTGGTTTCAAAATTGAAGCATCGGTTGGCATCCCAAATGGAGAACTCTTCGCTCAAGCAAAACATGAAAATTTATATACTGCGATTAACGCTATGGGCCAAAAATTAGAGAAGCAGCTCAATCGCATAACACACAAACCTGAAGCTCAACGCTCCACATCACTAACACCGACTAATAATGTTGCTGAAATTGACGACGAGTACGAGGAGGAAGATGCGGCATAATTTAAATCTAGTGAGTGTGAGAAACGCATCACTTTGAGAGCAATAAAGTAGAAATATTTAATCAGATCACAGTTTTTACAAAAGCTTAGTGCAATCATTTTAATGATGAAAAAAACAGTTCTTTTGACTAAATACCTACTACACTTTACAAAGTGACAACAAGAATCGAAGTGGTGCGGATTTAAATCGTTTCAAATGTTGATTTACTTTAAATTTTGATTTACAAATATTGATTAACAGATCTTAAGTTCTAAGTAACGTTACTGGATATAACTAAGGAGCACTACTAATCTAAGCTATATAGTTTTAAGTACTAAGGTTTACTGTTAATGATTAATTTTACTTATAATTTCTACGTTTAAAATTTCAAGTTTTACTTTCAACTAGGTTCCACTTTCAATAGCATGTTTGGAAAGGAGACAACACAAAAGCGAACAATTTTATTTTACAAACAATCAAGTATGTTGGCATTCACCAAAAGCAGTACTCAATTTTGACCCAATATCAGGATGACCACCAGAAACAGGCAGCATCGCTGAATAACAGAGTTAACATAAGGAGCCGAGTACAGTACAACGAGTACATTAGCAAAACCATTAACTACCAAATTTTTTATATCCACAATGGAGGCCTAGGTAAACATAAACAAAAGTCACATTAACAAAAGCTACATGAATAAAAGCGTTTATTGTAAAACGAGTCGGCACCAATGCGTGCTAAACACTGAGATAAATGAGGTAACAACTGTCACGTTTAGTTAGATGTAGATTAGTTATATGAAGAGAGTCATATTTACACTGATATGTTAGTTAGCGTTTTTAGCGTGTGATTTAATGTAAGTGTTTAATGTAAGTGTTTAATGTAAGTGTTTAATGTAAGTGTTTAATGTAAGTACAATACGTTGGTTTAATTAAAAGTCATTAGTTTACTTAGTGTTATCTTTATAGTGAAAACTGTAAATCGTATAAATGTTTATTTATGTAATGTGTTAACGTTTACCATTAGTTGAGTTTTGATATTTATAGACACCTTAAATAATGTTTACTTATCAACTAAAAAGGAGGAAATCTAGACTTGACGAAAATTGTAATAACAGTAAATGAGAGCTTTTTATACGCTCCATGTATTAACATGTTAGGTTTTAAAGTAAAAAGTAATAATGGTAATAATGTAAGTAGCAAGACCTAAACGCGTGACAAGGCTAAGCTGTTCTTACAGCAAAATGTACCTAGTACAACCAATGAGCCGTAAATCGTTTATTTTTAAATGTTCGTTTTGTTAGTGTTAGTTTTTAATGTTATAGCTCCATGCAAGTGTTAATTGTTAAAATATAAGTGCAAGACATGTCAACGTAAGTTCGCTGGTACTGCAAACTGCATAGTTTCAAGGTTATACGCTATGCTGCATAAAGTACTTGTTAATGTTCATTGTAAATGCAAGTCGTTATCTAGTGAGTTGTCAACGTTTTACTGTTACACGTAAATGTAAGATAAACGAATGTGTTATCTTGTCCCACACTGACCATAAGGAGGATAAACTCGCTTGACCATATATACATACTTGAACCAAACCAGCGCACCCTCGGGTGCGCTTTCTTTTTAGATTACCTTTAAGAAAGTTTTGATTGACAGCTAAGCCCTAGCCCTTTAGTTTTAAGACCATGAAAATGATAACAGCAGCTTTTTTTACTTTCTTTTTTACACCCCCACTCTAGGAGGCGGATTTACTGTGTAAAAACGAAAGTAAAAATCCAAAGCCTCCCAACTGGGAGGCTTTTTTGTCTTAAACGATTGATAAAATACATGGCGGCAATTGAGGTCAGAATGCATACACCACAGCCTTTAAATCAAACCCGAGAGCAGATCACCAATCTGGATAATGAACTGCTGGCATTACTCGCTGAGCGCCGTCGCTTAAGTTTAGAAGTAGCCCGTAGCAAAGAAGTGGATGTCAGACCCATCAGAGATACTCAAAGGGAAAAAGAACTGCTCGCTCGACTCGTGAAAGAAGGCAGAGAGAAAGGATTAGATGCCCACTATGTTATCTCCCTTTACCAGAGCATCATTGAAGATTCAGTATTGAATCAACAAGCTTACCTTCACAGCCGCGCCAATCCAGAGACACAAAAACAACAGTATTGTATCGCTTACCTCGGTGCTAGAGGTTCATACTCTTATCTCGCAGCTACACGCTATTGCCAACGTCGCCAAGTTGAAATGCTGGACTTAGGTTGCCAAAGTTTCGATGAAATAGTGCAAGCCGTTGAGTCTGGACATGCTGATTATGGTTTCCTGCCGATTGAGAACACATCTTCAGGTTCAATCAACGAAGTCTACGATGTACTACAGCACACCAGTCTGTCGATTGTTGGCGAAACGACGATTGAAGTCAGCCATTGCCTACTAGGAAAAGCTGGCAGTAAATTAGCTGATATCAAAACTGTCTATGCCCACCCTCAGCCTATTAGCCAATGCAGCAGATATTTAACTCAACACAAAGACTTGAGACTGGAATACTGCTCAAGCAGCGCAGAAGCAATGGAAAAGGTAAACCAAAGTCCAGATAACAGTGCAGCAGCGATTGGCAGCGCCGAAGGTGGTGCACTCTATCAGCTTGAGTCCATAGAAGCAGGTTTAGCAAATCAAAAAATCAACCAAAGTCGCTTTATCGTTGTTGCCCGCAAAGCCGTTGCCGTACCAGAGCAGTTACCCGCTAAGACTACATTGATCATGGCAACAGGCCAAAAAGCTGGTGCTTTAGTGGAAGCCTTACTGGTTCTAAAAGCGCATCAGTTAAACATGAGTAAATTAGAGTCACGCCCGATTCCAGGAACACCTTGGGAAGAGATGTTCTACTTGGATATCGACGCGAATATCTCCAGTGAATCTATGCAGGCGGGTTTAAAGCAACTCGAGCGGATCACCCGTTTTATCAAAGTATTAGGCTGTTATCCTTGCGAAACAGTTAAGCCCACGCAACTGAGCAACAGCCAGTTACTGATTGAACCTAGCACCTCTAAGGATCAAGTCATCAGTGAGAATGGAGCAAATACCAGCCCTGTTCGATATAGCAAAGCCTATAAAGAGCAAGCCAGTGAAATCAACTGCGGTGCAATGACAATCGGTGCAGGGCATGTCGGTGCCATAGCGCAAATCACGCTGAATAATGACATTTCACACTTAGCGTTATCGGCTTTCGAGCAGCAAGTGAAACAGCTTAAAGAAGCGGGATTCCAAGCCGTTTTGCTCAGCGCTGTTAATCAACTGACTATGGCAGAAGTTACTCTCGCTAAACTACGCCAAATCCTGCATCAATATGGTCTAGTATGCATTATTGCCATAGCGCAAGAAGCTGATATGCCATTAGCAGTCCAGCACGCCGATATGTTATTCCTCGCAGGCAAGCAGATGTTTAACCAAACTTTACTGACTCAAGTAGGAACCCTACCGATACCTTTAATACTTGAGCGTAACGATATGGCAAGTTTTGAAGAATTACTCACGGCAACAGAAGTCATTTTAAGCCAAGGCAATCAGCAACTGGTTCTGTGTGACTCAGGCATTAGAACCTTAAATAACGCCAATCTACCTTCACTCGATTTAGCGAGTCTGATCCAGATTAAAGCCACGAGCCATTTGCCGATTTTGATCAACCCAAGTTATGCCGTATCAGATGATGCACTATTGGTTCAAACACAAGGTATTAAACAGCTTAAAGTGGATGGATTGATACTCAATTGTCCACTAGCTAGCAGTGATGACCATGAGTCGCTTAACTTAATAAGCGCTGTGGTACGGGAATTATATCGGGCGAACTAAAGCTTTGATCTTGATTGATTTAATTTAAAGTGAAATGTGGTTAGTTCGAAGTGTGTTAAGGGAAAAATAAGACATCTTTTATCCCTAATTGACTCAGACAAGCCTGCTAGCCAGTGTGATGACTAGCAGGCTTAATATTGTTTAGTATTGCAGCGCAGTGAGCCTTTATGCATTTTAAGAAGAGCCAACAGCACTCGATGGTTCAGTAACGGCATTACTCCTACGGATAAGCCCTGTCATAGTTGAACCCTGCACTAGAATCGAAAATACGACGACGGCATAGGTCATCACTAACAACAACTCCCGCAGCTCTACACCACCAATAGCATCTATGACGATACCCTCAGGCAAACTCATCGCCATAGCGAGGGCTAATCCTCCCCTTAAACCACCCCAAATCAGAATCGTCTCAGCATAGGGGTTGTATGACTTAAACAATCGAAAGCCCAAATAAGGTAATAACACACTCATTGCACGCGCCAACAACACTATTGGTATAGCCACAAACATAAACCACCATAATGGCGCTTTGAAAGTGACTAACAAAAGTAATAAACCAAGCAATAGGAAGAGTAAGGCATTAAAGAAGGATTCAATCAGCGACCAAAAAGTAAATAGTTTCACTCGCTCGTTACGAGCAAAAAACTTAGGCACGCTGAAATTTCCTATGATGATCCCCGCACTCACCATAGCTAAAGGACCAGAAACACCAAGCACATCCGCCATGACATATCCCGCGGTTGGGATCAGCAGGGTAACCAGCATTAATTGCGTTTCTTCCTCGCAGTAGCGGAAAAAATGATGCAGCAGAAAACCAAGCACGCCACCGTAAATAACCCCACCTACTGCCTCACGAATAAATAACTCAGAGATATGGATAAACGTCAGTGGCTCGGTGGAGAAAGCCAATTGCGATATTGCCACAAAAATCACTAACCCTATGCCATCGTTAAATAAAGATTCTCCTTCTACTTGAATCGCAATATCTTCCGGCGCACCCATTTTCTTTAAAATAGCCAAAACAGCGATAGGATCGGTGGGCGAAATCAAGGCGCCGAACAGTAAGCAGTGGCTGAATTGTAGCGGGAGACCCAGCATAGGCGCGAACCAAAATAACAGCCCACCTATAATAAATGTCGACAATAAGGTGCTTATAAAAGCAAGGATTAGGATCTCCCACTTTTGATGCCTCAGTATTTTTAAGCGGATTTGTAATGCGCCAGCAAAGAGTAAAAAACCGAGCATGCCATTGAGCAGTAAAGCTTGAAAATCGAGTTTCTCTAAGCCAGAGACAAAATAAACATAAACGTCCCCACCTAAAGCCTTTCCCCCTAGGAGCAACAACAAACTCATTCCTAGGGCAATAGCAGTAATGGCCACAGTTTCCTGCAGTTTATGGACGCGAGAGGAGATAACCGAAGTCACTAGCGCCAACGCGCAGAGGACACACAGAATTTGGTAGCTGGACATAAGAGCCTCTAAAAATCATCAATTTAGAGACTCTAGCACAAGTTTAGATTTCTAAACCATCCAATAGACTTAACCACCCTTTAATGATCCTGTGGCAAAACCAAATGATCCCAAAGAGATAAATCGAAAGACTGAGCCAAGTCAGTGGAACGCAATAGCCGAGCACTAGCAAGCCAAGAAAGGCGAGATTAGAATGCCGTTGCCAACGTAAATGCGACACCAATAATGGATTACCATGGAATTGGCGTTGGGAAACATTAATGAACAAACTTAGCAGCACAGGAAGTAATAATAAGGGAAAACCCGACATCAAGGCGTACAACAAATGTCCCAGAGTACGGTCTTCAATTTTTGCGGCATAAGTGGTTGTCATTGTCATTGAGAGACTCCAGCCAGACTAATAGACTGGGCGCGAACATCATACGCCCTTGTCATTAACCTTACGTTCTCACTGAGATAAGCGCAACTAAGGATTAGAAATATTTCCATCCATTTAAAAATAAGTCACAAGTAAATGATGCTAATTAGCAGCACGTTAAAGTTTAAGTGTCACGTCGGATGCTAATGTTGTGGAGCAAGCGAGTACAAAACCGGCTTCAATTTCTGCAGTAGTCAGTGTCATCACGCTTGTCGATACCGTTTCGCCCTCCAAGACTTGACACTTACACGCGCCGCAAACGCCCGAACGACAGGCCGCAATAATCGGCAAACCTTCGGCCTCAATTCCCTCCAGCAGACTTTGTCCTTGATTTAGCGTCGTGCTTCGATCGCCAATAGACAAGGCGAAAGCCACTTCTGGTGGGTTTTCACTCGTTCCATCTGACGAGTTTGCTTGCATAAGCTGACTGCGAGCAACTTTCTCGGCCGTGGCAAAACTCTCATGGTATAACCGACTCATATCAAAATTGAGTTCGACCAATAAGGTTTTTACCGCTTGCATATAAGGTTCTGGCCCACAAAGGTAGATAGTACGCTCTGCAAAATCAGGTACTAAGGTTTGTAGCATCTGTGCACTTAACCGCCCGAAATCGAATGCTATCTTTGGTGAACACCCCAGCGTTTCAGTGACAGTCTCAAGTGCGTAGCTGAGCTTAAATGCATTAAAACGGTTGGCCATAGTCGCCAATGATGACTTAAAAATAATATCATTCTCTGACCGCGCACTGTGCATAAAAGCAATATCAGCATCAATTTGCGTATCAGTCAGATAACGCGACATAGAGTACATGGGGGTAATACCGCAACCAGCACTCAAAAAAAGGTATTTCTGCGCCGTTATAGCTAACAGATTAGCATCTAACTTTTCAGTCTCTGGCTGTTTATGGCTTAGCCGAGCAATATCAAACAGATTAAATTGCCCCGCGGGCGGCAGCACTCGTACACTCTGGCCGAGTAATAGATTGTCGATAAGATAATTAGATACGAGTCCACCCGCTACGCGCTTAATCGTCACCATCAAGGAATAGGGCCTAGATGGCGATGATGACAAGGTATAACTGCGGCACACTTGCTCGCCATTAATCTCAAGCACAAAGGTCATAAACTGACCGGGTTTATAGTCAAACTTCATCGGCTCGCCCGCTTGAAAACGGAAACTCACGACATCTGAGGTTTCATTCCAGCGTTCGACGCACACTAATTGATTAACACTTCCAGGTTTATGGGGCGAAACCGATAATGCCCGCGCTCCCGCTATCACACTCATGTTCATAGCATTTACCCACAAAACACTGCGGCCTCAGTAAACAAGCCAAAACCGCAGTTCAGCAACAATTCTTGGTTGATTTAAGCCACGTTTAACATATTTTTTAAATCGGCTTCGACTGTCGTGGTATTACGCAAGCCAAACTTATCTTCCAAAATTTTGGCTAAATTGGCCGTAAGGAACGCAGGTGGCGTCGGGCCTGTTCGAATATTTTTAACCCCGAGTGACAACAGTGTCAGCAGTACTACAATGGCTTTTTGCTCAAACCAAGAAAGCACTAAGCTCAGAGGTAATTCATTGATATCACATTCAAACACTTCAGCTAATGCAATCGCTAACTGAATCGCTGAATAGGCATCGTTACATTGGCCCACATCGAGCAAACGTGGAATACCGTTAATGTCACCAAATTCGAGCTTATTGAATTTGTACTTACCACAGCCTAGCGTCAGGATTATTGAATCCTTAGGTGTGGATTTAGCAAGTTCAGTGAAGTAGCTTCTGTCGGCTTTGTCGCCATCGCAACCGCCAACAAGGAAGAAATGCTTAATCGCACCACTCTTCACATTTTCAACCACGGCGGGCGCTGCGGCCATCAAGGCATTACGGGCAAAACCAATAGTGATAGTGTGTGGGATTTCATCATAGATAAAGCCTTCTAAGGCTGACGCTTTATCAATGACAGCCGAGAAATCATCTCCTTCGATATGCACCACACCAGGCCAACCCACTATGCTGCGAGTAAAGATACGATCACTATAACTACCCACATTTGGATCGATAATACAGTTAGATGTCATCACCACAGCACCAGGGAAATTGGCAAATTCTTGCTGTTGATTCTGCCAAGCACTGCCGTAATTTCCGACAAGATGTGCATATTTTTTAAAGGCTGGATACGCCAGTGCAGGAAGCATTTCACCGTGGGTAAACACATTGATACCCTTGCCTACAGTCTGCTCGAGAATAAGCTCTAAATCCTTCATGTCATGGCCAGAGACTAGTATGGCTTTGCCCTTAACTGACTTAGTGTTGACCACAGTTGGCTCAGGATGACCAAAGGCCTGAGTTTCACCCGCATCCAGCATTGCCATTATGCGGTAGTTCAACTGACCTATATCCATAGCCGTAGTAAACAGCTTATCGCCATCTACACTCGGCTCACCTAAGAAAGACATGATTTCATGGAAGCGCCCTGCCACATCAGCATCAGTCTGACCCAACACGCGAGCATGCTCCATATAAGCAGCTGCGCCCTTAAGGCCATATAAACACAATAACCTCAATCCCATGATGTCTTCATGAACTTCATGCTTATCTTTATTCAGCAGTGCAATCGGTGCCTGCGCTAGCATTTCAATCTTACTTGTCCCCAGCACTAACTGAGCGACTTGCGGCACTTGCTCAGCAGCAATACCGGCTTGTTCACAAGCCGCTTCGTAAGAAGCTTTTAACTGAGCACGATACTTAGCCGCCTGCTGGGTATAGGCCATAATGCGCTCATCATCGAAGTTGACGTTGGTGAGGGTCGCGAAAAAGGCTTTAGGCACAAAACTATCAATTTCAGCATCGATAATGCCCAGCTCGCGAGCTTTAACCGCATATACAGACACGCCTTGCAGCATGTAAATCAGCAAGTCTTGCAGATCGGACGTTGCCGCCAACTTGCCACACATACCTTGGGAATAACTACAACCATTGCCAGCGGGTGTACGAATGGTTTGCTCACACTGAATACAGAACATGGATAGACTCCTAATTTAAATTCATGCTTTATTTTTGCATGTTTAAAACTAGTCTACCTAAACGTGCCATAAGCGACAGGCATTTCTAAAGTGAGATGCTAAATGTTAGAGAAAGATCACCTTAAGCAATTGCTAATAAATACAGTGTGACCTGTTAAAAATCCATAAAAAAACGCCCATCAATGATGGGCGTTTTAAAGAGTAACTGCTTATTTATTAATTGGTTTTCATATCATTAACCGATTGCAGCATAATGCGGCTTTCGCGCTGGAATTGAGGGGCAAAATCCCCAAACCATTTGGCAACACTTTGGAACTGCTTAATAAACTCGTTCCTGTCACCCCGTTTTAGCAGTTCTAACGCTTCACGGTAGTTATCTAAATAATCACCAATAGCATGCTGGCTATCTTGCTGGGCAAAAATAATATCGGCGTAAAGCTCTGGGCTTTGGGCGAATAAGCGCCCTACCATAGCCAATTCTAATCGGTAAATCGGCGAGCTAAATTGTAGTAAAGTATCGATATCTGCCTCTTCCTTACACAGATTCAAACCATACACAAAGGTCGAGAAGTGACGCATTGCCTGCACTAGCTGCATCGCATTGTCGTGACGCTCTGGTTCTGCTTCGACAATCCGCGCCCCCCAAATGGCGATCTGCTCAAGCAACCACTGGTATTTTTCCGGCGAGCGACCATGACACACCACCACGACTTGCTTCGCCAGACTGCCCACATCAGGACCAAACATAGGATGAAAACCAACGACGGGACCAGAATGCGCCTCAAGCATGGCTTTAACCGGCTCAGTCTTGATGGAGGTCAAATCTGCCAGAATGCAATCTGCTGGTAACTGAGTCAGTTTTTCACGAATAAGCTCACAGGTAATCGCAATAGGCACTGTCACTAACACCATCCCCGCATCGGCAAATAAGCTATCCGCTTGCCGCCAATCGTCTTTATCGAGCAAATTCACTTGGTAGCCGGATAAGGTCAGCATTTGTGAAAATAGTCCACCGAGTTGCCCTTTACCGCCGACAATCACCACTGAACCAAGATCTTTTTTAACTTGCTTAAAACCAACATCTTTTTCATTGAGGTAAGACTCACGCATCAAGCGACGCAAAATATCTTCGATCAACTGCGGCTCGATCCCCATAGTTTTTGCTTCTTCACGGCGTTTAGCCAGCATGGCGGCTTCACGCTGAGGAGCATAAATAGGTAAACCGGCGCCGTGTTTCACCGTGCCCACTTGCGCAACGAGATCCAAGCGCTTACGCAGTAAGTGCAGTAATTGCTGATCAACACCATCAATCAGGCCGCGAAGGTGTTCTAATTCGGCCGTTGTTTTTTCATTCATACCTGAGTCCATTAAGCTGTAACCAATTTAAGCGTTAGCTACTTTAAGCATATCGAAACGCGTTGGAAGTATTGAAGATAACTTCGCTGCGCCTTCCCGTAAAATGGTTTCTGTTTTTTCCCAATTAATACAAGAATCTGTTACAGAAACACCGTAAGCAAGCTCGCTTAATGGCCTATCACAACTTTGATTGCCTTCATTTAAATGACTTTCTAGCATGACGCCAATAATCGACTTATTGCCGTTAAAAATCTGCTCGAACACATCTTCACAGACAGGCTTTTGGCGGCTGTAGTCTTTGGATGAATTACCATGGCTGCAATCGATGATCAAACGTGCATTGAGTTTGGCTTTATGGAGCTGCGTTTCACACTCTGCCACACTCGCCGCATCATAGTTGGGCGTTGCACCACCGCGTAAAATCACATGGCCATCGGGATTACCTGCAGTTTGCAATAATGCGACTTGGCCCTGTTGGTTTATGCCCATAAATCTGTGGCTACTGGCCGCCGATTTTAGCGCATTAATCGCTACATCGAGCTTACCATCGGTGCCATTTTTAAAGCCCACCGGCATAGAAAGACCCGATGCCATTTCCCTATGGGTTTGCGATTCAGTGGTGCGAGCGCCAATGGCAGACCAAGTGACAAGCTCAGAAATGTACTGAGGACTGATAGGATCGAGTGCTTCGGTGGCAACAGGCAGTCCTAACTCGGCCAACCAAATCATTAGCTCACGGGCCATTTTCAGGCCTTTTTCGACATCGAAGGATTCATCCATATCGGGGTCGTTGATCATGCCCTTCCAACCTACCGTGGTACGCGGCTTTTCGAAGTAGACTCGCATTAAGATGTAAAACTCATCACTGAGTTCATCGTGCAACTTTTTAAGCTTTAAGGCATATTCCTTAGCCGCGGTGATATCGTGGATAGAGCAAGGGCCAGTGACGATCAATACTCGATTGTCGCGCTTGTGGACGATATCAGCCACGGTTTTGCGAGCATTAAGAATATAACGATAAGCATGCTCAGAGAGTGGCAAGGCATTTTTAAGCTCTTGCGGCGTGATTAAAACTTTCTCTGAACTAATGTGTACGTTGTTAATCGTATCTTGTTGCATGCTTACCACCTAAGACTTAGTGTTTAACCCAGTTATCGAAGCAGGACTTCAAGTCAGCTTGGGCATTCATTTCGGATATAAAATAGCGTAAATCCATCGCAATGTACTTTTGTAATGCTACACCATTACAATCAGGCGACCACTATGCCTGTTCATTCTCTTTAGATCAAGTATAAATACTCAAAAAACAGCAACAAAAAACCGCCACTAGGGCGGTTTTCTGTGCGAACACTACGTCTTGTTTTCTGTAGCGGTAACTATTACTTAGTTGCCAGCTTCTCACGGATACGTGCAGATTTACCTGAACGATCACGCAGATAGTACAGTTTGGCGCGACGAACGCGACCACGACGCTTAACTTCAATGCTAGCGATCAGTGGGCTGTGCGTTTGGAAAGCACGCTCAACACCTTCGCCATTAGAGATTTTACGTACTGTGAATGCAGAGTGCAGACCACGGTTACGCTTAGCAATTACAACGCCTTCAAAAGCCTGTAAACGCTCTTTATCGCCTTCTTTAACACGAACCTGAACGACTACTGTATCACCAGCACCAAACGCAGGTACGTCTTGTTTCATTTGCTCATCGTTGAGCATTTTAATGATGTTGTTCATAACTTACTCCGTTCTAGAATTAACTGAGCTACGACTAAGCATGCTTGTTCATTGCTTCAACGAACTGCGCTAATAGAGTCGTTTGTTCGTCAGTCAGAGCTAGATTTTGCAATAATTCTGGCCGTCTAAGTAAAGTCCTACCAAGGCTTTGCTGTAAACGCCAGAGTCTAATTTGTTCGTGGTTGCCACTTAGCAGCACTGCCGGTACGTCAAGACCATCCAAGCTTTCAGGGCGAGTGTAATGTGGACAATCCAGTAAACCGTCGGAGAAAGAATCTTGCTCCGCCGAAGCTTGTTTTCCTAGCACGCCAGGAACCAATCTCGATACTGAATCTATCAGAGTCATCGCCGGTAATTCGCCGCCCGAAAGCACGTAATCCCCTATCGACCACTCTTCATCCACTTCCGTTTGAATGATGCGTTCATCAATACCTTCGTATCGACCACAGACCAAAATCAAACGTGATGATTGAGCCAACTCAGTGACGCCTTGCTGATCCAGCTTGCGTCCTTGAGGTGACAAGTAAATCACCTTCGCACCTTCACCCGCTGCGGCTTTCGCTGCATGGATGGCATCGCGCAAGGGTTGCACCATCATCAACATTCCGGGACCACCGCCGTAAGGCCTGTCATCTACCGTATTGTGTCTATCATGGGTGAAATCACGGGGATTCCACGTGTGCAACTCGAGCAGGCCGTTTTTCACGGCTCGACCCGTAACTCCAAAGTCTGTCACGGCACGGAACATCTCTGGGAACAGGGTTATTACCCCTAACCACATCTGTTGTACCTCGACTTAGAAGTCAGGATCCCAATCCACTAAAATCTGTTTACCTTGCAGATCCACCGTTTTGATGAACTGCTCAGGGACAAAGGGGATCATACGTTCCACTTTGCCGAAACTATCTTTAGCGTTGGCTTTAACGAGTAATACGTCGTTCGATCCTGTTTCCACGATCTGATCGACAATCCCCATGTTATAGCCTGTTGTATTGACCACTTCGCAACCGATGAGATCACGCCAATAGAATTCATCTGCTGGCAAATCGTTCATCTGTTCCGGCAAAATCGCAATCTCACAATTTGTGAGCATTTGCGCTTGCTCCCGTGTTTCTACGCCATCAAGTAAGGCAACAACGGCCTTGCCTTGATAACGCCACTGGGTGACCTTTATTTCACGCCACTCACCATTTTCTTTAATAAGCCAAGGTGAATAGTCAAAGATACCTTCAACAGAATCGGTATAGGCGGTGATTTTCAGCCAACCTTTAATGCCATGACAGGAGCCTAATTTCCCCAGTACGACTGGCTGTTGGTTACTGCTCATCAATCTATACCTTAACGCTATTAAGCTGTTGCTTTACGAGCGTCTTTGATCAGTTTTGCTACACGTTCTGTAGCAGCTGCACCGTTAGAAACCCAGTGCTCAACGCGAGCTAGGTCTAAACGTAAAGTTTCTTCTTGGCCACGGGCCAATGGGTTGAAGAAACCAACACGCTCGATGAAACGACCGTCACGAGCGTTACGGCTATCAGCAACAACGATGTTGTAAAATGGACGCTTTTTTGCGCCGCCACGAGCTAAACGAATGGTAACCATGCGTTTTCAATCCTCTAATGATTTGCTTGAAGCAAAAATAAAAACTGGAACCCCGTGTTCGCGAAGAGTCCCAGATAGAAAGCCGGAAGATTTTACCTGACTTTCCAACGAATGCAACCAAAGATGGCGATTATTACGCCTGCGCCCTCAGTAAGCGGTTCATTGTTGCCAGAGTCAACCGACTGATAAAGTGCTAAGTTTAACTAAAAATGCCCGATTAACGTCCCGGAAATTTCATTCCTGGCGGCATCATGCCGCGCATTCCGCGCATCATTTTTTGCATGCCGCCCTTAGCAGACATTTTTTTCATCATCTTTTGCATTTGAGTAAACTGTTTCAATAAACGGTTTACATCTTGAATTTGCGTGCCAGAACCAGCTGCGATGCGACGTTTGCGTGAGCCCTTGATTAAATCAGGGTTCTTACGCTCCTTGGAAGTCATCGAATTAATGATGGCTTCCATTTGACCTGTCATCTTGCCGTCTTGGATTTGCGCTAGGGCTTCTGGGGGCAATTGACCGACACCGGGCAGTTTTTCCAGCATATTCATCATGCCGCCCATATTTTTCATTTGCTGTAACTGCTCACGGAAATCTTCTAAATCGAAACTGCCACCTTGCTTCACTTTCGAAGCCAGCTTCATAGCCTTTTCTTTATCGACGCCACGCTCAACTTCTTCGATAAGCGATAACACATCGCCCATGCCCAAAATGCGTGAAGCAATACGGTCTGGATGGAATGGCTCTAACGCGTCGGTCTTTTCACCCACTCCGAGGAATTTAATCGGCTTGCCCGTAATGTGGCGAATCGATAACGCCGCACCACCGCGCGCATCACCATCGACTTTAGTTAAGATAACCCCAGTCAGTGGTAAAGCTTCATTAAAGGCCTTAGCGGTGTTTGCCGCATCTTGACCTGTCATAGCATCAACAACAAACAAGGTTTCGATAGGCTTGACCGCTGCATGTAAGCCTTTGATCTCGTCCATCATGGCTTCGTCGACATGCAGACGACCCGCTGTATCGAGGATCACCACATCGATAAACTTTAACTTAGCGTGGGCAATCGCCGCTTTCGCAATGTCGATTGGCTTTTGGCTAACGTCCGATGGGAAAAACTCCACCGCCACTTCTTGCGCTAACGTCTCAAGCTGTTTAATCGCCGCGGGGCGATAAACGTCAGCACTGACGACTAATACCGATTTTTTATGGCGTTCGCGTAAAAATTTACCCAGTTTGGCCACACTGGTGGTTTTACCTGCACCTTGTAAACCCGCCATCATAATCACAGCTGGCGGCTGAGTGGCTAAATCTAGGGCTTCATTCGCCTCACCCATGGATTTTTCAAGTTCACTTTGAACTATCTTAATAAAGGCTTGACCTGGGCTTAAGCTTTTAGAGACTTCTTGGCCAACGGCACGTTCTTTTACATTATTAACGAATTCGCGCACCACAGGCAGGGCAACATCGGCCTCCAGCAGTGCCATACGCACTTCGCGCAGGGTTTCCTTAACGTTTTCTTCAGTTAAGCGACCACGGCCACTGATATTTTTCAGTGTGCGTGACAGTCTGTCGGTTAGGTTCTCAAACATCGTCCTGTTCTATACCTTTAAGAATCTCGATTGATGGGCTGTATTATAACGATGCATGCGCATTATGCTACTGCTGCACCCATCTTGATTGTGGTTAAGTGTTTTACTTGCGCTGAGTCATGTTTTATTGTCGTCGACACACTATTTAACCCTAACAATAAGAATCTGCTAAATTTTGCAACTCATGTCACTGCCCATTTGCCGACAGCTCATGTTATTCTAGGGAAAATATTGATCTGTATGCCCCGTTTTTAAGGCACCTTTAACTACACAAATAGGTTAATTACCCATGGTCATCTTTTCTGCCTCAGCCATGTTTTTTTATTGCATTGCATTGGTACTAGTGACGAGTAGATTGTTTCACCCAGACGGTCCGAATCGCCGTGCTGTCGCAGGCTTTGCCGCTATTGCGGTTATTTTGCATGCTGCAGCATTATCACAAGTGATTTTCACCACAGATGGCCAAAACTTTAGCCTGACGAATGTGATTTCCTTAGTGAACTGGATTATCGCTTTTACTTTTACGATATTGATGTTCAGGCTGAAAGTCATCGTCGTCGTGCCCGTGGTTTACGCCTGCTCAGTGCTTTCGGTTGCCCTACTCTGGTTATTGCCGCCTAAATTCATCACGCATTTTGAGCTTTATCCTGAAGTATTAGCCCACGTCGTATTGTCACTCATGGCCTACAGCGCCCTGATGATTGCCGCCCTATATGCAATACAACTGGCGATGATCCAAAATAAACTGAAGAAAAAACAATTTATGCTGAGCCCTGGCATTCCGCCGCTGATGACAGTTGAAAAACAACTTTATCACCTGGTGATTATCGGCGTTATCTTGCTCAGTTTGTCGCTCGCGACTGGTTTTATCTTCCTTGAAGATATGTTCGCCGATGGTAAAGGTCATAAGGCAATTCTGTCGATAATGGCTTGGTTTGTATACATTACTATGCTGTGGCAACAGTATTGGGTCGGTTGTAAAATTCGTACCGCAGTCATTTACACTCTGACTGGCGCATCCTTACTTTCGCTCGCATATTTTGGCGCGCGCATTGTCAAAGAATTAATCCTCAACTAAACATTTAAGTCGGCTGGGGCAGTTATTGCTGCGGCCGACTTGACACTTTTTTTAAATGTCGGTATTTACTTAAGTTTACTGGCCACATTGGAGCCTTTTTTGGACGCTATATCGACAAGCGCACTCCTGATCGTTTTACTAGTGCTTATCCTATTCTCTGCCTATTTTTCAGGCTCAGAAACCGCAATGATGACTCTCAACCGTTACCGTCTACGCCACTTAGCCAACAATGGCCATAAAGGGGCGATTAGAGCCTTGAAGTTACTTGAGCGTCCTGACCGTTTGATTGGATTGATCTTAATTGGCAATAACTTAGTCAATATTTCCGCATCGGCTATTGCGACTATCATTGGTATGCGTCTTTGGGGCGACTTAGGGGTCGCTGTTGCAACTGGCGTGCTTACATTAGTCGTGCTCGTTTTTGCTGAAGTCACGCCAAAAACCATCGCCGCGCTAAATCCTGAGCGTATTGCTTTTCCCTCTAGCATACTGCTACTTATACTTTCCTCGACCTTTGCCTATGTTGTCTCAAGCGTTAATTTAATAACCACAGGTATCTTACGTTTGATGGGGATAAAAACCGTTAATAGTAGCGATGCGCTAAGCCAAGAAGAGCTGCGTACTGTGGTACATGAGGCAGGGGCACTCATCCCCCGACGCCACCAAGAAATGCTGTTATCTATCTTGGATTTAGAGAAAGTCACCGTTGAAGATATTATGGTGCCACGCTCAGATATCTACGGAATTAACGTCAATGACGAATTTAAGGTTATCAATCGTCAGGTGATCCAAAGTCCACATACCCGAGTGTTAGTGTATCGCGACACCATAGACGATGCAGTGGGCTTTATTCATCTACGCGATGCCCTGCGCCTCCAATCTAAAGAGCAATTTAGCAAGTCATCTTTGCTACGTGCAGTGAAAGAACTCTACTTTGTGCCAGAAGGTACACCACTCAATGTGCAGCTAGCTAACTTCCAACAAAATAAAGAGCGCATCGGCTTAGTCGTTGATGAATATGGTGATATTCAAGGTCTAGTAACACTCGAAGATATTCTTGAAGAGATTGTCGGTGACTTTACCACTTCTATGTTGACCACCCCGAGTGAAGACATTAAGGTGCAGCAAGATGGCAGCTACTTAGTCGATGCGGGCATTACGATCCGCGATTTGAATAAAGAAATGAAGTGGAACTTTCCCACCGATGGCCCTAAAACCCTCAATGGTCTGATTCTGGAGTATCTGGAGGAAATTCCATCTGCGAATACCAGTTTACGTTTAGCAGGTTATCCATTAGAGATAATTGATGTGTCAGAAAATATGATTAATACAGTGAGAATCATCCCGCTGTATTATCATCCCCCCAGAGTTTAATCCTCAATTTTGAGCATAAAAATTGGCCGAACCACACAAGTTAAGATGTGGTCCGGCCGATGATTTCCTCCAAGCGATGATGCTCCCCCGAGCTATACCTTTAGTGCTAATCTATCGACTCTAATTCACTATCTAGCCAAGCTATGCAGACTTTTTCGCCTCAAGTATACGACGCTTCTCAAGCGCGATTGGCGTTATCTGGGCATTCAGCGCCTTTTCTAAGCCCAACATAAAATACACTTCCGCCATTAAGAAAAATGGCCCAATTAATAGCTGATTTAAGTCATCCACAAAGGCTGGCTTGGCTTTTTCATATTGATGGCCGATTAGCTGGAACACCCAGCCCACCACAAATACCCCTAGGGCAAGCCAAGTGGCACCGGCGATATGCGCCGCCCACTCAGTCGTGAGCAGCACAGGTACCATGAATAATATGAGCCCCATTGAAAGCCTTAAGTGTAAACGGACATAATAGGCCAACACGAATATACCGACTATCACTGCTAAACTTGTCTCCCCCATACTGCCCAGCGGAATACGCACTGTGGCCAACAACAGGAAAGCAGACCAAATAATCAGTGGGATGCCAATAAAATGGGTCTGAATATTACGCTGATTTAAATGCACACTTTTGTAGGTCGATAACTGCTCTGCGGCGGATTTCATGTCGGGTTCCTCTTCATTTGCCCCTGCTTTTGCCTGCGCCAAATTGAGCGACGCGCAAGCCATAAACTAACGTAAAACAATTAAGCTGAACAGTAAAAGTAAATAAATTGTTGCATTCGCTGATTTAGCACTTATTTGGATACCCATCCAGAAATGAAAAAAGGAACACTAAGGTTCCTTTTTTACCGCCAACAGACACTAACTCGGGTTTATTGAGACTCTATGATTACCGTCGCAATCGCGTAGGATTTTTCATCGGCAATAGAGATATGCCCAACCGTCGCTTTAAGCTGCTGTAAGCGCGTTAACGCCCCCTCGGTAAAGTGAATCGTCGGTGCACCATCCTCATTGTTGCCAATGTGAATATGCTGAAACGACACGCCGCGGCCAATACCCGTACCGAGGGCTTTGGCTGCGGCTTCTTTTGCAGCAAAACGCTTGGCAAGATAACGACTTGGCTGACTATGGGCAGTATAAATGGCTAACTCAGACTCGGTCAGCACACGTTTCGCCAGCTTGTCACCTGCGCGTGCCACATGGACCTGAATACGCTCAATCTCGACGATATCTGTGCCTAGGCCGACAATCGCCATTATTCGCCTCGACGACCTTCAAGCATTAACACTTTCATGTCTTTCACTGCTGTCGCTAAACCGTCAATGGCGGCACGTGCGACAATCGCATGGCCGATATTGAGTTCATATAACTCAGGAATCGCCGCGATGGGTTTCACGTTGTGATAATGTAAACCATGACCCGCGTTAACCACTAAACCTTTGCCATGGGCGTATTTTGCCATTTCGCGAATACGCGCTAACTCAATAGCTTCTTCCGCTTCAGTTTTAGCATCGGCATAACAGCCCGTATGAATTTCAATAAGCGGTGCGCCAGAGGCAACGGCGGCATCAATTTGAGTTTTATCGGCATCGATAAATAAGGAGACTTGAATACCCTCAGCAGCTAAACGAGTCACTGCAGCAGTGATTTTATCTAACTGCCCCGCCACATCTAAGCCGCCTTCAGTGGTGACTTCTTGACGTTTTTCTGGTACTAAACAGACATAGGTCGGCTTAATTTCACAGGCGATGTTAAGCATTTCTTCGGTCACAGCGCATTCAAAATTCATGCGGGTTTTCAAGGTTTTTGCCAACAAATATACATCGCGGTCTATGATGTGGCGTCTGTCTTCACGCAAATGGATAGTGATGCCATCGGCACCAGCATGTTCAGCAACGGCAGCAGCATGCACAGGATCAGGATAACTGGTGCCACGGGCTTGGCGCAGAGTAGCAATATGGTCGATATTCACGCCCAATAAGATACGGCTCATCGGGAACTCCTTAATGTTTAACGCTGATATTGCGGCCTATTGTACTTAGGCTCACGCTAAAAAACAGGAGCTAGGGCGAATTATTCCCATCAATCTTAGTTGGTACGGCAGTGCTGACGAACAATTGTCGACTCAACAAAGGTTTAGTCCCGAGTAATGGCGTTAACAGGGAGCGCATCAACAACTTAGCGCTCAAAAAATGTGCGTCGGTGAGCTGGTTATCGTTAAGCGCCGTCAACATTGCCCCTTGATAGGCATTGCGAGCACGGGAGTTGAGTACAAATTGAAAACCTAACTCAGGCACGAGCTGGTAATAATAGTCAGGCACGAGGGGTTCACCTTGAGTATCGCGGCTAAGAGAAGGCATAAAACCTAATTCCCGCAGCAAGGCAAGCTCAATATAACGCAGTTGGGATTGGCAAAACTTCGCGGCAAGGCCGACTAAGGCTTGATGATAAATGAGGAACAACTCTTCGGCATTGTGCTGTACAGACAAAGTGCGAACCAATAACTCATTGATATACATGCCAGCAAACAAGCTTTGACCAGAAAGAGGCACAGCAGGCGCAGCGGCTTCGACTTGAGTTAAGGTTTTTAATTCAGACTTACCGCTAAATTCGAAGATCAGCGGTTGAAAGGGCTGGAGAATACTCTTGATAGAGCGCTTACCGCTGCCGGTTCGGGCAACCACATCAACCCGTCCAATGCCGTCAACTAAGAGGTTAACTAAGACACTGGACTCTCGATATGGGCGATGATGTAAAACGTAACCACGTTTCATCGGTAAGCGCGCTCGCTGAAATTAATGCTTAATCGTCGCCGTAACCTAAGCTACGCAAGGCGCGTTCATCATCGGCCCAACCGGATTTCACTTTCACCCACACTTCGAGGAAAACTTTATTATCAAACAAGGTCTCCATGTCTAAGCGAGCTTGAGTTGCGATAGTACGAATACGTTCGCCCTTGCTACCAATCACCATACGTTTTTGACCTTCACGCTCAACAAGGATCAAGGCATTGATTTGATAAACACCATTTTCCATCATCTTGAACTGTTCAATCTCAACTGTCGCATCATAGGGTAATTCATCACCTAAGAAGCGCATCAGTTTTTCACGCACAATTTCCGACGCCATAAAACGTTGCGAACGATCGGTAACATAGTCTTCAGGGAAGAAGAAAGGTCCTTCAGGAATAGACGCCGCCGCTAGCTCTAAAATGCGCTTAACGTTGGTACCTTTACTGGCTGAAATCGGCAAAATTTCATCGAAAGGATATTTTTTGGCGACTTCTTCCAAATACGGGAACAGCGATTCTTTGTCTTTGATATTGTCGACTTTATTGATCGCCAGAATTGTCTGACGCTCTTCACCACCACGGCGTAATTTACTCAACACCATCTCATCATCGGCGGTCCACGTCATGCCATCGACCACAAAAATCACCATAGCCACATCGGCAAGCGAACTGGCTGCTGCGCGGTTCATCAGGCGGTTAATCGCCCGCTGCTCTTCTATGTGTAAACCTGGTGTATCGATGAACACGATTTGCTTCGGACCATCGGTATGAATACCCATGATACGGTGGCGCGTTGTTTGTGGCTTTTTAGAAGTAATACTTACCTTCTGACCAAGCAAACGGTTGATTAACGTTGATTTACCGACGTTAGGGCGACCAATGATCGCCACCATGCCGCAATAAGTGACATCGTATTGGGCCGACGGCGTTGGCGCGGCCGCATTCATCCTTGCCAGTAATTCATCTAAACTCGGCTCAGTTGCCGCTTTTGCAGCATCGATACCTGACAAGTCTGTTTTTTTGGTCATTTCTTTAGTAACTCCAATACTTGAGCGGCCGCGATTTGCTCGGCTTTACGGCGTGAACTCGCCACACCAATGACGCTTTGGCTCAAGTCTTCAATACGACATTCAACAGTAAATGTCTGATCGTGGGCATCGCCTTCTATGTTGATTACTTGGTAATCAGGCAGCGGCTTTTTAAACCCTTGTAAATGTTCTTGCAGTAATGTCTTAGCGTCTTTCTGGCTGATCCCGGGTTGGATTTCGGCCAAACGCTCGGCATACCATTTCAACAGTAATGCACGGCAAACTTCGAGATCGGAATCAAGGTAAACGGCGCCAATAATGGCTTCAACCGCATCGGCAAGAATCGACTCGCGTCTAAATCCGCCACTTTTCAACTCGCCAGGACCGAGATATAAATAATCGCCGAGCTTAAACTCTTGGGCGATGATAGTTAAGGTATCACCGCGAACTAAAGTGGCACGCATCCGGCTTAAATCGCCTTCGGTTGCCTTCGGAAACTGATGATACAAAGCATCAGAAATCACAATAGATAAAATTGAATCACCTAAAAACTCTAAGCGTTCATTGTGTTTATTTGCCGCACTTCTGTGGGTCAGCGCTTGAGTCAAAAGCTCAATATTCTTGAACTCATAACCTAAAGTACGACACAAACGTGGCAAATTTTTAATCGGTTCCATGCTATTTAATTCCACCTACACGCTCAAAACGTACACCACTTGGCACCCAAGTTGGGAGGAAGTCGGCTTTTGAACGGTCAAATTCAAAACTAATCCAAATCGCTACCGCTTTACCAACAAGGTTCTCTTCTGGCACAAAGCCCCAGAAACGACTGTCGGTACTGTTATCGCGGTTATCACCCATGGCAAAGTAATGGCCTTCAGGCACTAAAAACTCACCCGCGGGTAAATTACCTTCACGCTTAAAATACCCCAGCATGTCAGGACGACTTGGGTTGATCAAAATATCGTGGGCAACATCGCCCAATTCCTCTTTATAACGCAGTAATGGCACACCATCTTGGCTGTAATCACCACGACTGATCTCTGTGCGGGCGATAACTTGCGGTTCTGGACAAGCTGTTTGCTCAACGCCACAGGCCTTTTGGATCATCAACTGTTTATTACGGTAAATAATTCTATCACCCGGCAAACCGACTACACGTTTAATGTAGTCAATGGCGGGGTTTTCAGGATATTTAAATACCACCACATCACCGCGTTTGGGCTCGCCAGTTTCAACCAGCTTGGTTCGCCATACGGGATCTTTAAGCCCATAACTAAATTTTTCCACCAGAATGAAGTCGCCCACTAAGAGGGTTGGCATCATAGAACCCGATGGGATTTGAAATGGCTCATAAATGAATGAACGTAGGATCAACACAAAGGCAATCACAGGGAAGATAGAGTGCGCAGTTTCGACGATGGTTGACTCACGAATGATTTGGTACTCAGCTTCTTCAGTTAAATTCGCTTGTGATGCCTTTGCTAACGCTAAACTCTCACGACGCTTTGGGGCGAAAACGAGCACATCGACTAACCAAATAAGTCCTGAGATCAGGGTGATTAGCACTAGAATAATGGAAAAATACGCTGCCATTGCTTATTGAACTCCTGCCTTAAAAATAATTAAAGGTGCCTAACTCAGCGAATATCATACTTTAGTTAACTTACCGTATTCGACCTTGGTAAACCAAAGTGATAAACCAATGCGATAACCTAACTAAAGCGCCGCAAACAGCGGCGCAATAGTCAACTAAATTGTCACTTCTTATGCTAACGATTACTCGTTTAGCTTAAGTACCGCTAAGAATGCTTCTTGTGGCACCTCAACGTTACCTACTTGCTTCATCCGTTTCTTACCCTCTTTTTGTTTATTTAAGAGTTTTTTCTTACGAGAAACGTCGCCGCCATAACACTTAGCCGTTACGTCTTTACGCAGGGCTTTCACGGTTGAACGGGCAATAATTTGACTGCCCACCGCCGCTTGAATCGCAATATCAAACATCTGACGTGGAATAAGTTCTTTCATCTTATCCACTAAAGCTAAACCGCGGTGACGAATGTTTGATCTATGGATAACCATAGCCAAGGCGTCGACTCGGTCACCGTTGATGAGAATATCTAAACGCACCATGTCTGCAGGATCGAAACGAATAAAGTTATATTCGAGGGATGCATAGCCACGGCTAGTGGATTTCAAACGGTCGAAGAAGTCCATGACCACTTCCGCCATTGGCAGATGGTAAGTTACAGCCACTTGGTTACCGTGGTAAACCATGTTCACTTGGGTGCCACGTTTTTCAATACACAGGGTAATCACGTTACCTAAGTATTCTTTTGGCACTAAAATGTTGGCCTCAACAATCGGCTCACGCATTTCTTCAATGTTGTTAATCGCAGGCAGATCAGACGGGTTATCAACGTAAATCGTTTCACCGCTGGTCATGACAACTTCGTACACTACGGTTGGCGCAGTGGTGATCAACTCTAGGTTGTATTCACGCTCTAAACGCTCTTGTACGATTTCCATGTGGAGCAGGCCTAAATAGCCAATGCGGAAACCAAAACCGAGTGCCGAAGAACTTTCAGGTTCAAAGAATAATGACGCATCGTTCAGGCTGAGTTTGTTCAGCGCATCACGGAAGTTTTCATATTCGTCGGTCGAAATTGGGAATACGCCAGCGTATACCTGTGGCTTCACTTTCTTAAAACCAGGTAACGGCTTTTCAGCACCATTTTTGGCTAAAGTTAACGTATCGCCCACGGGCGCGCCGTGAATTTCCTTCAGACCCGCAATCACAAAGCCGACTTCACCGGTTTTAAGTTCGGTTTTGTCAGTTTGTTTTGGGGTGAAAATACCCACGCGATCCGCTGTGTGGTTTTGCCCTGTAGACATTACCTTAAACTTGTCACCTTTTTTCAGGCTACCGTGTTTAATTCGCACTAACGACACTACGCCTAAGTAGTTATCAAACCAAGAATCGATAATCAAGGCTTGCAATGGTGCGTCAGGATCGCCTTCTGGCGGTGGAATTTTGGCAACAATGACTTCTAAAACCTCATCGACACCGACACCGGTTTTAGCCGAACAACGCACAGCATCCATCGCATCAATACCGACGATATCTTCAATCTCGGCAGCAACACGTTCTGGATCGGCTTGTGGTAAGTCAATCTTGTTTAAAATGGGTACCACATCTAGATTCATATCCAGCGCGGTATAACAGTTTGCCAGTGTCTGAGCTTCAACGCCCTGACCCGCATCAACCACCAGCAAAGCACCTTCACAGGCAGCTAATGAGCGCGAGACCTCGTAGGAGAAGTCAACGTGACCAGGGGTATCAATAAAGTTGAGTTGATAGACAAGGCCATCTTTGGCTTTATAATCCAAAGTGACACTTTGTGCCTTAATCGTAATACCACGCTCACGTTCTAGATCCATAGAATCTAAAACTTGAGAATCCATTTCACGGTCGGTTAAACCGCCACAAACCTGAATAAGACGATCTGATAGCGTCGATTTACCATGGTCGATATGGGCAATAATTGAGAAGTTTCTAATTTGTTTCATTATGCTGCAATGACTAATACTGAAAATGGATACGGTTCAAAGGAGCGAAATTGTACCTGATTGCGGTTTCAATACCAATCACATTCACTCCTACTTAAGACAGGCCGATAAAACAACGTCCAAAACCGCAGTTAGCTGTTATTTGATAAAAAATAACACATTGAAATTATTGGGCTAATTCGTTCAAATTGATGCTCCTACCTAAATAGGCCAAAATCACAGGCTGAGCATCAACTTCTAAACGTTTAGCCTGTTGCTTACCAAAAGACCACGCAATCAAGGCACCAACGGCCGCAAAGCCCATGGCACCTAGGTTAGGATTAAACTCAAGCAACTGGCCTAAAAATTGTCCTAACGCCGCGCCGACAAACAGGCCAAACAGCGGCATTAAATAGATTAATGCCGCGGCTTTGAGGATCACGCTCTCGGGAAGGCCTAATTTGAGTAATTCACCAGCCTCACAGCGGCGGTCACTCTGAATAGAAAATTGCTGGGTTTTCGAGGAAAAAGCCTGAGCGACAGCAGAGGTCCCGCAAGACTCACTGTTACTGCAGCTCTTGCAGGTACTCTTAAGTTCCACTTCAACCGTCAACCAGCCTTGACTATCACTGGAGACGACTCTGGCAATTTCTTCCATCATAATCGGCGTCCTATTCTAGCGTCAGACTTTTAGCAATGCGCGTTAAGGTTTCTGTCGGCACTTTACCCACAGCAACCACTTCGGCATTACCGACTTTTTCTGAGACTAACGACAAGCCATTACGGGTAATTAATTCTTCAGGCAATGGACTCGTGCCCGCACGCGCCACATAAACAGAAATATTTGCCAGTCCATCGGTCAGTGCTATGTATTCCACCGCCTCATGGCTGC
The DNA here is from genome assembly GCF_025654335.1 of Shewanella sp. SM21. Lineage (NCBI taxonomy): Bacteria > Pseudomonadati > Pseudomonadota > Gammaproteobacteria > Alteromonadales > Shewanellaceae > Shewanella > Shewanella sp. SM21. The sequence goes on from NZ_JAKKRL010000001.1 coordinate 355,058, forward strand.
CAATCAATCTATGGTGATCACGCACTACCACAGTAAAACCTGCGGGTAACCAAGCAAATTGCCAGTTTTGACCGTCTTGGCGCTCGGCTTGATCGATAACTGCCGGCCACTCTTGCTTATAAGCCTCTTGCAAAATGGCTGGCGGCTCGCTGAATTCAATGAGTTCAATCACCATGATCTGCTCAAGTAATTGCTTATCTTGAGTCAGCATGTCGTATCTCAGCGGCAGATAGGTTTCCATATCAAGCCAAATTTGAAAGCCATAACGGAATTCATCATTAGGCAACAGGCGGATCATCTGCCCCGGACGCCCAGCGATACGGGTACGGCCACCGAGTACAAACTGATAACCCACTTCTAAGTCCGCCATATTGGCAGAGAAAGCAGCAGGCCAGACACCTTGAATATGATTAGAAACGATACTATACGCAGGCTCATCGTGCTCAATAAAGGTCACACGATTACCGACACGCACTGCATTTTTGGGTGGACCGTTAAGGTATTCTAGAAAGGCAACTTCTTGATTATTCACCTTACCGTGCAGGTAAACCAAAGGCCGAATATGATCGGCCTGAAGTTGAATAATCGATGCTTTAAACTCTTTCTCTCGTAAAGCCTGACTCATTTTCTCGAGCCAAGCTTTGGCAGGCATGTCTTCCTGCGCGGTTGCAGGAAAGACCAAGGCTAATAAAGCCAACAGGATTAGACGCAAGCTAACTCCTCGTTATTGATTGACCGGAACGGGTACGACCTCGGTATTGTCCTCTACAACAGCACCAGTATTCAATCGTTGTTGCAACATATGATCTTGGATATAAGTATTAATTCGGCGACGTTGCTCATTCACCTGATCATTGGTATAGCCTTGATTCTGTTGTACAGGACCGGTTTGTAGGCTCACAGGTGATGCGCTACCAATAAGCGGCCTTGTAATTAACACGGGCGATGGTGACGCGGCATCATCGGCGGTTTGATTGTAATTCTGCACACCCACAATCGCAAACATAGCAACCGTCGCAGCAATGGCATATTGACCAAATTGCTTAAATAAAGGTACGACGCGGCTTTGCTCCGAATTGGCGGCAATTTGTGGCGTTACAGGTGCAGCAACGTTAGACGCATGATGCTTAGGCGCAACTATCGCTGGCTCAAGCTCAATGGCGGCGGCAATGCTAGCAGAGAGATCTAACACAATATTCTGCGGCAACTCGCCACGCATGGCATCGCCTATCATATGATAGTTATGCCATTTATCATGTGAATGTGTATCAGCAGATAACTCTGCCATGGTCTGCGCATCAGTCTCTCCATCGACTGCGGCAGATACCCATTCTTGACCTAATTTATCCATTTTTCACCTGTCTAAATATAAGGGTTTCTTAAAATAAGAATTTAGGCTTCCAGCAAAGGCTGGAGCTTTTTATCGATTGCCTCTCGAGCTCGGAAGATACGCGATCTTACGGTCCCGACAGGACAATCCATGACTATGGCAATATCTTCGTAACTCATACCATCGAGTTCACGCAATGAGATGGCCATTCGTAATTCTTCAGGTAAGGTCTCTAATGTATCGAAAATCACTTTTTTGATTTCATCCGATAACATTAGCCGTTCTGGGGAGGCAAACTCCTTCAGCGCGTCACTGCCTTCGTAATATTCGGCATCTTCTGCATCAACATCATTCGCAGGCGTTCTACGCCCCTGTGATACGAGATAATTCTTCGCAGTGTTTACTGCGATGCGGTACAACCAAGTATAAAATGCACTTTCACCGCGAAAGTTTGGCAAAGCTCTGTAAGCTTTGATAAACGCTTCCTGTGCGACATCAGCAACGTCCGCTTGGTTCCGTACATAACGGGATATCAAGCTAATGACTTTACTTTGATATTTAAGCACTAACAGGTTAAAAGCGTTTTTATCACCTTGTTGTACGCGCTCAACTAATTGTTGATCACTTAATTGTCCACTCATCCGAGCCGACTTCTCCTAAATCTAAAATGCTGATTTCTCAGTCGCTCGAATCATATTCACTTATGTAGACTCGCGGGCTTTGAAAAAGTTCTAAAAATTATACAAAAAAAGTAAGGTAAAAAGGAAAGTACCCATAATCGGTGAGTTGGTTTACCATAGTTGGCACTCTTCAGTCACATCATGATACCCGATGAAACAAGTAGTTGAACACCAATCTGACATATTAGTCATAGGTAGCGGTGCCGCAGGTCTGACACTAGCTTTGCATCTTGCTGAAAAAGCAAAAGTAATTCTGCTTTCAAAAGGCCCACTCTCGGAAGGGTCGACTTACTACGCCCAAGGCGGTATCGCCTCCGTCTTCGACGAAAGTGACACTATCGAATCCCATGTTGCAGACACCTTAATCGCTGGGGCGGGTTTATGTGACAAAGACGTTGTCACTTTCACGGCTGAAAATGCCAAGAGTGCGATGCAATGGCTTATCGAATGTGGTGTCGCCTTCGATAAAGAAGAAACCACAGACGGCAACGCAAAAGATGCACCTTACCATTTAACCCGTGAAGGCGGCCATAGCCACAGACGTATTCTGCACGCTGCCGATGCCACAGGCAAAGAAGTGCAAACGACACTCCAAGAGCGCGCACTCGACCACCCCAATATTCAAGTTTTAGAACGCTATAACGCCATCGACCTCATCACCACCCGTAAGTTAAATCGCCCAGGTAATCGTGTGTTAGGCGCTTATGTGTGGAATCGTAATGAAGAACACGTCGAAACCGTTAAGGCTAAGTTTGTTGCGTTAGCAACAGGCGGTAGCTCTAAGGTTTATCAATATACCTCAAACCCCGATGTCGCTAGTGGTGATGGTATTGCCATGGCATGGCGTGCAGGTTGCCGCGTGGCGAATATGGAGTTCAACCAATTCCATCCAACGTGTTTGTACCACGCAGATGCGCGCAACTTCTTACTCACCGAAGCCCTGCGTGGTGAAGGGGCTTATCTGCGTCGTCCAGATGGCAGCCGCTTTATGCCGGACTTTGATGAACGCGCTGAGCTCGCTCCCCGTGACATCGTTGCCCGCGCCATCGACTACGAGATGAAACGTCTGGGTGCCGATTGCGTCTATCTCGATATCAGCCATAAAGATGCTGACTTTGTGATGAAGCATTTCCCGACCATCTATAGCCGTTGCTTAGATCTAGGAATCGATATCACTAAAGATGCGATTCCTGTGGTACCCGCCGCACACTATACCTGCGGTGGTGTAATGACAGATATGCACGGTCAGACGGATCTCAATGGTCTCTATGCTATTGGTGAAGTCGCCTATACGGGCTTACATGGCGCCAATCGCCTGGCGAGTAACTCACTACTCGAATGTTTAGTGTTTGCCCGTGCGGCGTCACAGGACATAGAAAGCCAACTGCATAAAATTCAAATCCCGGGACAAATTCCAGCATGGGATGAAAGTAAAGTATCGAACTCAGATGAGGAAGTGGTCATCGCCCATAACTGGCACGAGCTGCGGTTATTCATGTGGGACTACGTTGGAATTGTACGCTCTGATAAACGTCTGGAGCGAGCACTGCGCCGCTGCCTGATGTTACAGCAAGAAATTCAGGAATATTACAGTAACTTCAGGGTTAGCAATAACTTGCTCGAATTACGTAACTTAGTGCAAGTGGCCGAATTAATTATTCGCTGTGCCATGGAGCGTAAAGAAAGCCGTGGGCTGCATTTTAATATCGATCATCCAGAGAAATTAGACGCGCCTCGCCCAACAATTTTACTACCAGAAAAGTAACCGCATACGCATAGGTGACTTCATCATAAACAGACTAAATCTCAGAATGAGGTTTAGTCTGTTGCATTTTAGCCCGCAGCAACAGCCGACATAAATGTCGATAGTCAGTATCGTCTAACATATCAGCCCAAATCAGCAAGAGCCGTAGCTGAGTATCCACTTCGATATAAATCAAGCAAACAAAGGGCGTGACCCAAGTGCGTTTTAGTACCTGAAAGTGCTCCCCCGTTGACAAACGTCCCTCGCCTTTATCACTCAGCACAAAATCTAAACGCCAATGCTGCAGTCGCCACAACTGCGACAGCAAAAAAATACTGACAAGTACGATAAACAAATATTTAAGCAGAGATAAGGCGATAATGTCGCTTTGGGGCCAAAGCAGAAATGAGCTAGAACAAACACAAATAAAAACGACCAACGAGAGTCGTTGGTCGAAAGAGGCTTTTACACTGAAACTATGGTGCCGGTCTTCCACGGACTTTCACTATCATACGAGCCAGTTCAGTGTCAGGGCACACTTCATGGCCCATAAACCAAGCAAACAATTCTGGATCTTCACATTCCAACAAACGGATAAACACGGTTTTATCTTCATCGGACATTTCTTGATAGAAATTTTCAACAAAAGGTTGAAGCAAGACGTCTAATTCCAGCATCCCACGGCGACATGCCCAGCGAACCCTTGCGATGTTCATTAATTCCAAGGTATTTCTCCCAACACAGATTTGGCATTAGTCTATCAGTTCACTGACTAAAGTGTCGATTAACCCTTCAAATTGACTCACAAAATTAGCATTGTTGTACTTGCGTATCGAGCCCCTCAAAGAGATCGCTGAAATCTGTATCCAATAATCGCTTTACCGCAGGATGTTGGATCATACGTTCGGCAAACATCACATGGTATTCCTCTTTCACATCGGTGGTTTCACCGAGCAAATTCATACCATGGGAAATCACTTCTTGGCGATAAATCGACGGTGTGACAAAAATACCTCGTTTAAGGTAACCAAAGGCTTTCATCATGGCCGCATCATCGAACTCACCTAAGATACTGACTTTAAGGTTTTGCTCGTCAAACCAGCGATATAGCTGTTGTCCAAGTGAAGTTCTACGGCCGGGGATTAATAGCTGGCCTTGTTCTAAACAGGCAGGAAAATCAGCGCTATAAGTCTCAGCGGAGAAAAAACTCACTCCACATTCGCCCAATTTTTTAGATAAAATTTCAGGGTATTTGAGTGACTCACCTGCACAATCCGAAAGGATCATATCCAGTTTATGCTCACGTAAACGCGCCATTAGGCTCTCGTGAGTCGCCTCATAGCAGGCTAAGTGCATAGAATTGTCATTAGGCACTACGGATAATAAAACTCGACTGACTAAAGCTTTAGATAAGGCATCGGCAATACCCACCTCGAATAACATGGCATCCGCTTTTTGATAATTAAGTAAATCGAGCATTTCATAGCTAAGGCTAAACATCTTATCGGCGTAGCGAAACACCAATTCACCTAACTCTGTCGCCTCCAATGTCCGCCCGACTCGCTTGAACAGACTGCCGTTTAACCTATCTTCTAAGGCACGAATTTGCCCTGTTATCGTTTGCGGCGTTAAACATAGGGCTTCGGCCGCCTTCGCGACTGAGCCCTTTTTCTTAATCATCCAAAAATAATACAAGTGGTTATAATTCAAGTGCAGCATGCTAACCCGCTGTTAATGCTCCCTCAAACGCCAAGGCGCTGAGGGGTTACTGTGTTATTTTAAACTCGATAGTTTAAAATCAGATGATTAAAAACCTGATGATTCCCAGTCAAGTTACTTTAAACGCTGGCAGTCGAGTAAGTTAGTAACTATGCCTTGTAACTGCTCCAAATCGGCAGCATTCCCCAGACTTACCGCTTCAGTGACTCCTGAAACTAAAACGTTACGTTCAGGAATACGTTCGGCGCAATAGGTTCGATTCGCTTCTTGGAAACGTTTACCACCGCGATACTTAAGTGCCCTCGATTCATAACCATTAGTTTCTAATCTCGCTCCTAAGGAATCAGATTTAAACATCAAAGCGCCATCCACTATTCCTTCAAGATAGCTTTGGCAAGTCTGCGAGTTTGCATCCTGATTACAGGCCAAAATTTGCGATGCCGTCGCGGTTGTCGATAAACATAAGAGCGTTGCGATTCCCATTAATTTCAACTTTATCATAGTTATACTCCTTTATTAGGTAACACTTTTGATAACCAGAAATACCCGACTAACGCTGCCATAATCGAACCGATTAAGGTCCCTAGGCGTGCTAAGTCACCGTACATAGGGTCTGCATGTTCAAAGGCTAACGACGCAATAAACATAGACATAGTAAAACCAATACCGCACATGGCCGCGACGGGGGCAATCTGCTTCCAACCTACGCCATCGGGCAATTGCGCTAATTTTAGTTTCACCGCAATAAAGCTAAATAACATTACACCGATTGGCTTACCTAACATCAGGCCCAATGCAATACCAACAGGTACAGGAGAAATTAACGTCTCCAAATTCATATTGCCGACATAAACGCCCGCATTGGCAAAAGCAAACACTGGCAAAATGAGGAAAGTACTCCAAGGATGCAAACTATGCTCTAAGCCTTCTGAGGGTGAACTGCCATCCTTTGCCCGCAATGGAATACAAAAAGCAATGATGACGCCAGCCAGAGTCGCATGCACTCCAGACTTAAGTACGGCAACCCAAAGGATTAACCCTAAGATGCCATAGGGTAAAAGTGAGGTAACCCCTTTGCGGTTTAACCCAACCAAGCCCGCAATCGCTAAACTGGCAATCACTAAACTGATGGTTGATAAGTCAGTACTGTAAAACAGCGCGATAATCACTATGACGCCTAAATCATCGATGATAGCTAAAGCAAGTAAGAAGACTTTCAGTGAAACAGGAACGCGGCTTCCGAGCAGTGCCATAATACCTAAGGCAAAGGCAATATCAGTCGCGGCAGGAATCGCCCAGCCCGCCTGTGTGACAGGATCACCATAGTTAAACAGTAAGTACACACCAGCAGGGACTAACATGCCGCCAATGGCAGCAAAGGTAGGCAGGGAAGCTTGAGCGACACTCGATAAGGCGCCTTCAAGTAACTCACGTTTCACTTCTAAACCAATCAGCAAAAAGAATATGGCCATCAAGCCATCGTTTATCCACAGGATGAGTGGCTTGTGTATATTGAGCTCACCAATTTTGACTTGAACGTCAGTGCCTAAAAAGCCTTGATAAAGTCCAGATAAGGGGGAATTGGCCATCAGCATGGCTAAGGCAACAGCAACCAATAACAGGATACCGCCAGCCGACTCTTGGCTCAGAAAATTTCTAATTGCTTTTTCCATCTTGCACTCCTAAAAATCATAATGAATTGAGTGTAGACGAATTGTAATAACAAATATAATCGTAAGTTTCTCCCCAACACCTCGGTTATCCCGAAGTGTTAGGCTAAAAAACATACATCACACAGCAACAGGGGCTTTGATATGAGGGTGTGGAGCGTAGTTTGTTAATTCAAAATCATCGAATTGATAGTCAAAAATCGACTCAGGTCTGCGTACAATAGTCATGGTCGGCAACGGTTTTGGATCACGGCTTAACTGCAGTGCCGTCTGTTCCATATGATTAGAATATAAATGGGTATCGCCACCCGTCCATACAAAATCACCTAAGGCCAAGTCACATTGCTGGGCGACCATCATAGTAAACAAAGCATAACTGGCAATATTAAATGGCAAACCAAGAAACACATCACAACTACGCTGATACAGCTGACAAGATAATTTGCCATCGGCTACATAGAACTGAAAAAATGCGTGGCACGGTGCCAAAGCCATTTTATCCAGTTCGCCCACGTTCCACGCAGAAACGATAAGACGGCGAGAATCTGGCTGAGATTTTATCTGGGCGATAACTTGCGAAATCTGGTCGATAGCATCACCACTCTGGGTTGGCCAGCTGCGCCACTGGGCACCATAAACTGGGCCCAAATCGCCATTATCATCGGCCCATTCATCCCAAATGCTGACCTTATTTTCGCGTAAATAGGCAACGTTAGTTTCACCCTTCAGAAACCACAGCAATTCATGGATGATAGAGCGCATATGGCATTTTTTGGTGCTCACCAAAGGAAAACCTTTGCTCAAATCGAAGCGCATTTGATAGCCAAATACCGAGCGAGTCCCAGTACCTGTGCGATCCGATTTATCCACGCCTTCGGCTAATATATGCTTCATTAAGTCTAAATACTGTTTCATTGCTGCTTACCTTGCTTACGAAAAATCAAGTACAAACCGATTAACACCATAGGAACAGAGAGTATCTGCCCCATAGTCATATATCCCCAGTAGAGTCCCAACTGTGTGTCGGGTTGCCTCACAGTTTCAACCATAATACGGAACATACCGTAACCGACTAAGAACATACCAGAGACTGCACCGACTTTATCGGTACGTTTGCTAAACCAGTAAAGTAATAGGAATAATGCTACGCCTTCAAGGGCGAACTGATACAACTGGGATGGATGACGTGGGTCAGGCCCACCAGTTGGAAACACCATAGCCCAAGGCACATCAGTGGTTCGTCCCCAAAGCTCGCCGTTGATAAAGTTACCAATACGACCAGCGCCTAAACCAATAGGCACAACAGGTGCCACCATATCGGCGACAGCAAAAAAAGTACGTTTTTGTTTCCACGCGATATAGAGCATCGCCGTAATCACGCCCATCAAACCGCCGTGGAAGGACATGCCACCTTCAGAGATTTTAAATAAATATAGGGGACTGGCGAGGAAATAATCGAAATGATAAAAAAGCACGTAACCGATACGGCCACCTAAAATCACCCCAAGAAAACCATAAAAGAGTAAATCTGAAACTTGCTCCCGCGTCCATATCCCCTTTGAACGGTCGGCTTGGCGGTTCAACAACCACATGGCCGCAACAAATCCGACTAAATAGGTAAAACCATACCAACGCAGTGCCGGTTCAAAGGTTTGTCCAAAAAGATTAAACGGTCCAAATGAAACGATCACGGGATCGATATTGGGAAAACTCAACGCCATAACACATCCATTAGCAGCCTAAAACAAAGATAAACATAAAAACTAGGTCAGAATTAACTTAAGGCCGACACATAGAAGTAACAATGCAAATATCTTTTTAAGTACAGGTGTTGGCCAAGTGCTCGCCGCTTTTACCCCCACAGGCGCCATCAAGACAGAAGTGATTACTAAACCAAACAATGCAGGTAAATAGATATAGCCTAAGGTACCATAGGGCAACTCAGGGGCATTCATACCTGCAATAATATAGCCGAAACTGCCAGAAAGAGAGATTAAGAAGCCCATCGCAGCAGAAAAGCCCACGGCTTGACGCATCTGTAAACCATAAAAAGTCAAAAATGGCACTATCAGTATACCGCCACCTATCCCGGTCAAACCTGCCAAAACCGCAACAAAAGCCGATACAACAAAAAGCACTACTGAATTAGGTAATTGACGATTTGATTCGGCCTTAACGGGATAAGCCATTTGAATTGTCATTAAAATCACAAAGATGGCAAAACCTTGTTGTAACTTATCAGCGGGAATACGCTCAGCAATAAAACCTGAAGCCAGCGCGCCTATAATCAGGCCCGGTAACATTGATTTGAATAAATCCCAAGGCACATTGCCACGCTTATGGTGGGCACGTGCCGACGAAATAGAGGTGAGAATAATGGCTGCTAGCGAAGTGGCAATTGCAATATGGGGGAGCTGAGTAGAGCTAATACCGACCGATGGCAAAATATAAAGCAGTGCCGGCACTACAATCAAGCCGCCACCGATACCTAATAATCCTGCCATAAAGCCGACAAATGCGCCTAAAGCCAAGCAAATAAAGAACACCAACAACAAACTATCCACACGAGTACCTACAGCGTGATAAATTGAGGGCCTTAGCTTAAAGCAAAACACAGCATTAGTTAATTAAGAATTGTTGCGAGACCCTGCTGGGTCAAATATTCTTTAACCAGCTCACGCACTTGGAAGCCGTTTGATAGGCTCAGCGCTTTAGCAAGTAATTGATCTAAATCGGCCCGCGCAACACGTCGCAATAGATAATTGATCCGCGCTAAACTGCCCTGATTCATACTCAACTGATCGTATCCCATAGCCACAAGCAAAATGGCCCCCATAGGTTCGCCCGCGAGCTCTCCACAGATACTAATATCGAGTTTATGGTATCGACAATCGAGGTGCGCCTGATGCAAAGCCCGCAATATTCCAGGATGATAACTGTCAAATAACGAGCTCACCCGCGGGTTATTACGATCAACAGCCAGTAAATATTGGGTTAAATCATTACTACCAACAGAGACAAAATCCACTCGTTTTGCCACATCATCCAACTGATATAACATGGCAGGCACTTCGAGCATAATGCCTATTCGTGGCATCACTATGTCTCTGTTAACATCGTTTTTTAATTCGACATAGGCTTGTTGCAAATATTCTAAGGATTGATCGATTTCATCTAAGTTGCTTACCATAGGCAGCAAAATACTTAACTGTTTACCGTCTCCCCCAGCCTGTAGCATGGCCCGTAACTGCACCAAAAACAGCTCAGGATGATCCAGAGACAAGCGAATACCGCGCCATCCAAGGAAAGGATTGTCTTCTTTAATCGGGAAATACGGTAAAGGTTTATCGCCTCCCACATCTAAAGTACGCATCACCACAGGTCGACCGGACGCTGCCGATAAGACCTGTTGATAGACTTTGACTTGCTCAGATTCACTCGGGAAGCGCTGTTGCAACATAAAAGGAATTTCAGTGCGATAAAGCCCAATACCGTCGGCGCCCTCTGCAATTTCAGAGGCCACACCACTGAGTAATCCCGCATTGAGATACAAGCGAATACGTGAACCATCTAAGGTTACAGAAGGCAGCGCTAATTCTTGGGCATACTGGCGTTGCAAGGCTTTTTGTGCCGAAATAAGGCTACGATACTCACCGACAATAGCGGGTGATGGCGACACCAATAACTGACCACGGCTTGCGTTTACGACTAGAAGTTTTTGGTCAATATTGGCAGATAACAGTTGCTCGACACCTGTGATTGCAGGCACACCTAAGGCGCGGGCTAAAATGGCGGCATGGGAGTTTACGCCACCAAGCTCCGTGACAATACCCGCAAGCTTTTGCCTTGGGAACTCAGCCAACATAGTCGCATCGGCTTCACGGGTAATGAGGATTACAGGTTTATCGGGCTCAAGCTCTAGACGTTCTGGCTCAATAAGTTGGCGCAATACTTTTTGACCTAAGTCGCGAATATCGCTAGCCCGCTCCTTAAGGTAAGGGTCTTCCATTGCTAAAAACTGTTGAATATAACGTAGAGACACTCGGCTCACCGCCGACTCAGCAGCCCAGCCTAATTGCACTTCACGGGTATATTCGCCGCCTAAACTAGCATCATCGAGCAGTAACTGTAATGCATTGAAAATGGAGACAACTTCGTCATCTTGCTCACGATCAAACCGTTGAGATAAGGCACCTATCGCTTCTTTACAACGCACCATAGCCGTGGTTAAGCGACTCGATTCATAGGCAATATCGTCAGAACGCACCTCAGGCTGTTCAAGGGGGATTTCCCCACCAAGTACGAAGGCATACGCAATGGCGATACCGTTTGATGCTGAAGTACCTTGAAACAGAATTTGTTGATGATGGGAGCTGACTTGTGCTTTTTGTTTTAACCCACGCACTGCCATCGCTAATTGGGCGGCGAGGGTCATCAGGAAGGCTTCTTCGCCCTCACTGAATTGACGAGCACTCGCCTGCTGTACCACTATCACCCCAACCACAGCCTTCTGGTAGATAATAGGTACAGCTAAAAAAGCGCGGTATTCTTCTTCGGCGACTTCAGGAAAAAGCTTAAACCTTGGATGAAGCCGAGCATCCGCTAAATTAACGGCCTCTTCTCGCTGGGCAGCGAGTCCAACTAAACCTTCAGTCAGCGGCATACGTACTCGACCAACGGCGCTTTTTTCAAGACCATCGGTTGCAGATAACACGAGTTCTTGCTCTTCTAGGATATAGATGGAGCAACATTGGGTTTCCATCGCCGCTTTAGTCGATGAAACTAAGATTTCTAATGCGGTTTCCAAACTGTGGGCAGATGCCACAGCCTGAGTAATATCCCTAAGCGTATTTAACACTGTTTTCAATCCTCTTTTGAAAATCAGCCCGTTGTTTTTTGTCTTCCCCGTTTCCTAGGTATTTCTAGGGTTTGGAATGACAATGCCGTTACCGCAAACTCTTTCATCACCTTACGATAAACATCACGCTTAAATGACACGACTTGCCGCACAGGATACCAATAACTTACCCAGCGCCAATCGTCAAATTCAGGATGCCCAGAAGAACTCAAATTAATCGCACTATCTTGGCTTTTCAGTTGTAACAGAAACCACTTTTGTTTTTGCCCGATACACACAGGTTTACTGTCTTGTCTGACTAAACGCTTTGGCAAACGATAGCGCAACCAAGAACGGGTCGAGGTTAATATATGCACGTGTTCAGGTCTTAGGCCCACTTCTTCATACAACTCACGGTACATAGCCTCTTCTGCTGTCTCGCCATCATCGACGCCACCTTGAGGAAATTGCCATGAGTGTTGACCGAAACGTCTAGCCCACATGACTTGGCCATATCTGTTACAAATTATAATGCCCACATTTGCGCGAAAGCCGTCGCTATCAATCACATGGACTCCAAATCACATTAAATTTTAATAAACTGATTGTTTCATAAAGCTAGTCTCTCAGCAAACCTCTATTTTATCCTAAGCTTTGGATAACATCTGACTTAAAAGACATTTATCAACAATGCTAGGGGATGGAATCCGGGGATATCCACATTTTCTGTGGATATCTCTGTTTGAAACTCAGGTGAACTTGTTATAACGTTCAAAAAACATCTATTTACCATCGTTTTTAAAATTTAGCGTTAAAACTTAATAGCAAACAAATTCATAAACTTGCACATTAATCATGATTTATTTTAGACTAAAAAACCAATAAAGCTCATTATTTGACCAGCAAGAAGTATTTCTATCATTCTCGCGATATTACTCAACTTTATACACAAATAGTGTCCACAACTGTCCACAAAAGCCAGAATAAATGCACTTTATTCGCATTGACTTAGGATTTTTATTAGGTTAAGAGGCTCACTTTCCTGAGTTATCCATAATATCTGTGGATAAGTATGTGGGGAACGCAAGGGAAAGCAGAGAGTAACTTTGAACACTTTTTTGCAAAACGGGGGTTAACACGGATATAAAATTTAAAATCAGTTACTTAGAATAAAAACATTCGGTACAAGTTCACTCCCCCTGTAGTGCTCGTTTTTTAACCGCCATTGCTAAGCGGTTATTTTTAAGTAAAATCCAGCCATGAATCGAATTATCCCCCCCGAAAATCTATCTGAACTACTCGAACGTGCCAACATGATGGCGGGCGTGAGTTTGGCGCAGATAGCCAGCCAAAGAAGCATTCGTGTCCCCAAGGATCTTAAACGCGATAAAGGTTGGGTCGGTCAATTAATCGAAATGGAATTAGGCGCAACGGCGGGTTCTAAACCTGAGCAAGATTTTCTACATTTAGGGGTCGAGCTAAAAACTATCCCCATTGATACACAGGGGCGACCGCTGGAGACCACTTATGTCTGCGTGGCGCCGCTATCGAATATCCAAGGATTAACCTGGCAAAACAGCTTAGTCTGCCATAAGTTACAGCGAGTACTTTGGGTACCCGTTGAAGGAGAGAGGCATATTCCTGTGGGTGAGCGCCGTATAGGTACGCCAATATTGTGGGAACCGGATCCGCACGAGTTGCAATTACTGCAACAGGATTGGGAAGAGATCATGGAGCTTATCGCCCTCGGAAAAGTAGAGAGGCTTACAGCGCGCCACGGCGAAGTGCTGCAATTGCGCCCTAAGGCCGCTAATAGTAAGGCGTTAACACAAAGCATTGCCGAAGATGGTAGCCTCAAAATGACCAACCCTAGGGGCTTTTATTTAAAGACCAGTTTCACTGCTATGATACTTAATAAGGTATTTGGTTAATTTTTAGTAACGATATGGACTTGGATTGATCCAGATCACAAATTTCACTGGCACTAAGGTGACTCTTTTCTATAAACTACGGCATCCTGAAATCACAGCCGTATTCGGATACCAATCAAGCAGTGAGAGCACGTAGACAAGCGAAAAAACTCCTTTTTGCGATTTTAGCTTGGGCGATTGCCATGGCTGCATTCGTGTTTTTTCGATATGCCCAATCACCAGAGCTGCCCCAATGGGCTGTAAGTTCGGCTGATCTCGCAACACTTGCTATCTACATGGGGATAATTTTTGGCAGCTTACATTGGATGTCGAACGTCATTGCAGATTTCAGTGCAATCAATCGCCTCCCCTATGTGTTTTCAGTCATCTTTAAGGGCTTGTTTTTATTACTGGGTGCTACGACGTTAGCTTACATGACTCAGTTTTTAAATATGTGGGCCATCGAAAATCACATGTCGACCCTCAGACAGATGCTGACGGCGCACATTCTCTATAGCCCTTCATTCCAAGCATTGATCGTATATTTGGTCGTCGTACGAGTCAGCTTAGCTTTTGTCGAGCAAATGGCATTATTAGTCGGGCCGCGTATTTTACTCAACATAGGCCTTGGTAAATACCACAAGCCAAGATATGAGCAGCGCTTATTCCTCTATTTAGACATGGTCGCCTCAACCACACATGCCGAATCACTTGGCGATTACCGCTTTAGTCGATTGATCCAAGACAGCTTTAGTTTACTTTCAGATACAGTGTCCAATAACGAAGCTGAAATCTACCGCTATATGGGAGATGCAGTGCTGCTTCACTGGCCATTAGAAGAAGGGATAGTTCACGACCGCTGCATGAATATTTATTTTGAATTTAGCCAACAACTGAACTGGCAACGCCGCTACTTTGAAGAGCATTATGGCTTTGTGCCGAAATTTAAAGCGGCAGCCCATTGTGGCCAAGTCGTCGCTGCAGTTGTTGGTGTACAGAAACAAGAAATTAGTTTCTTTAGTGACGTGCTCAATACCTTAGCAAGACTGCAAGATCAATGTAATCCACTAGGACAGCGCATGTTGATTTCGGGCGCACTCGCGGGACGTTTAGATAACCCCAACACTCAGTATCACCTATCAAATCTAGGCCCAGTAAAACTCAAAGGGAAACAACACTCAATTGAAGTGTTTGGCGTTTCCCCGCTCTGATTTGTAATCGACTTTAAGCTTTAGCTTGAATTAATGCTTTGCAGTTACAGTCAGTTTATTCCTCGTCCTTAGCTAATAATTTTTGGATCATTAAACCTAAAGTGCGGAAAGTTAAGATCCGACTGGTGGTTTGACGCCAGACAAGGCCGATATCACGGTAAGGTGCCTCACCCGGTGGCGTCATCACCACTAAATCTGTGTCATTCAAAATACCCGCGTCAATGGCCATTTGCGGAAGAAACGTGGTGCCCAGTTTACTGTTCACCATCTGCACTAAAGTATGCAAACTGGTGGCGGCAAACGGATTGACTTTCGCACTATCACCTAGCTGACATGCAGTAATAGCATGGCCAGTGATGCAATGCTCACTTTGCAGAAGAAAAATGCTCTCGTCCGGCAGAGTTTGATAATCAATAGGTTGATGTATGCCACCCGCTAAATCTTTGTGGGCAACCATTTTGAAAGGATCTATGCCCACTTTCATGCTGTGGTAACCGCTAGTATCAACGGGTAGCGCTAGGATCAATAAGTCCAGCTCTCCTTTACCCAAAGCATCTAGCAAACGCTCAGTGGTATCTTCCTTCAATAATAAACTCATCGCCGGATAAGATTGCTGACACTGGCGGATCACACGACTCAATAGGAAAGGCGCTATGGTTGGAATACAGCCTAAGCGAATATCCCCCGTCATCGGCTCACCTTGATTTTTCACTAATTCCACCAAATCATCCACATCAGTGAGAATTTTACGGGCGCGCTGCACCACTTCTTCACCAATGGCGGTAAACATAAATGACTTATGGTCTCGCTCAATCAACTGATGTCCTAACTGCTCTTCTAGGTTTTGGATCCCACTTGAAAGCGTTGATTGACTGACAAAACACACCTTAGCGGCGCGGTTAAAATTCTGCTCTTGATGGAGATTCACCAAATAGAATAAGTTTTTTAAGCTAGGTAAACTTTTCATTTTCTCGATTGCCATTAAGGTTATGAATTAAGAAATTAAATCTACTTTAGCATAAGTGATGAGCAATAACGCGGCATAAGATATCAGGATTGTGACCCGAATCGATATTCAATCGGTTCGCCGTAAAACTTAAGTGGGAGTAACAAAATAAGATGGGAAAAGCGCTAACAAGAAAATGTCGAAAACAACAAACTTAATCGTAAAACCAATGCAAGATTCACTCAATTGAGCGCAACAATAGACATTATTGCTGCGCCTTAACTTACCTTAGCAAGTAATATTTTATGCTTTGGCTTGGAGGAATAACTTTAACTGTTGTAAATCTGCACTCGCGTGTTCAACGATGTCAGCAACCCAAGAGCCATGTTCAGCATCCCATCTTGCTTCTTCGCCATGCTGTAATAATTGGGCGATTTGCTGAATACGTTTTAACCCCACAGAACCTGCAGCACCTTTAAATTTATGTGCTTCTGAACATAAGGTATCTTTGTCTGCTGCGTCGTTAGCCTTCACTAGATTTCCAACATATTCAGGCATTAGCTGCTCAAATAACACCACACTCTTGAGTAAGGTACCGGCACCAATGGCGCTGCAGTACTGTTCGAGAGTATTGAGATCTAGGATTGCTTCTAATTCAACTGTGGCCATAAGGCCTCCCTTAAGTGGTTCAATGCTTAAAACGAATTTATCACATGATACCCACTAAAATTGTCAGTGCAACTTATAGCGATATTCATGGTCTAATTCAGATTAAAATTAACAAAAAACAAACTAATAGTCGTAAATAAACGCTTACGACATAATAGCGACGACATAACATTTGGGGAGTAAATTTATCCCACTAACTTGCCTCTATCGTTGCGCTAATGCGTGCCCTTGTCCACCATAAAGCTGCAAATTATCCACAATCGCCACCAATCCATCCCAACGATAGACACACCAATCGGGTGCTAATAGCATAGGTTTTTTCGCATAAGCGGTGACACGGTGAAAAATCACTTCCGCGGGAGTATGGCGGATCATCTCACCGACACTGTGGGCATAATCCTCAAGACTCAATAAAGGTAAGCGCCCACTTCGCCACGACTTAGCCATAGTACTACCTTCGACGATATGCAAAGGATGTAGCTTCAAGCCATCAACGCCATGCTGCAATACAGCAGCTAAAGTCGCCATATAATCGCTATGGGTTTCATCGGGTAAGCCAAGAATGAGATGAGTGCACACCTTAAGACCGCGAGCTCTCGCCCTCGACACAGTGTCACAATAACAAGCGAAATCATGGCCACGGTTAATTCTACGCAGTGTTTCATCTTTGGCTGTTTGCAACCCGAGCTCTAACCACACATCGACACCTTTTTCCTGATAGCGCGCCAGTAAATCCAGTACATTATTCGGCACACAATCGGGGCGAGTTCCTACACATAAACCGACTATCTCGCCATCTTTAACCGCTTCATCGTACTTAGCCATTAACACTTGATATTCATCATAAGTGCTAGTGTAAGCTTGAAAATAAGCAATAAATTTATCGGCTTGTGCCTGAGGCTTCGCCTCACGATAGCGGCTCTTACCCTGTTCGAGTTGCTCAGTAATACTCAATACATCGGCGGTTTGATGGCTAAATGACGCCACATTACAGAAAGTACAACCTCCGCGCCCTAAAGTGCCGTCACGGTTAGGGCAAGTAAACTTGGCATCTATAGTGAGTTTTCGCAGTCGGGTGCCATATCGCGCCTTGCAAACGGCACCAAAGGTGTTCACATATGCATCAAGCCCCATCAGAGCACCCACCAAATTTCATATCGCTTCATTGAGAATAACCAAGATAAAATCACAAATAGAAAAGAAAATACGTGAACAAATAGAAGAAAAAGCTTAGTGTAAATAAGGTAGCGAGAGTTTTCTTGGCGCTACATCAAATTCCCGCCTGACTCATACCGTTATTATCATAAATGTGCGCACCCTCAAATTAGCCAGCTTACCGCTGAGATCTTGCTCACATCAAAAATGAATAACAATTCAACAATTTTAATTTTTTATCTACTTACTGTGTTTGCAATAAAAATCACTATTTCTAAATCAAAAACAATCCCATCAGCATGTTATACCTTGGTAAATTTTGAGTTTGATAGTTTTTAAAATTCTTTTTATTCATAATGTTATACGGCACATTTTACTGTTGACGTTAACGTAAGGCAATTGTGATTTGTGTATGAAACATGAATTAATACCCATGTTTTATGCAAATTTTTGGTTTGACCTTTATTGAATCTCAGGCTAATTTGGGTGGTTCGGGTGCATATCTATAGAAAGTCTTTACATTTTCTCCCCGAGTAGTAATCAGTTGAGGTCTAGGGAGGTTTTTGTATGAGCTTATATCATCCCAGTTTTGAGCGGGACAATTGTGGTTTTGGGTTGATAGCACAGATGGATGGCGAAGCCAGCCACCGTATAGTGCGCACGGCAATCCATGGTCTAGATCGCATGAAGCACCGCGGGGGCATTGCCTCCGACGGTCGCACTGGCGACGGCTGTGGTTTATTAATGCAATTACCCGTGCAATTTTTTGAAGCGATTGCCGCGGAAAATGATTGGCATTTGAGCAGAAAATTTGCCGTAGGTATGCTGTTTTTAAGTCAAGATGATGAACTGGCTGACCAAGCCAAGTTTATTCTTGAGCGCGAACTCGAGCGTGAAACCTTAAGTATTGCAGGCTGGCGCAAGGTGCCTGTCAATCCCGATGTGTTAGGTGAAATTGGCAAGGCTAGCCTGCCACAAATCTATCAAGTGCTGATCAACGCCCCCATTGGCTGGCGTGAAAAAGACTTGGAACGTCGCCTTTATATGGCGCGTCGCCGCCTAGAGCAGCAGATCACCGACGACAAAGACTTCTATGTCGCGAGTTTGTCAGGCCAAGTTATCGTCTATAAAGGTCTGATGATGCCTGTGGACTTGCCCGCGTTTTATCCCGATCTCGCGGACATTCGCTTAAAAAGCTCTATATGCCTATTCCATCAACGTTTCTCAACGAATACTTCTCCTAAATGGCCATTAGCTCAGCCGTTTAGATATTTAGCCCATAACGGCGAAATCAATACGATTACGGGTAACCGTCAATGGGCCCGCGCCCGTGCCTATAAGTTTAATTCACCGCTACTGCCAGATTTGCAGCAGGCCGCTCCCTTTGTGAATGAAACAGGCTCAGACTCTTCATCTTTAGATAACATGCTGGAAATGCTGTTATCTGGTGGCATGGACTTATACCGTGCCATGCGTCTATTGATCCCGCCTGCTTGGCAAAGTAATCCGGAAATGGATGACGAATTAAAAGCCTTCTACGACTTTAACTCTATGCACATGGAGCCTTGGGATGGTCCAGCAGGTATTGTGATGACCAACGGTCGCCATGCCGCCTGCGCCGTAGACCGTAACGGTCTGCGTCCATCGCGTTATGTGATCACAAAAGATCGTATTTTGACCTTAGCTTCCGAAGTCGGAATTTGGGATTACGCCGCCGATGAAGTCATCGAAAAAGGCCGTGTTGGGCCTGGTGAATTGCTGGTATTAGATACCTTGAACGGCCGCCTGTACCAATCTTTTGAAATTGATAACGATCTTAAACGCCGCCACCCTTACAAAGAGTGGATGGCGAAAAACAGCCGTACTTTAACGCCAGCGGAAGATTTAGCCTCTGAGCAGCACGGTGCCAGCGAATTAAGCCCTGAACTATTGCTGCAATATCAAAAACAATTTGGCTATACCCGTGAGGAATTAGAACAAGTCATTTGGGTATTGGCGAAGCAAGGTGAAGAAGCCACAGGTTCTATGGGCGACGACACACCTATGGCGGTCTTGTCGAAAAAGTCACGTTCCCTGTATGACTATTTTAGGCAGAAATTTGCTCAAGTAACGAATCCCCCCATAGATCCATTACGTGAAAAGCACGTCATGTCGTTGACCACTTGTATTGGCCGTGAACAGAACCTCTTCAATGAAACGACTGGGCATGCTTACCGGGTAATGTTCAATTCACCTATTTTATTATTCAGTGATTTTAACCAGTTACTGGGATTAGATAGCACTTACTATCGCGCCAATATTGTCGATTTAAATTACGAACCACAGGAAGGCTTAGAAAGTGCCATTCGCCGTATCACAGCCGAAGCCGAGCGTTTAGCCCGCAGCGGCACGACTTTGTTGATCCTTTCTGATAGAGCCATAGGTAAAACGGCGCAAGTGATCCCCGCGGCCATGGCGGTCGGTTCTGTGCAGCAAATGCTGGTAAATAAGAGCCTGCGCTGCGACACCAATATCATAGTTGAAACCGCATCGGCGCGAGATCCGCATCACTTTGCCGTATTGCTTGGCTTTGGTGCCACGGCGATTTATCCGTATTTAGTGTATGAGTCAATTTCCGAACTGGCGAAACGCCATGACTTAACCGATACCACGGCATTGATGTTGAACTTCCGCTACGGCATCGAAAAAGGCTTGCGTAAGATCATGTCCAAAATGGGCATCAGCACTGTCGGCTCCTATCGTTGCAGTCAGCAATTTGAAGCCATAGGCATTGCCAGCGAAGTGATCGAACTGTGTTTTAAAGGCGTAATTAGCCGCATCGAGGGTGCAGGCTTTGCAGACATCGCCCAAGACCAGGCTATTCTGCACAAAGCGGCCTACCGTGCCCATGTGCCATTACCGCAAGGTGGCCTGCTGAAATACGTTGAGGGCGGCGAGTATCACTGCTTCAACCCTGATGTGGTCAACACCTTGCAAGCGTCATTGATTGACAAAGATTTTGCGAGCTATAAAAAATTCGCCGAACTCGTCGACAATCGTCCCGTGGCCACACTGCGTGACTTAATCGGTATTAAAGGCGCACAAACATCGATTGATGTCGCCGATGTAGAAGCGGCATCAAATCTATATTCACGTTTTGACAGTGCCGCCATGAGCATAGGCGCCTTGAGCCCTGAAGCCCATGAAGCTCTTGCTATCGCGATGAACCGCTTAGGTGGCCGCTCGAACTCAGGTGAAGGTGGTGAGGATGCACGCCGCTTTAATACTGAACTCAACTCTGCAATTAAACAGATTGCCTCGGCACGCTTTGGTGTCACGGCGCATTATCTAGTTAATGCCGATGTGTTGCAGATTAAAGTCGCCCAAGGGGCAAAACCCGGTGAAGGTGGTCAGTTACCCGGCCATAAAGTCAGCGTTGAAATCGCCGGACTGCGTCATGCACGTCCTGGTGTGACCTTGATTTCACCGCCACCGCACCACGATATTTACTCTATCGAAGATTTAGCCCAGCTGATTTTCGATTTGAAGCAAATCAACACTAAAGCGCTGATTTCAGTGAAACTTGTGTCAGAACCCGGTGTGGGCACCATCGCCACCGGCGTGGCCAAAGCCTATGCGGACATGATCACGATTTCAGGGTATGACGGCGGCACAGGTGCTAGCCCAATTACCTCAGTGAAATATGCGGGCAGTCCATGGGAGCTAGGGTTAGCCGAGGTGCATCAATCGCTAGTAGAAAATGGTCTACGCCATAAAATTCGCCTGCAAGTCGATGGCGGCCTAAAAACCGGTACCGATGTGATTAAAGCCGCGTTATTGGGCGCCGAAAGCTTTGGTTTTGGTACTGTGCCTATGATCGCCCTAGGTTGTAAATACCTGCGTATTTGCCACTTGAACAACTGCGCAACTGGCGTGGCGACGCAAGATAAAAACCTGCGTGACAACCATTACCATGGTCTGCCAGAGCGAGTGATGACTTACTTTGAGTTTGTTGCACAGGAAGTTCGTGAATGGATGGCGACCTTAGGGGTGAGCAAGTTTGAAGACCTCGTCGGTCGTAGCGAATGGTTATATGCCCTCGAAGGACAAACCGCGAAGCAACAAGGCTTAGATCTGTCACCGATTTTGTATCAACCCAAGGTGCCAGCAACCTCGTCACGCACTTGGCAAGAAACCAATCCACCGGCGGATTTAGGGCTGCTTAACCAGCATTTATTAAACGAATGCCAAAGCGCCGTCGATAAGGGCGAGAGTTTCGATGCAGCTTACAGCATCAACAACACCGACCGTTCCGTTGGCGCGACGTTGTCAGGCTATATCGCGAGCACACTCGGCGTCAAAGGCACCAAAGCGCCGGTCAAACTGAGCTTTAACGGCAGTGCCGGCCAAAGCTTTGGCGTGTGGAACAGCCCAGGCCTTGAGTTAAAACTCTGCGGCGATGCCAACGACTATGTGGGTAAAGGCATGTCTGGCGGTCAAATTGTGATTTATCCGCCGATTGGCAGCCCGTTCCAAAGTGAACGCAGCGCCATTGTCGGTAACACCTGCCTTTACGGTGCGACGGGCGGCAAGTTCTTTGCCGCAGGTCAAGCGGGCGAGCGTTTTGCAGTACGTAACTCAGGGGCGATTGCTGTGGTCGAAGGGCTTGGCGATAACGGCTGCGAATACATGACCAGCGGCATTGTGGTTGTCCTTGGCAAAACAGGGGTGAACTTCGGCGCTGGGATGACAGGCGGTTTTGCCTATGTGTTCGATCAATTCGGCCGCTTCAATCGCCGTGTGAATACTGAGCTTGTCGATACTCAAAAACTCGAATCACCGATCCATCAACAACATTTAAAAGGTCTGATTGAAGCCCACGTGGCCGAAACGGGCAGTGAACATGCCAAGATGATCTTAAGCGATTTTGGTAACTGGTTAGATTGCTTCGTATTAGTGAAACCTAAAAATATTGCCGTGGCCGATCTGCTCAAGTTAGAGAAATCGAGCCCAGAATTAGTTGTAAAAGCGGGGTAATGGCGCATGAGTAACGATTTTCAATTTATTGAAGTGGGTCGTAAAGACCCCGCTAAACACCCTGCGGCTAAACGTGCGACTCAGTTTATTGAGATTTATCAGCCTTTTGCTCAGCCTGAAGTGGCACAGCAAGCGGACCGCTGTTTAGATTGCGGCAATCCTTATTGTGAGTGGAAATGTCCGCTACACAATTATATTCCTAACTGGCTCAAGCTAGCGGAGCAAGGTCGCATCATGGAAGCGGCGGATTTAGTGCATGAGACTAACACTCTGCCCGAAATCTGCGGCCGAGTTTGTCCACAGGACAGACTCTGCGAAGGCGCTTGTACCCTTAACGACGACTTTGGTGCTGTCACTATCGGTAATGTCGAAAAATACATTACCGATACAGCAATCGCCCAAGGCTGGCGCCCAGATATGAGCAAGGTCACGCCGCGCGCTGAACGAGTAGCGATTGTCGGTGCAGGTCCTGCGGGTTTAGGCTGCGCGGATATTCTGTCTCGCAACGGTGTTAAAGCTGTGGTCTTTGATAAATATCCACAAATTGGTGGTCTACTCACCTACGGTATTCCGTCTTTTAAACTCGACAAAGCCGTTATGGCGACCCGTCGCAGTGTATTAGAAGGCATGGGCATTGAGTTCAAACTCGGTGTCACTGTAGGTAAGGACATCCCATTTACTAAACTGCTCGAAGAATACGATGCCGTCTTCCTCGGTATGGGCACCTATACCGCGATGAAAGCAGGCCTTGAGGGTGAAGATGCCCAAGGCGTATACCAAGCCCTGCCCTATTTGATTGGTAACACCCATCATTTAATGGGCACCCAGAATACTGAAACGCCCTACCTGAACCTTGAAGGTAAACGTGTGGTGGTATTAGGCGGTGGTGATACTGCGATGGATTGTGTGCGCACAGCCGTCAGACAAGGTGCCAGCAGCGTAGTCTGTGCTTACCGCCGGGACGAGGCCAACATGCCAGGCTCACGTCGTGAAGTGCAAAATGCGCGGGAGGAAGGCGTTAACTTCCTGTTTAACCGTCAACCTGTGGCGATTAAAACCCAAGATGGCAAAGTGATCGGCATTGAATGCGTTGAAACAGCCATGGGCAAGGCCGATGCAAGTGGTCGTCAACGCGCCGAAGCGATTGCCGGTAGCGAACAGTTGCTCGAAGCCGATGCGATTATTATCGCCTTTGGTTTCCAGCCTAGCCCTGCCCCTTGGTTTGCCGAACACGGTATCGAGCTCGATCAATGGGGCCGAGTCAAAGCGAGCAAGTTAGACGAAAACCCATTCCAAACCACCAACCCAAAAGTGTTTGCCGGTGGTGATATGGTGCGCGGTTCTGACTTAGTCGTGACAGCCATTGCCGAAGGTCGCGATGCCGCCCAAGGTATTCTTAACTACTTAGACTAAGCGCTATAGATTCAGCGCCACGTGTTTGTTTTATCGGTAAAAAAACATTTTACCCTTGTCATTTTAACAAGCACTCCAATGGCTGGACTCGTGCAAACGAGTTCAGCCATTATCAAGCAATCCCAATCTCGCCATAACGACTGCATAAAACTGTGTGGTATATTAGCCAGCATTCCCGTGTCCCACTCTTTAAGTGTTGAATCAAAAAGGTCTCCCATGAAAATTGGAATTATTGGCGCAATGGAGCCAGAAGTCGCTCACCTGATCGCCGCCATGACAAATGCGACATCGCAAACCATTGCTGGTATTGAATTTATTGCTGGTACTCTCGCAGGTAAAGACGTAGTAGTGACTCGCTCAGGCATAGGTAAAGTCGCCGCAAGTATTGCGACCACGCTACTCATCGAAAAATATGCGCCGGATGCGGTAATCAATACTGGTTCTGCCGGTGGTTTTGTGGATTCGTTGGCCATTGGCGATATCGTGATTTCTTCTGAAGTGCGTCACCATGATGTGGACGTCACCGCCTTTGGTTATGAAATTGGCCAAATGGCGCAGCAACCAGCTGCGTTTATTCCTGCCGCACATTTAGTTGAAGCCGCCAACAAAGCGATTGCTCAACTAGGTGAAGTCAAAGCAATTGAAGGTTTGATTTGTACTGGCGACAGCTTTATTTGCGATCCTGTTCGCACCCAAGCCATGCTCAAAAACTTCCCGACTATGGCCGCCTGTGAGATGGAAGGCGCAGCTATCGCTCAAGTTTGTCATCAGTTTGGAGTGCCATTTGTGGTGATCCGCTCTTTATCGGATAACGCCAACAATGACTCGCCAGTGGATTTCGACTCTTATATTGTCAAAGCGGGTTATCACTCGGCTCTGATGGTCATGTTGCTGCTTGAGCAACTGAATCCTAGCGCAGTAAAATAATCACTTAAGTGGAAAGTACCGAATGCACACCTCTTTTTATCAACAACTTGTCGAGATAGATGGCGCTTTGTTTGAAGGCTTTTTGGTACTTTTTTTTGCTTTGTTATTGGCGCGGTTAGCGCCATTGCCACGGGAAATGCAGCCGCTTATTTGGTTTAGCCATTTAGCCAAGCAACTCGCTGCCAAAGTGAATCGCCCTGAACGATCTCCAAGCCAACAAGCCACAGCAGGCTTTTTAGCTATGTTGCTATTGCTGTTTCCATTTTGGGCCATTATCACCTTTTTGCTCGAACTGGCTGCCTTTCCATGGTTTTTCGAATTTTTGGTGCTTTATCTGTGTTTAACCGATGCAGGGTTTAGCCAAGTCGCCGATGAAATCGCTAAAGCCTTAAAACGTGGAGACAATACCAGCGCAAAAAAGCTTTTACAGCCTTGGGTGGTGCGCGATACCGATAGTTTGTCGGAAATAGGCCTAGCCAAAGCCACCATAGAAAAACTCGCCACAGCGCCTATTTACGGCACAGCATCGACCATTTTCTTTTTCGCTATTGCTGGAGCACCGCTAGTGCTAGCAGTGCGCATGCTCAAACAACTCGAATTGAGCTGGCCGCCCATTCAACCAAAGTATCAACATTTCTGCAGTACTGTGAATGGTGTATCGATTATCTTGCTGGCGATTCCGGCTTGGTTGTGGAGCCTGTCGCTCGCCATTCAAGGCGGGCCTAAGGCGTTTGCAAAACTTTTTAGAGCCCCTAAAAATCATCACGCTATTCGAGGTTATGTTCTCAGTGTGAATCTCGTGGCCAGTATTTTGAGAATCGAGCTCGGTGGACCACAGAAGTTTGCTGGCGTGCGTATCAATGTGGATAAATTGTGCTACGGTCCGCAGCCAACCTGTGATGACATCACGCCTGCAATTAAGCTGAC
This sequence comes from Shewanella sp. SM21, assembly GCF_025654335.1. Classification (NCBI taxonomy): domain Bacteria; kingdom Pseudomonadati; phylum Pseudomonadota; class Gammaproteobacteria; order Alteromonadales; family Shewanellaceae; genus Shewanella; species Shewanella sp. SM21. The sequence goes on from NZ_JAKKRL010000001.1 coordinate 381,212, forward strand.
CTCACGTGCCTGTGCTATCTGGTTTAGCTTTATCATTATACTGCCCTTGTTATGGGCAAGTTTACGTTGGTTACAAAGCCTGTGATATGATGCCGCATTATCTCAACGTGAAGTTAAAGGCTGACCATCTTGCTCGAAAACATGCATGTTTCATTAACAACACCTGCGTTGTTATTTCCTGCTATCTCATTGTTACTATTAGCTTATACCAATCGTTTTTTTGCCTTAGCCGCATTAATCCGAAATTTAAGCAATGGTGAAAAACCCGTACATAAAGATCAAATTAAGAACCTGAGCCAGCGTATTACCATCATTCGTCGAATGCAGGAAGCAGGCGTGTCAAGCTTTGCCCTATGTGTACTGTGTATGATTTTTATCTATATCGGCTTTAATAAAACCGGCTCAGTGATTTTTGGCGCTAGCCTACTGCTCTTGCTCTATTCACTGATTTTATCTGTGATTGAAATCCGCATCTCTGTTGACGCATTAAATATCCATATCAAAGAGATGAGTAAATGAGCCAGTGGATCTACTTTTTTGATTTATGGGGTACCGCTGTATTTGCATTATCCGGCGCACTTGCCGCTGGACGCCATAGAATGGACCCCTTTGGCGTAATAGTGCTCGCCTCGGTTACCGCTGTCGGTGGTGGCAGTATTCGTGATGCCTTAATTGGTGCAACGCCAGTGTTCTGGATCCGCGACCCGAATTACATCATAGTGATCCTCGCGACCGTGCTCGTCTGTTTGCTATTAGTCCGTCGCCCTCGTAAGGTACCCGAGTATATTTTACCCGTCGCAGATGCCTTTGGATTGGCCCTGTTTACCGTGATAGGTGCTGAAAAGGCCCTCAATATGGGCTTGAGTGGGATGATTGCCGTCGTAATGGGCTTGATCACAGGCGTGGGAGGAGGCATTATTCGAGACTTACTGTGTAGACAAGTTCCTATGGTCTTACGCACAGAAGTCTATGCCACAGCTTCGATCATAGGTGGTATAGGCTATACCGTGAGCTTAGCCTACGGTATGGGCGAAAAAATGGCGCTGTTTCTGGCGATGGCCAGTGCCCTGTTAATCCGCTTAAGTGCCATCAAGTGGCATCTTTCATTACCGGCCTTTGATCTCAAGACCAAGAGGGAATAGTTTGCGAATATTGTGTTTTATTTTGTGCCTCATTTTTGTTCCAGCCCTCAATCCTGCAGCGGCGCAAGCCAACTCAGGTGAAATGCCACAAGAACAGCAGTTAGCCGTAAAATATATGAATGCGCTAACTGAACACGACTATAAGACACTGCGCAAATTCTATAACCGCGAAAGCGTCTTCTTCGACAAAACCGCCAACCGCAAATACACCGGCGGCCGCTTCATCATCGACTTCCTTGAGCGCGCCCACGAGGGCGTGCTCGAGTACAACTTCAACATAGAACATATGTATAACGCAGGCTCTTTAGTAGTGATGATAGGTAACTATCATTTCAAGGGTCCAGGTGAACAATTTGGCAAACCGGGGAAAATCATCGATGTTGCGATACCAGGTGTGACAAGCCTTAAAATCGACATGCTCAATCGCAGAGTAACGGAACATGTCGACCTAATCGATTACCAGACCATGTCAGACCAATTAGCGATGCAGTAGTCACAAAATTTATCCGTCTTTGAAACTTGCTCCCTAAAAACGAGTCGAAACTAACAATGAGTCAATACCACTGCGTGTTTCACCCTTGAAAAATTGACTGAGCCGTTTCGTTTCAATGAGGTTTGTATGAAGTTTTTTGGATTGATTGCCCTACTCGCCCTTAATGGCTTAATACTGGCCCCCAAAGCACAGGCCTTACAGCCCATTATCGTTTCCTACGCAGTTCAGCCAGTAAGCCATTTTAATCAACAACTACGTACCGCTCAGGCGCAACATCAGCCTTGGTCGGAAGATCCCAATAAAATCAGCAGCCAATATGCAGGCAACAAATTTACCTTAGTGCGAACTCAAACCAATAAAGACGGCATTTTAACCTATCAAGTGAGCGAGCTTTCCAAGCAGCATCCACAGATGCTGTTGATTATCTCACTGAAACAAAACGCTAAACTTTGGCAGGTAAGTTCGGCCCAATTGGCATGGAAATGCAGTGGTGGGCAACACTTTGGCACCGACAGATGTAATATCGCCGAGCATGAGGCCAGCACAGCGCCTTAACCTTGTATTATCAAAAGATTCAAAAACAAAGAGCACCCTAAGGCGCTCTTTTTGTTCGTTTAAACTTACTGTAGCGTAAACCTAACTAAACCAACGTCACTATACCAAAGTCACTTTGGCAAACTTACGTTTACCGACTTGGAATACAGCAACAGTACCCGCGAACAAAGTCATACGGCTATCTTCTAGCTTTTCGCCGTCCATCTTCACCGCGCCTTGCTTGATCATCCGCATCGCTTCTGAAGTCGATGACACTAAGTCTGCGTCTTTCAACAGATTGGCAATCGCAATACCTTCACCCGCAGCTAACTCAATTTCTTCGATATCATCGGGGATCATGCCCTTAGAACGATCGACAAAGGCTTGATGCGCACTTTCGGCAGACGCCGCATCATGGAAACGTGTGATAATTTCCTTAGCTAAGGCGATTTTAGTGTCACGTGGGTTAGACCCATTCGCCACATCTTGCTTAAACTGTTCAATTTCAGCCAGTGGGCGGAATGACAGTAGTTCAAAGTAGCGCCACATCAAGTCGTCTGAAATTGACATCAGCTTGCCAAACATTTCATTGGCAGGTTCGCTCACGCCAATATAGTTATGCGCCGATTTAGACATTTTCTTCACGCCATCTAAACCTTCGAGCAGCGGCATCATGATCACAGCTTGTGGTTTTTGACCTTCGGCTTTTTGCAGTTCACGGCCCATTAACAGGTTGAACTTTTGATCTGTACCACCCAGCTCAACATCGGCCTGTAGCGCAACTGAGTCATAGCCCTGAAGTAAAGGATACATAAACTCATGAATCGCAATAGACTGACCCGAAGCATAACGCTTCTTAAAGTCATCGCGCTCCATCATACGAGCCACAGTTTGCTTAGACGCGAGACGGATCATACCAGCGGCGCCCAATGGCTCTAACCAGCTTGAGTTGAATTCGATACGAGTCTTAGCAGGATCGAGGATCTTGTAAACCTGTTCTTTATAGGTTTCTGCGTTCGCTAAAACTTGTTCACGGGTGAGCGGCGGACGTGTGCTATTTTTACCACTTGGGTCCCCCACCATACCAGTAAAGTCACCAATCAAAAAAATGACTTCATGACCTAACTCTTGGAATAATCTTAATTTATTCAAGATTACTGTGTGTCCAAGATGGATATCCGGAGCGGTAGGGTCAGCGCCTAACTTAATACGGAGTGGACGTCCTTCTTTGAGTTTTTCCAGCAGATCCGCTTCGAGTAAAATCTCATCGGTACCACGTCTAATTTCTGCTAATACTTGGTCTAAATCAGCCATCTCGGCAGGGACTCCTAAGGCCATGATCATAAAATGAAGAGACTTATGTTACTTGTTAGCCACCACAATTGAAAGTGTGTACACTAACGGGATTATTTAAGTCTCTGGTTATTGGTATCGGCGTCAATGGGAAAGGTTATAACGTTATTTAAATTGTTGCCTAAAAAGCATCAAATTCTCCTTAGCATTCTTTCAGTTATCACAATGATAACCATGCTTCTACCTTCTGAAGAAGCGCAAGCTTCAAGACAAACCACTAGCATTGATGACCAAGCTCAAATCAACACCCGTTATGATGTGCCCTTAGCTTTTCGCTCGCCTGAACGCCCTGAGTTGCCAGAAGGTCAAACAGATAATGCTCCGACAACGGCTGAACCGTTATCCTCACCCGATGCGCTCGCTGCAGGTGGATCCAATAATCAAGCCGCAGGATCCCACGAAAGCGCTCTTCACAGAGATGTCGAACATTTTAACGTCAAAAATGGTGATACTTTAGCCGCGGTATTTGATCGCGCTGGCTTAACCAGCAAAGATGTTTATGAAATCACCCAGTTGCCTTTAGCCAAGCAAAACTTGCTTAAGATAATGCCGGGCGAAGAAATTGTGATTTCAAAGGATGCAAACGGTAATTTGACTGAAGTGCGTTATCGGGTCGATGCTATTTCCACCCTAGTCATCACTAAAAGCCAAGAGCAATACAACGAAAAAATCTCCGAAAAGGATGTGGAAATCCGCAACCATTTCACCAGTGCCAAAATTAAGAGCAATTTCTGGAATGCCGCCGTCGATGCAGGCATGTCTGCCAACCAGATATTACAATTATCGACCGTATTCGGCTGGGATATCGACTTTGCCTTAGACTTACGCGAAGGCGACAGCTTCGCCATTATTTACGAGCAAGAATATGCCGATGGTGAATTTTTGCGTAATGGCAATATCTTAGCTGCAGAATTTGTTAACCAAGATGAACGCTATACTGCCATTCGCTATACTGACGGTAACTACTATTCCGAAAATGGCACTAGTATGCGTAAAGCCTTCCTGCGCTCACCGGTCGATTTTAAGTATGTCAGCTCCAACTTTAACCCAAGACGTTTGCACCCAGTGACAGGCCAAGTCAAAGCCCATCGGGGTGTAGACTATGTCGCAGCCATTGGCACGCCCATTAAAGCTGCGGGTAGTGGACGCGTTATTGAGTCTGGTTATAATCAATTCAACGGTAACTATGTGTTTATTAAACATAACGATACCTATACCACCAAATATCTACACCTCACAAAACGTAATGTCAGCAAAGGCGCCAACGTTAAGCAAGGACAAATTATTGGTACTTTAGGTAAAACAGGCCGTGTCACAGGGGCTCATTTACATTACGAATTTATCGTCAATGGCGTACACCGCAACCCGAGAACGATTACGCTACCGAAATCCGAATCAATTGCGAGAAAAGAAAAAAATCAATTCGATGCACTTAGCAAGCAATTGATGACTACACTTTCGCAAAACAAGCAAACGCAATTGGCAATGCAATAACGACGGATGGATTCCTCCCAATGAAAAACGCTTATTATATTGGACTGATGTCAGGCACCAGCATGGACGGTGTCGATGCGGTATTGGTCGACTTTTCAGGCGCGCAGCCGCAACTTATCGCCAGCCATACCGAAGCTATTCCGAGCCATTTACTCAAAGGTCTACAGCGCCTGTGCTTACCCAGCTCAGATGAAATTAACCGCCTCGGCCGTTTAGATCGAAATGTGGGTCAGCTGTTTGCCTTAGCAGTCAATAATCTGATGGCTAAATGTGCTATTGCGAAAGAAGATGTCATCGCCATTGGTAGCCATGGTCAAACTGTTCGCCATATGCCAAACCTCGAAGTGGGTTTTACCTTACAAATAGGCGATCCTAATACTATTGCGACCGAAACAGGCATAAATGTCATTGCCGATTTTCGTCGCAAAGATATTGCCCTTGGTGGCCAAGGCGCGCCCTTAGTACCCGCATTCCACCAGCAAACCTTTGCCCAAGTCGGTAAAAAACGTGTCATCCTCAATATTGGTGGTATTGCCAATATCACCTATCTGCCGGGCAATAGCGAAGAAGTTTTAGGCTTTGATACAGGGCCTGGCAATACCTTAATTGATGCCTGGATGCAACAGGTTAAAAGTGAGCCCTTCGATAAAAATGGCGAATGGGCTGCATCCGGAAAAACTGATCAAAGCTTATTAACTCAGTTGCTTTCGCATCCGTATTTTTCCCTTGCTTACCCTAAAAGCACTGGTCGCGAACTGTTTAACCAAGCTTGGTTAGAGCAGCAATTATCGCCCTTTAATCATTTAGATGAAGAAGATATTCAATCAACTTTATTGGATTTAACCTGCCACAGCATAGCCCAAGACATTATAAAACTATCCAATGAAGGAGAATTATTCGTCTGTGGCGGCGGTGCATTTAATGGGCAACTGATGCAGCGTCTTGCAGCCTTATTACCAGGTTATAAGCTGGATACTACCTCGGCCCTTGGCGTCGATCCTAAGTGGGCAGAAGGCATCGCCTTTGCCTGGCTCGCCATGCGCAATCACTTAGGTTTACCCGCTAATCTCCCTGCAGTAACAGGCGCCTCCCGCGAAGCCGTACTCGGCGGACGATTTAGCGCTAGGTAATTGGCCTTCGCAAAATACTCAAGCGATAACCTAAACAAGAGCTTCTACATGAAGCTCTTGTTGTCTTTAAAAGACAAACTAATCTTTTCCCCCTCTTCCTACCTAAATTTATCAAGAAAATCAGCAGCTATTTTAAAGCCATCTATTCTTAATTACTGAAGCATTTAGTGACAGAAGCATGAGTAAAAAAGTTTCGTCACTGAAGCTTAATCAAGTCTCACTATAGTAAAAACGGATACAGGATATTGCTCAAACACTTAGGAATAGCCTCATAGGCGTCCAATAAGAAACTGGTTTTAAGGGAACTCATGTCTACAGCGCGATTTTGCTCACTCAGACAAGATCCGTTAATAGGCAGGTAAATTAGGAATAAAGACGCACTGATTAACAAACAAGCGTCTTTAAAAGAATAGGAAATCAAACAATGAACATGTCACAAAAAATGGCGGCAGAATTTCTCGGCACCTTATGGTTAGTCCTTGGAGGCTGTGGTAGTGCTGTACTTGCAGCCGCATTTCCAGAAGTAGGCATAGGCTTACTCGGCGTCGCTTTAGCTTTTGGATTAACCGTATTAACCATGGCCTTTGCGATTGGCCATATTTCAGGTTGTCATCTCAACCCTGCAGTGTCATTCGGCCTTTGGGCTGGGGGACGTTTTCCGGCAGCAGAATTATTGCCCTATATCATAGCCCAAGTCGCGGGTGGAATTGTGGGCGCTGGCATCTTGTATCTCATCGCTTCAGGACAAGAGGGATTTTCACTCGCGGGCGGATTTGCCTCTAACGGTTTTGGTGAGCACTCACCGGGTGGCTATAGCATGCTGTCGGTGATGATTTGTGAAATCGTTATGACACTGTTCTTCTTGATTATTATTTTAGGTGCCACCGATGAGCGAGCGCCTAAGGGATTTGCCCCAATTGCCATAGGGTTAGGTTTAACCTTAATTCACCTTATTAGTATTCCTGTGTCCAATACTTCGGTGAACCCAGCGCGTAGCACAGGCCCTGCACTGTTTGTCAGTGACTGGGCGGTATCACAACTCTGGTTGTTCTGGGTAGCACCGATTGTCGGCGCCATTTTGGCAGGCTTTATCTATCGCTACTTCCGTGCGGAAGAATAAAAGCCGAAGATCTAATACAACAGCGCTCTCTTGGCGCTGTTGTTCTTTTTCTAATTCCGCTCTAATGTTACCATTTAGCCAACTGGCGAATTTTGCTGTGCCCTAGGTTTTTACATTAGAGACACAACAGGCTTCGCCCTATCCAAGCAAAAGAGATATTTTTCATGAGCAAGACTGTTAAAAACCTCGCTGAGACAGCAGCAATGACGCCAGAAGCCCGTTACGATTACCTCGTTGAACAAGTTAAAGAACACAAAATACTTTGGACATTACAAGACCAAGACGGTTGCGTGATGTTAACCACTGAAGAAGAAGATTGCATCCCAATGTGGCCAACCGAAGAAGCCGCTGATTCTTGGGCTGTGGATGAATGGAGTGATTGCCAAACGTTAGCGATTCCACTCGACGAATTTCACGAAAGATGGGTGCCAGGCATGGAAGATGACGACCTCTTTGTCGCCGTATTCCCAGTATTAGATGATTTAGGTGTGGTAATCCCACCTTATGAGTTAGATCAAAGATTAGCGCCTAAGCAAAGCCACTAATCGCTATCGCTAAACGAGAATGCCTATGAGCGAGCAAAAATCGGCGATACCGACACCAGAGGCAAGTACAGCCCTGAGTCAGCACTTTCCGAAACGACTCATTGCCCTATTGCTAGTGTATGTTGTTGCGTCAGTGAGTGGCTTAATCGCTAAACAAGGGGTGTTATTTTGTCTGCTAACCCTCCTGATGGTGATTGCCATTATCGGTCGGCAAAAAGCAGGGCTTATCATGCTGCGCGGCTACACAGTCGTGCAGCTTGGATTGATTAGCATGCTGCCAGTGATCATGTACGATCCGGGCAACTTAGTGGTAGGTCCAACGACAGTGTACCTAGGTGAATGGCAGGGAAAACTGCCTGACTATGTGATTTTTATCGCTTTGATCGTCTTGTCATTACTGCAAGTTTGGATAGCCTTTGATAAAAAGGTAAAGGCATGGTTTAAGCCTAAGCTTAACCTGAACATCATGAGCTAAGCTCTTGTAGAAAATAAATTTAGCCCAACAAAAAGCCGTCATTGCGACGGCTTTTTTGATCTCACTCCACGCCTAATAAAGATGCAAAGTTAGTCATCATTAAACAGAAAAACTTTTTACACAGAGAAACTGGCACCACAGCCACAAGTTGTGGTTGCGTTAGGGTTTTTCACGAAGAAGCGAGAACCTTCCAGTCCTGAAGTGTAATCCACTTCACCACCGACCAAATATTGTAGGCTCATAGGATCGACAACCAAAAGAACGCCTTGTTTTTCTATCGTAAAATCGCCGTCATTGACCTTTTCATCAAAGGTAAAGCCGTACTGAAATCCAGAACAACCACCACCAGTCACATAGACTCGTAGCTTAAGTGCAGGATTTTGCTCTTCTTCCAGCAAACCTTTCACCTTAGCGGCTGCCGCATCGGTAAATTGGATTGGCATTGCTGTATCAGCTTGATCAGTCATTACTACCTCTTACATCAGTTTTCTGGGGCAAATTATCCTTTACCTGACTGTTTTGTTCAAGTATTACCCGTGGTTCTTTTTCACCCTGTAATAACTCAGGGGCACTATAGACATGTTCGGTCTGCGAATTCTTAGTCCAGCGGCTCGAAGGCACCAGCACTTTGACTTTCACTTGTTGTAAATTAAAGCCAGCAGGAACAGTAACCTTGGTATCTATGACTTGAAAATAACGAAAATCAAATTCCAACTTAGAACCCGTGAGTTTGTTCACACTCAAGCTAACAGATTTGCCATCTTGCACACCAATGAGCGTCAATTCAGTTCGACCTTGAATAGCTTGCTTACGCTTTTGCAACTGAGTCAACACCAACTTGAGATGATATTCATCGGCCAAAGCGCCCGGCGTCATTTCAAGTCCGTGAATAGCGACACCTTCAGCATTATCATCCGGTGTCATAATGCTGCGGTAAAACGCCAGCTCATGTTCCAATTCTTTTTGCTTTTTCATTTGCTGGCCAAACATTTCTTGCATTTGGGTATTAGCCTCTCGCTCGACGGACAGCTCTAAATTTCGGGTTGCAAGTAGTTGGGTCTGTGCCTCTAACTCAGCGGTCAAGCGTTGAGTCTTGCTGCTGATATGCTTAACAACAGGCTCATCGCTGCTTAATAGCAGAAAACTTATCCAAGCCCCAAAAAGAATAGAAACTAACACTAAAAGCGATAAATATACTGAAGATGGACGATACTTAAGATCCATCACTTGCAGCCGATCTAGCCAACGATGATAATTTGGCATTAGGTAACAGCCCCTTATATAAAATACAATCAACTCAAGAACGAGTTCGATACAATACAACTCAGGTCAATGTAGTGCAATTAACGATAAATAAAGTCGCTATCCAACATGCCATCGTCACAGCCAAAAAGTATTTAACCAATGAGCTACGTGACCATTTATCTCAAGCCCGCATCAGTGCACAGCTGTGCATACTGGCACTGTTATTTGCTATTTTTGCATCCTGTGTGATCTTACTGTTTCGACTCTTGCTCGTTTGGGCTAATCATTACACCCAAATACAGGCGCTGGATTTTACGGGGAACGTCGCCGACTGGCGAGCCCTGTTACCCCTTTTAGGCGCAATATTAATTTGGATAGTGGCGAAGTTGGGCTCCAAACGCTACAAACGTATGGGAATAGCCTATGTGTTACATAGAGTTAAACTGCATTATGGTAAAATCCCCCTACAATCCGCCGCTGGGCAATTTTTTCAAGCACTCTTTGCCCTAGGCACAAATTTCTCAGTCGGCCGTGAAGGTCCTGCCATTCATCTGGGTGCTGTCAGCGCCAGTTTTCTCGCTGAAAAATTCAATCTTCCCGATAATAGCGTACGCATCATGTGTGCCAGTGGCATTGCAGCAGGGATTGCCGCCACTTTTAACGCGCCCTTAGCGGCGGTGATTTTTGTACTCGAAGTGATAGTTCGTGAATATAAAATCCATTACTTTTTCCCGATTATGCTATCAGCAATTTGTGGCGCAGTTTCAAGCCAACTGGTGTTTGGTAATGTGCACGAATTTGACCGTATTCAAGTGATCCACATTCCCTTAGACCATTACCCTATTCTCGCCATTGGCGGCGTGGTATTAGGCTGCGCCGCGGCACTATTTAATTACTCACTCTTAAAAGTCACCGCGACGGGTCAAAACTGGCCACTCATTTACCGACTATTACTGGCGGGCAGCGTCACCACCTTAATAGGTCTAGTATTGCCACAAGCCCTTGGCACAGGCGATCTCGCTATTGGCGAAGCCATTAGCCAACATCCAAGCCTATTGCTGTTAATCGCCCTGTTATTTGCCAAAACCATCGCCACTATTGCGGCGATTGGCTTAGGTATTCCCGGTGGTTTGATTGGTCCACTTTATGGTATCGGCGCGCTGCTCGGGGCGATTTTGGCGCTGATCAGCGCTATCTTATTCCCGTCCATCGCCCCTTATGTAGGGCTTTACACTGTGATCGGCATGACAGCCATGATGGGCGTGTGTTTAAGCGCGCCGCTGGCCGCCTTAGTCGCCCTGTTAGAAATGACTAATGACGCCAGCATTATTTTACCGGCAATGTTTGTAACAATTCCGGCTTTTTTAATCGCTTATCAGGGTTTTAAGACTGACTCCATTTTCTTTAAGCAATTAGAAATTATGGGACTAGGTTATAAGGTCGCCCCCGTGAATTTAGCACTGCAGAAAAAAGGCGTGCGAGCCTTAATGGATAAACGCTTTGTTATCGTCAATAACAACGATGAATTGTTACTCGAAGTGCTAAAACGCGCCGAAGGTCGCCCTGTGCTAGTCCGCAATGCCGATGGCATTATCGAAATGCTTAGTCTTGAAATGCAATCCTATGATGACAGTACCACGCTATCACGCCATCCCATGCAAGGGCTAAGCGACAGCACCACCCTCAATGAAGTCTATTCACTATTGTCACCCAAACGCTGCGGTGAGGTGTTTATCTATCAAGATACACCAGACAATGTGGTTGGAGTGATCAGTTGGTCGAACCTACAACAGGAGATTCGTTCAGGCCAAGCCTAATATCGCTTAAAAATCTAGCCGCTATTCAACACCTAATTTTGATTCAAAACCTGAGACGGCAGATTAAAAGCTTTGGGCTTCATCGCAAAAATCTAACACAGTGGCAATGTGGCTATTTCGTTGCCCCAGTGCTTCTGCTACAATCGCGCCTCAGCCACCCTACATAACATCAGGGCAGATAAGCGCGATAATGCAGCTTAAAATGCCCCCTAGCAAATTGGAAAACAGGCTGATGAATCAGTTCGAAGGATCCCATATCCTCTCCGTAAACCAGTTAGATCTTGACTCAATCCAAACTATTTTTAATGTCGCTAGCCGAATGATGCCCTATGCACTTCGAGAGAAGCGCAATAATGTGCTCGATGGCGCCATTTTAGGTAACCTGTTTTTCGAACCCAGTACCCGTACCCGCGTGAGTTTTGGCTGTGCCTTTAACTTGCTCGGCGGCCATGTACGTGAAACCACAGGTATGGCTTCATCGTCTTTATCTAAAGGTGAATCCCTGTACGATACCGCGCGGGTGTTATCCACCTATTCTGATGTCATTGCCATGCGCCATCCAGACTCATACTCGGTCAAAGAGTTTGCTGAAGGCAGCCGCGTCCCAGTGATCAACGGCGGCGATGGTTCGAACGAGCATCCGACCCAAGCTTTGCTCGACTTATACACTATCCAAAAAGAACTCAAGTGTGCTGGCCGCGGTATCGATGGCATGCACATCGCTATGGTCGGCGACTTAAAATTTGGCCGTACTGTGCATTCACTGTCGCGCTTACTCTGCATGTATAAGAACATCAGTTTCACGCTGATTTCACCCGCAGAATTAGCGATGCCTGATTATGTGATCTCCGACATTGAAAATGCTGGCCATAGCATCAAAATAACCGACCAACTTGAAGGCCATTTAGATAAAGCAGATATTTTGTATCTCACTCGCATTCAAGAAGAACGCTTCCCTTCACAGGAAGAAGCAAATAAGTATCGCGGCAAGTTCCGCTTAAATCGCAGTATTTACACTCAGCATTGCAAATCTAACACTGTCATTATGCATCCGCTTCCAAGGGATTCACGCGCGCAAGCCAATGAGTTAGATAATGATTTGAACAGCCATCCCAATCTCGCCATCTTCAGACAGGCGGATAATGGGCTGTTAATTCGCATGGCTTTGTTTGCATTGACACTCGGCGTTGATAATCAACTCGAAAAATATGAGTGTCCGGTTAATTGGTATTCACGTAAAGCCGATCGCTAATTGGCTACAGACTTTAAGGACTAAACATGACCCGTTCCGAAGCGCTATTTGAACAGGCTAAAAAAACCATCCCCGGCGGCGTTAACTCTCCGGTTCGTGCATTTAATGGTGTAGGCGGTTCGCCCCTGTTTATTGAAAAAGCTAACGGCGCTTATATTTACGATGCCGATGGTAAAGCTTATATCGACTATGTCGGTTCTTGGGGCCCGATGATCCTCGGCCACAACCATCCTAAAATCCGTGCTGCGGTATTAGCAGCGGTGGAAAATGGCTTATCTTTTGGTGCGCCAACTGAGCTTGAAGTGCAAATGGCCGAAAAAGTCATCTCTATGGTGCCTTCTATCGAGCAAGTACGCATGGTGAGTTCAGGCACAGAAGCTACTATGAGTGCTATCCGTTTGGCACGCGGTTTTACCAATCGTGACAAGATCTTAAAATTTGAAGGCTGCTACCACGGCCACGCAGATTGCCTGTTAGTTAAAGCTGGTTCTGGCGCGTTAACGTTAGGCCAACCTAGCTCACCCGGTATTCCTGAAGATTTTGCCAAGCACACCTTAACCGCTGTGTATAACGATTTAGATTCAGTTAGAACTCTGTTCGAACAGTATCCAACTGAGATTTCTTGCATCATCATAGAGCCCGTTGCTGGCAACATGAACTGTATTCCACCTGTCCCAGGTTTCCTGCAAGGCCTGCGTGATATGTGTGATGAGTTTGGCGCGCTGTTGATCATCGATGAAGTAATGACAGGTTTTCGCGTATCACTAAGTGGTGCTCAAGGTTACTACGGCGTCACACCAGACTTAACCACACTCGGTAAAGTGATTGGTGGCGGTATGCCAGTGGGGGCTTTCGGTGGCCGTAAAGATGTGATGCAATTTATCGCCCCTACGGGTCCGGTTTACCAAGCGGGTACGTTATCGGGTAACCCCATTGCAATGTCAGCGGGTCTGGCACAAATGGAAGCCCTGTGTGAAGAAGGTCTGTACGAAGCACTGAGCGCGAAAACCAAACGTATTGCAGAAGGCTTTAAAGCGGCTGCGGATAAGCACGGTATTCCAATGGCGATCAACTATGTTGGTGGCATGTTCGGTTTCTTCTTCACAGAACAACCGGAGATCACTCGTTTCGACCAAGTGACCCAATGCAACATCGAACAGTTCCGTATTTTCTACCACGGCATGCTAGATGAAGGTGTTTACTTGGCGCCAAGTGCCTATGAAGCTGGCTTCCTGTCAATGGCTCATGGCGAAGAAGAGATGCGCTTAACCTTAGAAGCGGCAGATCGCGTATTGGCTAGCATGAAAGCGGCAAGCTAAGCCTAAGCTTTAGTATTTAAGCCGTTTAAACATAACAAAGGGACGCCAATGCGTCCCTTTGCTTTTATTCGATTTAGTTAGCTTTGTGTCGCTTTAATAACAATCAGACTTTTTAGAACCTAAAGCCGATTTAAATATTATCCCAGCCAACATGAATTGTAAGGTCAAGTGGATATGCTCAATAACGTGCTAAGGCCAACCCATCACGCCCAGCGCAATAAGTTGCTTGCCACAATATATTAACCAAACGAGTGAGCCTAAAAGCAAAATACTCCGGATAACAAATCTCATTTTCCTCTACTTCAAAAACACAATATCCAGTATTGATACCCAAACAAGCTCAAGACGCAGAATTCTGCAGGACTGAGTGCTAAGAGCACTCTACTTCCGAATGGCACTCATTCAAAAGGCAAGCATTAAAAATGCCTGCCTACATAGGCACGACAATTCAGGAATATCGACCTGAATAAAAATTAATTGAAGAATATGCAAACTAACTGCTTAGACTTTAATCGTAGATCTCACTTTTAACGCGGTAATCAAATCAAACAATACAGTTAATAACGCTACAATAATCACAATAACCAATATATAAAACTAATTAGCAACCAAAAAGCATGAGATAGACATCACAAAGAAGCATTAAATTGAGTTACAGCTAACAGTTGCGTTCTCTAGCCCATTATGTTCTGATCCGCACGCGCTAACACGGCTAGCTTAATTTAGCCTTGATATGCCCAATCTTTAGGTTGACTCAAGTCGCCCTACGACATCAAAACAGCAGTTGGAATTGCAGTTATGTTAAATACCTTTCTCATCTTACTAGCCGTGCTCGCATTGCTCAGTATTATTTTCGAAGAAGTGACCCACCTTAATAAAGCAAAAACCACCTTATTCTTTGGTTGTATCTCTTGGGTAGCGCTGTTTATGGCTGCAGGGGAACCGGCTAATGAGAAAATCGTTGCCCATCAGCTCAATGAAAATTTGCTCGAGATTGCCACACTTTGGCTCTTTCTGATGTCGACCATGACTTTCGTAGCATATTTGAATGCTAAGGGTATGATCCAAATCATGGTGCAAAAGCTGTTTCCGCAGAAAGTATCAGTGCGTATGTTAATGATCCAAGTCGCCCTGTTTGCACTCGTGCTCTCGGCATTTTGTGATAACGTCACCGCGACTTTAGTGTCTTTAGGTTTATTAACCACCTTTAAACTCGATAAGCAAATGCGCCGTAGAATGGCAGTGTTGATTATCTTCGCGGTGAACTCAGGCGGTGTGGCCCTGATCACTGGCGATGTGACGACACTGATGATCTTCTTAGCTGGACATGTGCATATGTCTGAACTGCTGATGTTATTTATTCCATCGGCCGTGAGCGTGATTTTACTGGCAACCCTGTTCTCACTCAAAGCCGAAGGTGTTGTGAGCACGACGCCAATCAAACATACTTATCAAACCGTTGATGTATTGATTGCCCTCGTCTTCTTCTGCACCATTTTAATGACCATGCTACTCAACATATTGTTTGGTATCCCGCCAGTGTTAACCTTCTTAACGGGTCTATCAATTATGTTCCTGATTGGCCATACCACGCGCAGTGATAAAGAAGAAATCAAGATCCTAGAGTATATTCGCCAAGTTGAATACGACACTCTGTTGTTCTTCTTAGGTATTTTACTGCTCGTTGGAATGCTTAAAGAAATTGGCACCTTAGACATGTTGACTGAAGCTTATACTCAGTTTAATCCAAACATCTCTAACTTCGTCACGGGTATGGGCTCAGCCTTAATTGATAACGTACCGCTAACGGCGGCATTGTTAAAAGCCAATCCAGTACTGAGTACTCCTGAATGGCTTGGCTTGACTTACAGCGTCGGAGTCGGTGGTTCACTGCTGATTATCGGTTCAGCATCAGGTATTGTTGCCATGAGTAAAGTGAAAGAACTGACTTTTGTGAGTTACTTGAAATATGTTCCCGCACTTTTCCTCTGCTACAGCGTCGGTTACGCACTGACCCTATTCTTAGCCAACAGACTGTTTGATTAAGTTGAGATTCACTAAGATCAAAAAAGGCGCCTAGTGCGCCTTTTTTATCAACTACTTATTCATTGTTACCACAAATAACCGCTAGCAGGACTTATCGTAATACCTGATTAGATTGCGGGCACCTTAAACTGGGTTCCTTGAATATCTAACACTATGTCCCTTGGACGAATAGAGATGATTTTCAGCTTACCAGCAATCATATCCCCTTCTTGTAACTCTGCACCGTCTACATTCAGCCATCTCTGGGCAGGGTCGCTGGAATAAACATGAGCAACGATATTAAATTCAGGCACTTGTAATTGCAGACCTGCAGGTAATTGGCCGTATTTCGGAATTTCATCCACAGCAGTTTTGGGGATAGGATCTAATTTAGCTTCAGTGACATTCGTCTCTGCAGCATTAACATATTCCACATCCTTTAATGCATTTTGAAAGGAAGCCACTAACTTATCTTCATCGCGACTTTTATTGGTCTCTAAACCGACATCTTCCGCCGCGGCACTAACTTGCTGACGCAGGGCTTCAAGACTCGCTAGACCCGACTCATTGGCATTAGCACCTAACATCATAGGCTGCTGTGCTTGCGTCTCTGCTGCTGGCACAACCGCTTCCTGACTTGCCGCATCGACTTGGGCTGACGTCGACATATAATCTGCGTAGCTTGAATCACTAAAACCCGAATTGCTATCACTTTGAGCCGGCATGCCAACAGAATTGGTCGTTATATTCGCGCTAGCATTCATTTGAGGCGCATTTGATACTACAGTCTCAGCCTGAAATTGCGGCGATACCGTTAGCTCGGGTAAAGTCTGCGTCCGAGGAAGCGCCACTTTCCCAGCAAGCCGAACACCTGAAGCAGCACTGGGCTCAACTTGGAGCTCAGAGGCAGCTCCTACCGTAGACTGAAGCTCATTTTTAATCGCAGTCGAAGCGGGCAATGATGAAATTGATGGCAGTACGTTAGCCACTGCCACAGTATCACTTTGGGGAGGTCGAGTTTTATCCCAAACGCTTAATCCCCAAGCCACACCAATTCCTGCGGCAACTGCAACGACTAATATAGACAGTTTTCCTATCGGCACACCCGATTTACGTGGCTGTGGATAATTCGCCCTTGGCGTCATCACAGCATCAGGTAACGGTGATTGTTGCTGTTGTTTATTGCGGGTTACGGCATCGAGTAAAATGGACATCAGCTGCGCGCCCCATCATCAGTTAACCGTGGGCCTTGCTGACTTAAATACAAATTTAATCTCACTAATGTTTGATTCCCTGCAATACCATCGGCTTTTAATCCATGCTGACTTTGGAAGGTTTTAAGATCATTTTCCAATTGCACATCAAATTGATTAACCCGACGGGGGCTACGACCATTCACATGGGCTAACGCATTCTCTAACCACTGTAATTGACCAGGACTCGATTTTTGACTGATATCCATCATAGGCAAATTAGGTGCTTGCCATAATATTTCGAAGGTGCCACTGAAATGTTGATTAAACCAAGCTCTATCAACCCAAAGTTGCTGCTCACCCAGTTGCATCAGTAATTGTTCCCCCTCTACCGCAAGCACTGCACCATAAAAATCTTGTTGCTTGTCATCAACCAAATACACGACAGCCGGATAATTAAGCCGAGTCAGTGACATCCAGTTACCCTGCTGTTGATAGCAAGCTAATCCTTGCTCAACCGCCGATTGGCAAGCCGTCAAGCCTTTATAGGGCACTTTGCCCCACACGCTAAACAAACCTGCAAAAGCAGTATCGATATTGCGACTCTGATTAATCGCCTCGTTTAACAGACGTTGATTTGGATCGGGAATGGAAGTCTGACCGCTTGGTTGATTAGTCGGTTTTACTGACTTATCAGCGACGTCTTCCCTGCCCAAGGTTTGAGCATTTAATGACGCCACATTTGTTGGCACAGACTCAGAAACCAAATTGGACGCTGGCGCCGTATTGACTGACTTATCAGTAAATAACCAATAAGACACACCAAACGCAACACATAACGCCACAGCGGTTGCTGTCGGCCACAAATACCTATTTTGAGTCGGTTCTTCTTCACCTAATACTTCAGCCGCAGCTTGCCGCACCATATGATGATCTATGGGTACCCGCGATTGTGCATAGCCTGCCATCAGTGAACGTTCACATAAAAGGTTAATTAATCGAGGGATGCCGCCACTGTATTTCTGCAAAACGTTAACGGCTTTACGGGTGAATAAAGGCTCAAACCGCCCTGCCACTTGCAAACGATGCAGCACATAGAGGGCGATTTCATCTTCATTGAGCGGCAATAAATGATAACGAGCCGTGATCCGCTGGGCTAACTGACGCAATTCTTGGCGCTTCAATAACAGCTGTAATTCCGGCTGACCGATTAAAATCACCTGCAATAACTTCTTAGTGTCCGTCTCCAAATTAGTCAGAAGACGCAATTGCTCCAGCACCTCAGGACGTAAATGCTGTGCTTCATCGATAATGAGCACGGTATTACGACCTTTGCTGTGATTCGCCAATAAAAAACGGCTCAAGTGATCAGTCAATTGCTTGAGTGTAGGATTATCGCCGTAGGAAATCTTAAGCTCATCACAAAGCGTTGCGAGTAATTCAAGCTCAGTTAACGACGGATTAAGGATAAAAGCAGTATCGGTATTGTCGGGCAATTGCCCAAGTAAACAGCGAGATACTGTTGTTTTACCCGTGCCGACTTCCCCAGTTAACAACACAAAGCCGCCCGTTTCCCCTAACCCATAGGTTAAATGGGCTAACGCCTCTCTGTGCCTATCACTCAGAAATAAATAATGGGGATTGGGTGCAATTGAAAAAGGGTTATCGCTGAGTCCGTAAAAGGCCTTGTACATACCACCAATCATCCTAATTTAAAAATAACGCCCCACGTTAAAGCGTCCCAATGTTATTGTCAAAATATCTGCAACATCAATGTGACAGATAAGTGCGCAAATATCTCACGACGACTTTATCCATCATCTTAATGAGCGTGATAAGCTATGTTCATGACACATTAGCCGAATCTTGCCTGTGAAAATATATCTCGTCGGCGGTGCTGTACGTGACAGCCTGCTCAATCTTCCCATTAAAGATAAAGATTACCTCGTCGTTGGAGCAACACCAGAACAAATGCTGCAACAGGGTTACCGCCAAGTGGGTAAAGATTTCCCCGTATTTCTACACCCCAAAAATCAACAAGAATATGCTTTAGCCCGAACCGAACGAAAAATTGGTCTGGGTTATGGTGGTTTTAGCTGCCACGCCAGCCCTGATGTGACTTTAGAGCAAGATTTGTTGCGCCGAGATCTAACCATTAATGCGATCGCCCAAGATGAAAAGGGCAACTTATATGATCCTTTTAATGGCATTGAGGATATTAACGCGCGCCTGTTACGCCATGTGTCGGATGCTTTCGTTGAAGATCCACTGCGAGTGTTACGCGTCGCCCGCTTTGCCGCAAGGTTTCATGCCTTAGGATTTCAAATTGCCGCAGAAACCCTGGCACTGATGCGTCAAATTAGCACAAGCGATGAGCTTAGCGCTTTAACGGCGGAGCGAGTTTGGCAAGAAGTTGATAAAAGTTTAGGCGGACCTCACCCAGAAGTCTTTTTTGAGGTACTGCACCAATGTGGCGCACTCGAAGTCCTGTTCCCTGAAATTCACGCCTTATTTGGCATACCTCAACCTGAAAAATGGCATCCTGAAATAGATACTGGCGTGCATACCTTAATGGTGCTCGCTCAAGCCGCACAGCTCACTGGAGATAAAAGCGTTCGGTTTGCCGCCCTAGTACATGATTTGGGCAAAGCACTGAGCCCAAAAGAGCATTTACCAAAGCATCACGGCCACGGCCAAAAAGGCTTGCCACTCATAAAAGCACTCTGTACACGTTTACGAGTACCGAATGAGGCACGCGATCTGGCGTTGCTCGTCAGCGACCAACATCAGAACGTCCATCAGGCATTCGAGCTCAGAGCCGAAACTATCGTTAAAATATTCGATAAAGCTGACTTTTGGCGTAAACCAGAGCGCTTAACGCAACTTATATTAGCTTGCACCGCAGATATGCGTGGCCGCACAGGATTTGAAAACATCCCATATCCTCAGGGAGAGTATTTAACTCAGTGCTTCACTGTCGCCAATAATGTCGATATTGCCACCATCATTGCCACTGGTTTCCAAGGCGCAGAAATAAAACAAGCCTTAAATTTACATCGAGTTGAAGCCGTCAGTCAGTTTAAACAAAAAATGCAAACAAAACTGCCGATGGATAACCAGTAATTTGTAAAGGATTTGTAAGTCGTGCATCACTGCATGGTGAATAATGCCCCTTTTTACGATTAGAAATGTCGATATCACATAGAAAAAAAGCTTTTAAAAAAAATTTATATGCCTATAGTGGTTAAACACATTAATATTCGTAGCAAATTAAAATAGCTATGTCATAATTAGGCAGTTTCGCTTACAAAGTAACGAAACATTCAAATCCAACCTATTTTAAGGGATTTTTTACAATGAACAAAAAAGTACTGATGATTGCTGGTTTAGCAATGACTGCCCTACTAGGTGGTTGCGCGAACACTACTGCTCTGGAAGAAAGCGTTGCAACTCTGGGCAACAAAGTTGATCAATTGTCAGCTGATGTTGGTTCTCTGAAATCAGAGCAAAGCAAACTGTCTGCAGACGTTAAAGATGCAAAAGCAGCATCTATGGACGCACAAGCAGAAGCTAAACGCGCAAACGACCGTTTAGACAACGTTGCTTCTCGTTACAAGAAGTAATGAAAGGTAATTTAGCTTACTATTTAGTAAGTTAAGACAAAAGGCTTAAGAAAGATGAAAGCGATAAGCACATCAATCTAAGCCTTTTTTTATACCTGCAATTCAAGATTGCCATGCAAAGAATAGCGAGTGCGGCAATACAAAATCGCTAAATTGATTTTAAACTTCCAAAGGCATGTTAAAGGCGATTCGCCTACCTCCCCCCCTAAAAGTTAGCCTTGGCATACTTCTGTATAAACGAGTGCTATCCCTCTTTTAAATAAAGTCGCGTTATTAATCTAAACTTCTCGTTTGCGTTTTTAAGCATCCCTAACAATCAGCCTCATTTATCATAAAAAATGTATTTATGGGAAATGAAAGCTATTAATTTAAAGCACAGCTATAGATAAAAAAATCGAGGCTATATGGGAAACAAAGGCAATAAGAAGGTTGTATTTGTCACTGAACAAATAGGCCTAAAGTTAAAAATAATAACACCTTCAGCCTATCCAACATAAAAACAACATAAAAACAACATAAAAACAACATAAAAACAACATAAAAACAACATAAAGACGTCAAACAGAATCATAGACTTGAGTAATATAGCCTTTTAAAACATCAAAAAAACATCTAACTAAGCCTATGAATTGTCTTAAAATTAACCGCATCGACTGCAAGTTTTAACCTATAGCGATTCACTCACGCGTTTATGTGCTAAGACTAATACATAGTCAATTTCTAGCAACTCAAAATGATTAGCTTGAATATCGTGTTTCATCTTGTCAGTTGCACGCCACGCATAGGGTGCCATATCCAATAACGTTAATGCCTGTTCACCTGTAACTGATAAAGTAAAGCGCAGTGACTGAGTTTCTTTTACCAATAATGCTGAAGGTAAATTCACTTGGAAAGGTTTTTCAGCCAAGTTGGAATAAATATATTCTCTGAGTTGCCATAGATGTCGTGGCCCAGGCATAACCAGTAACATGGTCCCATCGTCTTTCAATACCCTGACAGACTCTTTTCCCTTTAACGGCCTATCAATAACAGTAATAAAATCCACACAATTATCGGCAAAGGGTAATTTTTTAGAAGAACTTAAACACAAGATCCCAGGAGTCTGCGCTTTTGCTGCAGCAAAAATAGCATTTTCTGCGTCCGCTACACCCACGTACTGGACGTTTCGCGGATTTTCGACCTCTGCCAACTTGGAGGCTAAAGCACGCAAATAGAAGCCCTCAGCGCATTCATAATCCAATAAACAAGCGTCAGGCTTGATAGAGCCGGTGATTATCTCAGCCAATTTATCGATTAAAGGCGAAAAGATGCTTGATTCGAGAAGAAAACGCTTAGCCCTAACTTGCTCGCGCGAATCCCCTGTCGGCTTTTGGCGTTGTGGTTTAGTAAAAACCCAATAACCTTGCTCATTTCGATCAAAATGATGCTTATTTGCACAATAAAAACCTTGGGAGGCTTTGTGTTGTTTTAACGCAAGTCCGCAGGTTGGACACTGATATTCGAGACCCATATAAAGCTCCAAAAATAAGTTAAGCTTCAGAAAAATGAGGAAGCTCCAAAAACAAAAATCGGGTACTTGACCCGATTCTATTATTCATAATTTCACTATGATGACTGAGCTGGAATGACTACAAAAAAATAAATCCACACAGCACAGCACCCAGTGCCAAACGGTAAATAACAAACGGGGTCATTCCCATGCGGCTGATGATTTTCAAGAAATAATGAATACATGCATAAGCTGCAACAAAGGAAATCAAAGTGCCTAAGATCAATGCTTGATAATCAATTGGCAGCGCGCTTTCCGCCAAATCTTTACCCACTAAAATTGCCGCGCCTAAGCTCACAGGCACTGACATTAAGAATGAAAAGCGAGCCGCAGCATCTCGACTCAAACCTAGCATTAGCGCCGCGGTCATAGTGGCACCAGAACGTGAAGTTCCAGGGATTAAAGCAAGCGCCTGGGCGAAACCAATTAACAAGGCTTTGCGCCATCCAGTCTGATAGATTGTTAAATCGCGGCGCGACATCTTATCAGCCCACCACAGCAATAAACCAAAAACGACTGTCGTGACCGCGATAACCTCTGTATTACGTAGGTGAGTTGCAATAAAATCCTTAGCCATAAAACCAAAAAATACAGCGGGTAACGTCGCCAGAATAATCCACCATGCCAGCTTGCTGTCTTCGGATTGCTGACCTTTAAAAATGCTTGCAACCCAAGCATTAAACATAGTCCATAACTCGTGTCTAAAATAAATCACCACAGCAAATAACGACCCCGTATTCACCGCCACGTCGAATGACAAACCTTGATCTTCCCAGCCTAAAAGCTGAGCAGGCAGAATTAAGTGAGCAGAACTAGAAATAGGTAAAAACTCAGTTAGCCCTTGAATAAGCGCTAAAATAATGACCTGAAACGTATCCATGACAATCCTATCAATAAATTAAAACGTCAGCCCTTGGGGCCATTCAAACATCACAGGCCAAAGTCGCTGTGACTCTTTATCATACTCTTGCCACAAACTGGCATAGCTTTTATCAACCACGGGATGAATCAATTCCGGCGCTAACTCGGCTAATGGCCATAGCACAAAGGCATTATTAACTATCTCTGCACGGGGGAGCGTAACGGGCGTTTCACAAACCACATGGTCATAAAGCAGCAGGTCTAAATCTAAAGTTCTTGGGCTAAATTTCTTCGCCCCGACAAGCCGGCCGTGATTCTGCTCGATTTGCTTAAACTGCGCAACTACCGCAGCAATATTAAGGTCAGTTTCAGCACTAACAACCATATTCAAAAAGTTAGTGCCACTAAAACCTACCGCTTCACTTTCATACATAGAAGAGAGGCGCAGCGGCCCAAAACACGCTCGCAGCGATATTAATCCCGCTTGCAGATGCTGTTCAGGCTCGATATTGCTACCTAGACTGATATAAATACGTGCCATGCAATGTCCGATTTATCTGAAGATAAACATGATTTCTTAATCAACAGTCAAGTTGATCAAACTCTTATCTAACGTGAACGCTCTATCTCAACGCCAACCGATGCGGCAGTCGCTACCGCCCCCGGCTTCATCACGACAACTTTCACCCAAGTCACGTTAAATTCTTGAAGTAAGCAATCCGCTACGCGCTCGGCAACCGTTTCGATTAACTCGATTGGATGCTCAGTAATAAGTTCTGTTAATCGATTGGAAACTGTCTCATAGCAAAGCGCATATTGATAATCGTCTGTCGCGGCGGCAGGTTTGTTATCCCACGCCATATCTAAATCTAGCAACAGACTCTGATGGATTGTCTTTTCCCACTCATAGACACCAATCACAGTATCAACGCGTAATTGCCGTATAAGTACTTTATCCATGCTTTCTCCAACTAACTTACTACTATGAGGTCTGATAAGCTAAAAGCGATCCTAGCTGTATAATCCGCAATCTTCTGACAGATAACTAATTTGCTTTCTACTCGAGCCAATCCACAGTAGGATAACGCCCTAAAAGGATTTGCTCATTCAGAAAATATCTCAACCTCAAATGGGCGAGTTATTCCACAAACCTATAGCGGGATTGACAACTGAGTCAGCTTTTTAAATTGTTGCGCGATAATACCTTAAGACGCGTAAGGAAACCAATGTGAGTCCATTAACACTGACACTTTTGATGATTTTGGCCGCCTATTTGGCAGGTTCAATCTCGAGTGCTGTGCTGGTTTGTAGAATGAGGGGTTTACCCGATCCAAGATTACAGGGTTCAGGTAATCCGGGAGCTACCAATGTACTGCGAATTGGCGGCGCGAGTTCGGCTGCCATGGTGTTGTTTTTTGACATGCTCAAAGGCGCCCTGCCATCTTATTTAGCCTATCTGATGGGCATAGATGCAGTATCACTCGGGCTTATCGCTATCGCCGCCTGCCTTGGGCATATTTATCCCATATTTTTTGGATTTAAGGGGGGAAAAGGTGTCGCAACGGCTTTTGGTGCTATGGCGCCTATTGGCGATGATTTAGCCATTTGCTTAATGGCATCTTGGATTGTTCTACTCTTAATTAGCCGCTACTCGTCCCTTGCAGCCATTCTGACGGCCTTACTTGCACCACTTTATACTTGGTGGTTAGACGACAGATTTACCATTCCCGTTGCCATGCTATCGACGCTTATCATTATTCGTCATAAAGACAATATCCAACGGTTACTTAAAGGTGAAGAGTCCAAAGTTTCACGTAAAAAAACACCTAAAAAATCTTAATGTGACAACATTATCCCAATAAAAAACTGCGCTATAAGCGCAGTTTTTTTGTCTCAACATAACCTATCAACATCAAAGGCGTTTTATGCCACAGGTGGCAAGGTATCTAACGGCCATCTTGGCTGACCTTTTACCGCCAAATCTTCGTGCTGCCCCGCCTTTAAACGCTGCAATCCTGCAAAGGCAATCATGGCGCCGTTATCGGTACAAAACTCACCACGGGGATAAAACACTTGTCCACCAAGCGAACTCATCATTTCGGCCAAGGTTTCTCTTAAGCGCGTATTAGCACTCACGCCACCAGCGATCACTAAGCGGTTATAGCCTGTTTGCTTCAGTGCACGGCGACATTTAATCGCTAGCGTATCAACCACAGCTTCTTCAAAAGCACGAGCAATATTGGCACGAGTCTGTTCATCGTCAGGTTCGGCAGCAATGGTATTAGCGGTAAAAGTTTTTAGACCCGAAAAGCTAAAATCGAGTCCAGGCCTATCGGTCATAGGCCGCGGAAACTTATAACCTGCTGGTAAACCTTTAGCAGCAAGCTTTGCTAAACGCGGACCGCCGGGGTAATCCAAGCCCATTAACTTAGCTGTTTTATCAAACGCTTCACCCGCAGCATCATCAACAGACTCGCCTAATACTTCATAGCGGCCAATTCCATCGACTTTAACCAACATAGAATGGCCACCAGAGACTAATAAGGCCACAAATGGGAACTCGGGCGCATCATCTTCAAGCATAGGCGCCAGTAGATGTCCTTCCATATGATGCACACCAATAGCAGGCTTGTCCCAAGCAAACGCCAGTGACCGCCCCACGCAGGCGCCAACAAGCAAAGCACCAATCAAACCTGGGCCCTTGGTATAGGCAATCCCATCGAGATCAGCCATTTCAGTATTCGCATCTTTCAGCGCTTGACGAATAAGCGGCACAATTTTGCGTACATGGTCACGCGACGCCAACTCAGGCACCACACCACCATAGTCAGCATGCAGCTTAACCTGACTGTATAAAGTATGAGATAATAAGCCCAGTTCATCGTCATAGACGGCGATACCTGTCTCGTCACAGGATGTTTCAATACCTAAAACCCGCATGGTGTCTCATCAATTGCTAACTCAAGGGCGCCAATTCTACCTGCAAGCGCTCGATTACTCCAGTCGCGCAGGCTATATTGAGTCCACTATAGGACTGAGCTCAGTTTTAGGGCTTTACAAGCCTAGGTGTCTCGGTATAAAATTCCGCACCATTTTAAATAGACTTGGTTCGAGCAATTGAACCAGAACAACCTACACCTAAGGGGTGATGGCGTATGCCAATTATTAAAGTACGTGAAAACGAACCATTCGACGTAGCTCTGCGTCGTTTCAAGCGCTCTTGTGAAAAAGCTGGTATTTTAGCCGACGTGCGTGCTCGTGAATTCTACGAGAAGCCAACTACTGCACGTAAGCGCGCAAAAGCAGCTGCAGTTAAACGTTTAGCTAAGAAGCTTTCTCGCGAAAACGCACGTCGCGTACGTTTATATTAATCTCATATGAGCCTAATTGATCAGCTAAAAGACCATATGAAACAGGCCATGATCGCCAAAGAGAAGGCGCGCTTGAGCACTATTCGTATGGCATTAGCCGCCATCAAACAGATTGAAGTGGATACCCGCGAATCTCTGACTGATGAACAGGTTATAGCGGTCTTAACCAAAATGGTGAAACAACGTCGTGACTCGATTGCTCAATTTGAAGCAGCGGGTCGTAACGAGTTGGCCGACGTGGAAGCAGCAGAGATTCAAGTTATTGAAGCTTTCCTGCCTACCCCTCTTACAGAGGCGGAAATCGCGGCGCTCATCGATGCAACTATTGTAGAAGTAGGTGCATCCGCCATGGCGGATATGGGCAAAGTAATGGGAGCATTGAAATCTAAAGTGCAAGGACGTGCAGACATGGGCGCTATCGGCGCTATGATCCGTGCTAAATTGCAATAATTAGCGTTTCACTGTATGAACAAGCCGTGCCTATGCGCGGCTTGTTTGTTTAAATTCGCGCAAGGCGGGATTTTAAGCACTCAATGGCAATACCTCGTGATTTTATCAATGAGCTAATCGCTCGCACTGACATAGTCGAACTTATCGATCGTAAGGTGCCCTTGAAAAAGGCGGGTAAGAACTACTCGGCTTGTTGTCCTTTTCATAGCGAAAAATCACCTTCGTTTACCGTCAGCCGTGATAAACAGTTCTATCATTGCTTTGGCTGCGGTGCTCACGGCAACGCCATCGATTTTGTGATGGAGTATGACCGACTCGATTTTATTGATGCCATTGAAGATTTGGCGGGCCAGCTTGGATTAGAGGTTCCCAGAGAACAAGGCACAGGCAAGCGACATGATGACGGTTTAAGCCGTGACTTATATCAACTCATGGAAGAAGCAAGCCTTTACTTTCAAAACCAACTTAGACAACACCAAGATAAACAAAAAGTTATCGATTATCTTGCCTATCGTGGTTTATCCGATGATGTAGTAGAACATTTTGGTATTGGCTTTGCGCCAGACGGTTGGGATGGCTTATTGGGCCGCTATCGTCAGAATCAAGATGCGCAGGATAAGTTACTGACTGCGGGTATGTTAATTAGCAACGACAGTGGGAAACGTTACGACAGATTTCGTGACCGCCTCATGTTTCCTATCCGCGACAGGCGCGGACGAGTCATTGGTTTTGGTGGCAGAGTTTTAGGTGATGGCACACCCAAATACTTGAATTCTCCAGAAACGCCCATATTTCATAAGGGCAATGAGCTTTATGGTCTCTATGAACTAAAGCAGCGCTATCGCGATCCAGACAAAGTACTGATCGTTGAAGGCTATATGGATGTGGTGGCATTGGCGCAATTTGGCGTCGATTATGCTGTCGCATCATTAGGCACCTCGACCACAGCAGAGCAATTTCAGCTTTTGCTGCGCAGCGCTAAAGAAGTGATTTGCTGTTACGACGGCGACAGAGCAGGTACTGAAGCGGCATGGCGCGCCTTAGAAACGGCATTGCCATTATTAAAGCCGGGCGATCAAGTGCGATTTATGTTCCTGCCTCAGGCCGAAGATCCTGATTCTATGGTACGTAAAATTGGTAAAGATGCATTTGAAACCTTAATGGACTCTGCCATTGCACTACCCGAGTTTCTATTTGACACGTTAGCGACAAAATACGGTACAGATAAAGGCAACTTAGCGAAACAAGCTTTTATCTTAATTGAAAAAATTCAAGACACTGTGCTGCAAAATTTACTGCTTGAGAACTTAGCTCACAAGTTAGGAATGAACAGCTCAGAAGATATGAAAAAGAAGCTAGGCTTTAGCGTGAAACAAGCTAAACCAATGGCAAGTAAAGGATTAAAAGGACGCGGTACACCATTGCGACTCGCCATCGCACTGTTAGTACAACATCCTAAACTGGGTATGGGTTTACCCCCACAACCCGCACTCGCCCACTTGCAGATGCCAGGCATAGAATTGCTGCCACTGTTATTGGAGATGACTCGAGAGCAAACGTTAAACAGCGCACAACTACTTGAACAATTCAGAGAGCACCCTTACAGCGGCACTCTCCATAAATTGGCCCAATGGGACCATCAAGTGGCGGATGAAAACTTGCTCGAAAAGTTTAAACAAACCCTGGTTTGGTTGAACAATCAATATATTGAACAACGATATCAGGAATTGAGTCTAAAGCAGACTCATACAAAAGAAGAGAAGATGCAGCTCTCGAAGCTGATCTCAGTCATGAAAGGGTTAAACTGAGGCAAAAATGTCCTCATTCGCTACCCCAGTGACTAGCACAGACATGTGCACACGGCTATAATTGACGATTTGCGCGACACTTGGCTTATGCTAAGTGTCCGTCGTTGTAACAGTTTCCCAACTTGGATGATATCTATGGATCATACTCCGCAGTCGCAACTTAAGCTGTTGCTTGCCAAAGGTAAAGAGCAAGGTTACTTAACCTATGCAGAAGTGAACGATCACTTACCTGCAGACATGGTCGATTCTGACCAGATCGAAGATATTATCCAGATGATAAATGACATGGGTATCCGGGTGTTCGAAGAAGCCCCCGATGCCGATGACATGATGATGTCGGAAGACAACACAGACGAAGATGCAGCAGAAGAAGCCGCCGCAGCACTGGCAACAGTAGAAAGCGAACTTGGCCGCACAACCGATCCCGTACGCATGTACATGCGTGAAATGGGTACCGTTGAGCTTCTGACCCGCGAAGGCGAAATTGTTATCGCCAAACGCATCGAAGAAGGCATCAACACAGTTCAAAGTTCAGTCGCCGAATATCCACAAGCGATCGCTATGATCCTTGAGCAATTCGACCAATTTGAAGCCGACGAACTGCGCTTATCTGATATTATCTCTGGATTTGTAAACCCGGATGAAGATGACGTCGCCCCGACCGCCACTCACATCGGCTCAGAATTATCTGAAGAAGAGCTGGACGATGAAGATGACGAAGAGGATGACGATGACAGCGAAGATGAAGAAGAAGGCAACAAAGGGCCTGATCCTGAAGAAGCTCGAGAAAGATTCGGTCAACTCAGAGCCGCTTACGAAAGCGCACTGAAAATTATCGAAGCTAAGGGCCGTGAACACCCTGAATCGGTAAAAGCCCTCTTCGAAATCGGCGAAATTTTCAAAGAATTCCGCTTAGTGCCTAAGCAGTTTGACCGTTTAGTCAAAAGCATGCGCACTATGATGGACCGCGTACGTGTTCAAGAACGTTTAGTATTAAAACTGTGCGTTGAACAAGCCAAAATGCCGAAGAAAAACTTCGTCAAATTCTTCACTGGCAACGAAACCAACCTCGATTGGTTCAACACTGAGAAAGCCTCAACGAAACCTTATGCCGAAGGCCTAAGAATGGTTGAAGATGACGTCATTCGTTGTCGTACCAAGCTTGCAGCAGTTGAAGAAGAAACCGGCTTAGCAATTTCTGCCATAAAAGACATCAACCGTCGCATGTCAATCGGTGAAGCCAAAGCTCGCCGTGCGAAAAAAGAAATGGTTGAAGCCAACTTACGTCTGGTAATTTCTATCGCGAAGAAATACACCAACCGTGGTCTGCAATTCTTGGACTTAATCCAAGAAGGTAACATTGGCTTAATGAAAGCCGTAGATAAATTCGAATACCGTCGTGGTTACAAATTTTCGACCTATGCTACTTGGTGGATCCGTCAGGCGATTACTCGCTCTATTGCCGACCAAGCGCGCACGATTCGTATTCCAGTACATATGATCGAAACGATCAACAAGCTGAACCGTATCTCTCGCCAAATGCTACAGGAAATGGGCCGCGAGCCTTCACCTGAAGAACTGGCTGAGCGTATGATGATGCCGGAAGATAAGATCCGTAAGGTACTGAAAATCGCTAAAGAACCTATCTCCATGGAAACCCCAATCGGTGACGATGAAGATTCGCATTTAGGTGATTTTATCGAGGATACTACCCTCGAATTACCACTGGATTCAGCGACCAGCGAAAGCTTGAAAAACGCCACTCACGAAGTGTTAGCAGGTCTAACCGCCCGTGAAGCGAAAGTACTGCGTATGCGTTTTGGTATCGATATGAACACTGACCACACACTTGAAGAAGTGGGTAAACAGTTCGACGTGACCCGTGAACGTATTCGTCAGATTGAAGCTAAGGCACTGCGCAAACTGCGTCACCCTTCACGCTCAGAAATCTTAAAATCGTTCCTAGATGAATAGGCTGTTACAAGCCTAAAGTCATCTAAGATGGGTTGAAGCCCTGCCCATGCAGGGCTTTTTATTGTCTTTATCACCTCAATTTATGCACAAGCACAGTATCGAAGCCTTAAATTTAGGCAACGATAGCATTTAAGTTGATTAACAGATAACCAATTGAATCAGTTGCGTGAATTTCCAGCCAAAACACGGGTGACAAGCGTAAGTAAGCTTAGTATACTTCCTCCCGCTTCAGGTAATGACGATTACCTTAAGTCGGCCCCTTAGCTCAGTTGGTTAGAGCACACGACTCATAATCGTTAGGTCCACGGTTCAAGTCCGTGAGGGGCCACCACCCGATTCAACAAAAAAGCCCATTTATTCAATGGGCTTTTTTGTATCTAAAAACTGATCTCCGCTAGTTATCACACAATATCCGTGTATTTACACACTCCCCTCGCTGAAGTGTTTTAAATTTTTAGCCTATTCGATGTTATTTAAATATCCATAAAAATAGGCTCTTTGATAAGTGTTAAGCAGCAACACAATCAAAGAGCCTATTTAAAATCAATGAGCTAATTCCACAAATATCTGAGTGCTAGGTTTTTAACTTGCCTAACTGCTCATGTTGCTGCTTCACTAAGTTTGCTAAAACTACACTGCTTTGCTGTGCTTCACCCGCAAGACGCGCAAGTTCAGAAGCCGAATCAGAAATGCCTGTAATATTGCGATTAACCTCTTCAGTCACCGCGCTCTGCTCTTCTGCTGCTGCCGCGATATGGGTCACTTGGCCAGAAATTTCTTCAATCTGACTCACCATAGAGTTCAATGAGTTCAGCGCTTGCTCAGTTTGAGATACGGCCATTTGTGCCCGTTCAGCGCCTTTATCTATGATGCCAGAAGCACTTTGAACTTCTTTTTGCAGTGCATCGATAAGAGTACTAATATCATTCGTCGAGCTTTGAGTCTTAGATGCCAGCGCACGGACTTCGTCAGCCACCACTGCAAAACCCCGTCCTTGTTCACCCGCCCTCGCCGCTTCAATCGCCGCATTTAATGCCAGCAGGTTTGTTTGTGCGGCAATGGAACTGATCACCTCAAGAATACGACTAATATTCATACTGCTGTCTGCGACTTTACTCACGGCCAGCTTAGCTTCCATTGACTCTTTAGACATAGTCGCCACAAAGCCCATCGCCTTAGTCAGACTTTCTTCACTGTGACGAATGTTGCGTGACATAGCTTCTGTTTCTGCAGCGGTTTGCTCAGACGCCTTAGCAACCTCAAGTGCGGTGGCACTCATTTGGTTTACGGCCGTTACCACACTCTCAATTTCACCATATTGACGATTGACACTATCACGCGTGAGCTGGGCAATTTTCGCTGAAGCTTGGCTTTCTTCCTGAGAACGACTCGCGAGGGTTTTAAGTTCGGCAATCAAGTTTTTCAGTTTATAAATAAAGGAGTTGAAACCTTTTGCTAACGCAATCAACTCTGCATGGGAGTCCACTTCTATCGATTGCGTTAAATCGCCATCAGCGCTTGCCAAGTGTTCTACACGGCCTTGGATCATCTTTAAGGGTGAAATAATGCTACGGATCACTAGGCTAATCGTAATCACAGCAGCAATCGACACGACAACACCGACCATGAGCAACAAACTTCCCAAGGAAGTTGCCATTTCATCCATGTCATTATTTAACACAATCGAACTCTTGTACGCCTGCGCAGTCGGCACTTGGATCACTAAGGACCACTCGGCATTCGCTAAAGGGATCTTAATTGGGTAGGCAACAATAATTTCATCATTGTTAACCATGTAACCCGAGTTCTTGTGTAACGAGATAATTTGTGAAGCAATAGCTGGATTTATTGACTCAGCTAAAGGACGGGCCTTTTTACTGTAATGACTTGCTGCAACCACTAAACCTCGGGTACTCAATAAAGTTACTTTCGCTTGCCCATCGTAGAGGCTCTTAGATAACTTATCGATAAGAGTTTGAAAGACGGGTAAGTTTAAATCAACACCGACCACACCGATAAACTGTTTATGCTTAAGCACTGGAACAGTTAGCGAGGTCATTAATGCTTTGTTACCGGGAGTGATTTCGTATAAATACGGCTCCATTAGACAGGGCTTTAAGGTTTCTTTACCGCATAAATACCATTCTGCATCACGGATCCCAAATTCATTTAGGCTAGTAAGGTATTTTTCTGACGAATCTTCAACCTGTTGATGTGCAACAGTGCCATTGTCATCACGGGTATAGTAAACCTCTAGGGCACCTGATGTCGTTACACTGTGGCTGGAATTAATATTCAGAAACTCAGTATCGAGCCCATCATAACCATTAGGTTCAAACTGGGCATACATGGAGGAAACTTGCGCATTCTTCTTAAGCACAGCCGCCACAGTGAGTTCTAAACGATCACGCTTTAAGGGAAGTTCTTCTGCTGTACTCTCCACCATACCGGCAAAAGAGTAAGGAATACGATAGGCTTCGTTAATAAATCCAGCGACCATTTCACCATATTCACCGGCGCGGGCTTCGAGTTTATCCCGCGTTTCAGTTTGTAGGGTATTTTGAACTTGATCCGATAATTGCGCGTTTTGAGCCGACAGTGTCCACCATAAACTGATAGATAAAATAGCCACTATCGATAAAAATAATGCTGATGTAATCCACAACAACTTAGTACTGATGGACAAATGCTTCATCTAGTAAACTCCCAAGAGAACGACAATAGCGTAATTATTTTGATCTACTTTATTTTTATACTTTCTATACAGCATTAAAAATAGCACTTAGGGTAAGAATTACCAGTACTTAAGATAAAGAGTTGTCAATGAAATGTAAAACTTTTGAATGACTAAATCAAAAAAAGGCCAAATTCAAATAAATGAATTCAGCCTTTAATATCAAACACTATTCTTGATTGAGTCTAGGATTAGCGTCCCCACAACCAAGCGGCGCCACGCACCCCAGATGAAGCACCATAATAATTTTTAACAACGGGTGTGTGGCACTCTCGGCCAACCACATAGAGCGGCAAAATTTTCGGTAATTCGGTATAAATAGCATCGATGTTAGACACGCCGCCACCAAGGACGATAACATCAGGATCCATCATATTGATCACATGGGCCAATGAACGGGCTAAACGATCAATAAAGCGGTTAAATGCTTGAGTTGCCAGCGGATCTCCCGCTTGCATCATTTGGGCAATTTCAATACCGCTGTCAGCAATACCGCCCGCAGCGCGAAAGTCGCGAACAAAGCCTGTTCCAGATATAAACGTTTCGATACAGTCTCTATTACCACAAAAACACGTCGTGGTATTAAATTCATCGGCTTTCATCCACGGTAAAGGATTATGGCCCCACTCACCACCAATACCATTGCCACCATCATGTACTTGGCCTTTAATTGCGATACCAGCACCACATCCCGTTCCAATAATGGCACCAAATACAACTGACTTTCCTGCGGCAGCGCCATCTACCGCTTCTGATACGGCAAAACAGTTCGCATCATTAGCAATTTTTACTTTACGATTTAATCGAGTCCCCAGATCCACATCAAGTGGATGACCATTGATCCAAGTTGAATTAGCGTTTTTTACTAG
Organism: Shewanella sp. SM21; assembly: GCF_025654335.1. Lineage (NCBI taxonomy): Bacteria > Pseudomonadati > Pseudomonadota > Gammaproteobacteria > Alteromonadales > Shewanellaceae > Shewanella > Shewanella sp. SM21. The sequence continues at coordinate 415,588 of NZ_JAKKRL010000001.1, forward strand.
GCCAGTAAAAGGAGAAACAACCCCAGGAATACCTATTCCGATAGTGGCGGTTTGCTGCAGGCTGTCTTCGACTTCAGTTACCAATGCAACCAAAGCATTGACTGTCGCAACATATTCTCTCGGTGTCGGGATGCGTTTACGAAAGACTTCGTTACCATCGCTATCTAATGCGACTACCTCGATTTTTGTGCCACCAAGATCGATACCAATTCGTAACATTCATATACTCCGTTTAAATATATTTAACGCAAAGCGGTGCATTAACAACCTGATGCATATCTGCAACTGTAGAGACGCTGCTAAGTAGAACTTTTCGTTTTAAAGTTATCTACATTAGAATTTCCAAGCGCACTATGCCTGCTGGACAAACAGCAATCAACCTCAATGTATTTAAATACACCATAGCGCATACCCGCACATGCCATTATCTGCTTATCCGATAGTACTGCGAATGTTCCTTGATTTATCCGCAGCAGAAAAACTTGGATAGAACTGTCTCCGCTTAAATCCACCTTAAAATTGATAAGGTCATTTGTAACAAAGTCTGTTTTTGCCTATGTCTGCCATTGGTTTGAATTGGTTATCGCCTTATACTTTTGAGCTCAAATATTAAAACAACAATGTTGGAAGCAAGCGATATGACTATTGGGACTGCTCCGGTAAGTAAAACACATTCATTTATGACTGTGTCTCTTATCGAATTATGGGAACGCTTTGGTTATTACGGCATGCAAGCGCTGATTGTGTACTTTATGGTGCAGCGCCTTGGCTTTGATGACTCACGTGCAAACTTAGTATGGAGTGCCTGTGCGGCACTTATTTATGTATCACCGGCGATTGGTGGCTGGGTTGGGGATAAAATTCTCGGCACCAAACGCACTATGCTGCTCGGTGCGGGGATCCTCTCTCTGGGTTATGCACTAATGGCCGTACCCACTGAAAATACGTGGTTTATGTTTTCAGCGCTCGGCGTGATTGTGGTCGGTAACGGCCTATTCAAGCCGAATGCGGGTAACTTAGTCCGTAAAATCTATGAAGGTGACGATTCTAAAATCGACAGTGCTTTTACCATCTATTACATGGCGGTAAACGTGGGTTCGACCTTCTCTATGTTGCTCACGCCTTGGATTAAAGATTACGTTAACGCCCAGTATGGTAACGAATTTGGCTGGCACGCAGCCTTTGCCGTGTGCTGTGTCGGTATATTGGTGGGGTTAGGTAACTATGCACTCATGCGTAAGAGTCTAGTCCATTACGGTTCTGAGCCAGACACTCGCCCAGTGAACAAGAAAAACCTCGCGATTGTATTGGGTCTATCCGCATTGTCGGTTGTCGCTTCAGCCATTATTCTTGAATACGAAGCTGTTGCGCGCGTCTTCGTTTATGCAGCAGGCGTAGCCGTATTGGCAATCTTCTTCCACTTGATCCGCACCAGCGAAACCAGTGAAAGAGCGGGACTGATTGCAGCACTGATCCTTACCGTGCAAACCGTGTTCTTCTTTATTTTCTATCAACAAATGTCAACGTCACTCGCGCTGTTTGCCCTGCGTAACGTGGATTGGGATTTTCAAGTTTTTGGTACCCACTTGTGGACTTGGTCACCTGCCCAGTTCCAAGCATTAAATCCATTATGGATTATGGTATTAAGTCCAGTACTCGCATGGAGCTATTCGTGGGCTGGACGCAATGATAAAGACTTTTCTATCGCGGCGAAGTTTGCTCTCGGTTTTGCCGTTGTGGCGATTGGCTTCTTTATCTATGGCTTTGCGGGCCAATTTGCCGTCAATGGTAAAACCTCTTCATGGATCATGATCTGGGGCTATGCCTCTTACTCTTTAGGGGAATTGCTGGTGAGTGGTCTTGGACTTGCCATGATTGCTCGCTACGTACCTGCACGCATGGGCGGCTTTATGATGGGTGCCTATTTCGTCGCATCAGGTATTTCACAGTATCTGGGCGGTGTGGTTGCTAACTTTGCCAGTGTCCCCAAAGATTTAGTCGACCCACTGCAAACCTTACCCGTATACACAAGTCTGTTTAATAAACTAGGTATAGCTGCTGTGGTTTGTACCTTTATCGCACTTGCGGTATTACCTCTGATGCGTCGCCTGACTGAGACTCACCATTCACATAACAATGCTGCTGATCATGATATTAATGAAAGTGCTGCAGCATCGCTACGGGATGTGAAAGCCGAGCAGTAATGCTCGACTGACGATAGCGATTTATCTATTGCATAACATTAACTGCCGATAGCCCTGCTATCGGCAGTTTTTTATCACTTCACTTAGTTATACCCTTGTGTTGCAACTCATAACCAAATGAGCTGTAGCAAACCTCACCCAATCCCGCAGTGACAGGCCTAGCGCTGAGTTGCTGAGAATAAGATCTTCAGTTCCACATTATCGTCCCTCACGCTGGGATGACTTCACCGTCTCGATTTGTTACAAAGCAAGTATGAACCTAGACGCACTCGATTTAATAGCGCTGCTCAAGTGCAAACTCAAATTAACATGATTAATGAAATAACGAAGGGTAAAGAGTTAGCCGTTCAAGCTTGAGAAGCGCGGTACTTAGCCCCATATCAATATCACTGAATACCTTTTATTCATCAAGACTGAGCCGTTAACGCTTGTTCTTCGCTATGCGACTAACACAGTTAGCGCCTCTTGTTGTCGCTAGCAAAAACGGCAGTCACTTGGAGACACTATGTCAGAACAGACATCAATATTGGCCGATATTCCCTTCTCGCTATTGGAACTCGCGCCCATGCGCCAAGGCTCAACCGTGGGTGAAACACTGCACAGCAGTTTGCAGTATGCCAAGGAAGCCGACAGACTCGGCTTTAATCGTTTTTGGTTTGCCGAACACCATAATATGCCCGGTATCGCTAGCGCGGCGACCTCGGTATTAATTGGCTATATTGCTGGCAATACTCAGCGTATTCGCGTCGGCGCGGGTGGGATTATGCTGCCAAACCATGCGCCTTTAGTGGTCGCCGAACAGTTCGGTACCCTTGAAAGCTTATATCCTGGTCGAATCGATTTAGGACTGGGCCGCGCGCCCGGCAGCGATCAAATTACCAGCCGAGCACTGAACCGTGATACCAGTCGCGCCGAACAATTCCCTGAAGAAGTCAGTGAATTACAAACTCTACTTGGCCCTTACAATGGTCGTCATGCGGTGCGAGCGATTCCCGGAGAAGGTACTAATGTGCCGATTTGGTTATTGGGCTCGAGTCTCTTTAGCGCGCAGTTAGCGGCGCAGCGCGGTTTACCCTATGTGTTTGCGGGCCACTTTGCACCACGCTTTCTCTACGATGCGATTGAAATCTATCGCCGCGACTTTAAACCTTCTCAAGTGCTTGATAAGCCGTATGTGATGTTAGGTTTGCCGCTCGTTGCCGCCGACACTGATGAAGAAGCGCAATTTCTGGGCACAACCTCGAAACAGCGCGTGCTGGCACTTATCCGTGGTCACGAGTTATGGCTAAAGCCACCGGTTGATACTATGGATGGCTTATGGAGTGCGCAAGAAGAAACCTATGTCGATAATTTCTTAGGTTTATCAGTTACTGGTGGCCCAGCGACGATTAAGCATCGCTTGGAAATGATCGTAAAAGAACTCGGCGTGAATGAGTTTATTTTTACCAACGACTTGTATGACCTTGATAAACGCAAAAAAGCGCTGCAGATCCTAATGGAGATTAAAAAATAGCGATTCATTTAACTGATGAGTGCTGAAAGTCACTGGCAGTAAAAACAGCCAATTCCAAAACAATCGCCCCAATAAAAATCCCGCCGAAGCGGGATTTTTATTGGGCAAAGCTTTTATCTAAAACTGTTTTTATATCAAAGTGATATTAGCTTTTCAGTACGGCATTAAAGCTGGCGTTAAGAATACCAAGGCCTGCATCAATTTGTGCATCCGGCGCCGTTAATGGCACCAAAATACGCAGCACATTACCGTAAGTACCGCAAGATAATAAAATCAATCCACGGTTACGAGCTTCAGCCAACACTTGCGCGCAATAGTGCGGTGCAGGTTTACCCTCTTCCATCAATTCGATGGCGATCATAGCGCCTAAACCACGCACATCGGCGATTTGTGGATGTTCGACCTGCATCACATTTAGGGCAGACTTAATGCGCTCACCAATGGCATTAGCCCTTTCTAGCAACTTTTCTTCTTCAAACACTTCAATGACAGCAAGCGCAGCGGCGCAGGCTAACGGACTGCCGCCATAGGTGCCACCTAAGCCACCGGGGCCAATTGCATCCATTACCTCGGCGCGACCAGTAATGCCAGAAAGGGGGAAACCACCCGCAATAGATTTGGCAAAGGTGGTGATATCCGCAGCAACCCCCATTTGCTCCATTGCGAAGAAAGTACCAGTACGGCCCGCGCCCGTTTGCACTTCATCGGCGATCAGCATAATACCTTCACGGTCGCATAGTGCGCGTAAACGTTGCATAAAGGCGGGCGATGCGGCGTAGAAACCGCCCTCGCCCTGCACTGGCTCTAAAATAATGGCGGCGATATCACTCGGCTCGGCATCATTTTTAAAGATACGTTCAATCGAGGCCATAGCATCATCATCGGACACGCCATGCATTTCGCACGGGAACTCGGCGCGGAACACATTCGCCGACATCAGTCCCATACCTTTACTGTAAGGCGCGACTTTTCCGGTCAATGCCAAGGCCGCAATAGTGCGACCATGGTAGCCCGAGGTAAACGCAATCACGCCAGCACGTTTGGTATAGGCACGCGCCACTTTAACTGCGTTTTCAACCGCTTCTGAACCACTAGTGAATAGTGCCGTCTTCTTGGCAAAATCCCCAGGAACCAGTTGATTGAGCTTTTCACATACTTGGATATAGCTCTCGTAGCCGAGCACCATAAAACAGGTATGGGAAAAATTATCCAGCTGAGCCGCAACCGCCGCCTTCACTTTAGGATGAAGGTGGCCCGTATTGAGCACGGCAATGCCGCCCGCAAAATCGATAAACTCGCGACCTTCAACATCCCACACAGTCGCATTTTCGGCGCGGGCGGTAAAAATAGGGTGAATTTGCCCGACACCACCCGCAACTGCGGCTTGGCGACGTGCCATCAATGAATCATTGGTTGTTGTCATTTAGTCTTCCTCACTCGCCAAATCGGGCCGTATTAAACGGACATACAGATATATTTAATTTCTAGATATTCTTCGATACCGAACTTAGAGCCTTCACGGCCAAGCCCTGAAGATTTCATCCCGCCAAAAGGTGCGACTTCCGTCGAAATCAAGCCAGTGTTGACCCCAACCATGCCATATTCCAAGGCTTCGGCGACTTTCCACACCAATGAAATATCGCGGCCATAGAAATAGGCGGCGAGGCCAAATTCAGTATCATTAGCTTGTTTGATCACATCGTCGACATCGCTGAATTTAAACAGCGGCGCGAGTGGACCAAAGGTTTCTTCGCGGGCAACACGCATACTTTTATCAACGTTAGTGAGTACGGTTGGCTCGAAGAAATTACCGCCAAGATCATGAACTTTGCCGCCCGCGAGCACAGAGGCGCCTTTAGCGATAGCATCGATAAGGTGACTTTGTACTTTCTCGACTGCGGCAGCATTGATCAACGGACCCGTAGTGACGCCCTCGTTAATGCCCTCTCCAACCTTAAGCTTGCCCACTGCAGTGCTGAGTTTTAAGGCGAATTCATCGTATACGCCGTCTTGTACATAAATACGGTTAGCACAGACGCAGGTTTGGCCAGCATTACGATATTTAGCAATCATGGCGCCTTCAACGGCCGCATCAATATTGGCATCGTTAAATACGATAAATGGTGCATTGCCGCCAAGCTCTAGCGACAGTTTTTTTAAGGTAGGCGCACATTGCGCCATTAATTTAATACCGATATTGGTTGAGCCAGTGAAAGACAGCTTACGCACTATCGGGTTGCTGCACATTTCATTACCAATCTGCACCGCATCACCCGTTAACACACTAAATACGCCCGCAGGAATACCGGCACGCTTAGCAAGTTCAGCCATCGCTAATGCGGTAAAGGGTGTTTGGTGCGCAGGTTTTACCACCATAGTGCAACCCGCAGCTAACGCTGGAGCGGCTTTGCGGGTGATCATAGCAGCAGGAAAGTTCCACGGCGTAATCGCGGCGGTTACACCGACAGGCTGCTTAATTACTATCAAGCGCTTATCCCCTTGATGCCCAGGAATGGTATCGCCATAAATACGTTTAGCTTCTTCGGCAAACCACTCGATAAACGAAGCGGCATAGGTTACTTCACCTTTCGCTTCTGCCAGCGGTTTACCCTGCTCAGTCGTCATGAGCAATGCTAAGTCATCACTGTTTTCATTGAGTAATTCAAACCAACGTCTTAACTTAGCGCCGCGCTCTTTGGCTGTGAGCGCTCGCCATGCAGGTAAAGCCGCTTCTGCCGCCTTAATCGCCATTTCAGTTTCAACTTGTCCCATATTAGGAACGTAGCCAATCAGGGCATTGGTTGCGGGATTAACCACCTTTAGCGTGTCACCAGAAACGGCATCACACCATTGACCATTAATAAAAGACTGTTGACGTAGCAAACTCGGATCATTTAATTGCACAAGGATTTCCTCGTATTATGAAGCTACCTAGCTTCTTAAAAGTGATGATGTTAAAGACCTAGTTTGTCTCTTAACGTGTAATACCAAGCTCCGATAGCACTAAAAGGGACGCGAAGTGCGTGACCGCCGGGGAAAGGATAATGTGGCAATGCAGCAAAGGCATCGAAGCGCGTGGCTTGGCCGTTGAGCATTTCAGCCAGTAACTTGCCTGCCAGATGGGTATAAGTGACACCGTGGCCACTGCAACCCTGTGAATAATAGATGTTCTTACCGATACGACCGACCTGTGGCAGGCGCGACAGCGTCAGTAGGAAGTTACCCGTCCACGCATAATCGATCTTCACATCCTTTAATTGTGGGAAGGTTTTGAGCATGTTAGGAATAATGATCGATTTGATATCCGCCGGATCGCGGGCGCCATACACTACGCCGCCGCCGTAAATCATCCGCTTGTCACCAGACAGACGAAAATAATCGAGCAGATAGTTACAATCTTCGACGCAGTAATCATGTGGTAATAAGCTCGCAGCCAGATCGGCACTCAAAGGCTCTGTGGTAATCACTTGCGTGCCGCAGGGCATAGATTTCGCCTGCAGCTCCGGCATTAACTTACCTAAATAGGCGTTACCCGCCACCACCACAAACTTGGCTTTCACACTGCCCTGCGCCGTATGCACAACAGGGCTATCGCCTTCATCGACACTCAACACCGCTGAGTCTTCATAAATCTTACCACCGAGGGATTCAACCGCGCGCGCTTCGCCTAGGGCTAAATTAAGCGGGTGAATATGGCCGCCGCTTTTATCGAGTAGACCACCGACATAACGCTCAGTATTTACCACACCGCGAATACCTTTAGCATCGAGAAGTTCGAGCTGATTAACATGGCCGTGGCTTTCCCACAGTTGTTTTTGATGGCGTAGATGGCCCATTTGCTTTTCGTTCATCGCGGCAAACACGCCGCCATCTTTTAGATCGCATTGAATATTATACTTAGCAATACGATCGCGGATGATTTGCCCGCCCTCAAAGGCCATTTGGCCAAAGAGTTTACCTTGTTCTTTACCGACTGTTTTTTCAATAGTATCAATGTCACGGCTATAACTATTAACGATTTGTCCGCCATTACGGCCCGAGGCGCCCCAGCCAATGCGAGCAGCTTCTAATACCACCACACTCATGCCAGATTCTAATAAATGCAGCGCGGCAGAAAGGCCTGTATAACCTGCGCCAATCACACAAACATCGGCTTCAATCGATTCCTGTAGACGCGGACGTTCAACCTTATCGTTGGCCGATGCCGCATAATATGATCCAGCGTGAGCTATAGCAGACATGTTGTTCCCTTGAATTCTAATGTTCATTATTTTAAACAGCCATCACATCCTACACCTTCATAAAACGAAACACTAGCCAGAAAAGCGCAATAATTTACATTTTGTTTGATATATCAAACACGCGATTATTTTTAGCTCAGTGATTCAATTCTGGTGATCTTGAGTAACAGGACTAGCCTGCAAAGCAAAGCGGGTGATGGGAGCGGTGACAAATATCAAGGATGGCTTTAGCAATACCAAAGCCATCCCCAAATTAAACTAACTAGTTCATTGGTGTACGGTCGCGTTTCTCTGCCCGTCTTGCCATATACCAAGAAAGGAAAGCGATGAGTGAAACACACAGTATGATCAGCGTCGCTAAGGCATTGATCTTAGGAGAAACCCCTAAACGTACCGAAGAGAACACCACCATAGGCAAGGTCGTTGCACCAGGGCCTGAGGCAAAACTTGCGATCACTAAATCGTCTAAGGACAAACTGAATGACAACAACCAACCCGCCACCAGCGCCGGCGAAATCATAGGCACAGTGATCAAGAAGAAAGTCTTGAGCGGTGTTGCCCCTAAGTCCATTGCCGCCTCTTCGATTGACATATCAAGCTCGCGCAATCTTGAAGACACCACCACCGCCACATAGGCAGCACAAAATGTTGAGTGTGCAATCCACACTGTCATCATGCCACGCTCTCTGGGCCAGCCCAACAAATCTGCCATGTGCACAAACAGTAAAAGCAAAGACAGACCAGTGATCACTTCAGGCATTACCAGCGGTGCAGTAATCATGTTCGACAGGGTCAGTTTTGCCCATGAACGCTTAAAGCGTGTCATCACAAAGGCTGCCATAGTACCGATAATGACCGCCATAGTTGAGCTATAAAACGCTATCCGCAGGCTGGTCCATACCGCATCTAAAATCTGTTGATCTTGAAATAATTCACCATACCATTTAGGGGAAAATCCTCCCCATACCGTCACTAATTTAGAGTCGTTAAAGGAATAAATCACCAGCACTAACATAGGTGCATACAAGAAAAACAAGCCAAACCAGAGCATCACTGAAGAAAAGCTTAATTTTTTCATAGGTCTTTCTCCAAACTACGCGCCTGATAGCGATGGAATAAAGTGATCGGAATAATCAATAGACCCAACATCACAATCGCCAGTGACGAAGCCACAGGCCAGTCGCGGTTATTGAAAAACTCTTGCCATAACACTCGACCTATCATCAAGGAATCGGGACCACCGAGTAGCTCTGGGATCACAAACTCACCCACGGCAGGAATAAACACCAGCATAGAACCAGCAATCACACCACTTTTTGACAGCGGGAAAGTAATTTTCCAGAAGGTATTCAAACGGCTCGAACCTAAGTCAGACGCAGCTTCAATCAAACTCATATCAAGTTTCACTAAGGTGGCGTACAAGGGCAGAATCATAAAGGGTAAATACGCATAGATGATGCCGATATACACTGCAATATTGGTATTGAGGATCTGTAACGGCTCAGAAATAATCCCCAACCACATCAGTGAATTGTTAATGATCCCTGTGTTACTTAAGATCCCCATCCAAGCGTAAACACGGATTAAAAATGAGGTCCAAGAAGGCAACATAACTAACAGCAGCAGCACGGTTTGCAACCGCGCAGGGGCACGGGCAATGGCATAGGCCATTGGGTAGCCAATAATCAAGCAGCCCAAGGTCGAAATTAACGCCATTTTCAATGAGCTGAGATAAGCCATGTAATATAGCGAATCATCGAGCAACATCAAATAGTTACCCAAATGCAGGAAGATATTTAATACATCGTCAGCATATTGGAATGTTGCTTCATAGGGCGGGATAGCAATCGCCGCCGTCGAAAAACTCAGTTTAAGGACAATCGCAAACGGTAAGGCAAAAAACAGCAGCAGCCAAGCGTAGGGAATACCTATGGTCCAGAAGCGGCCCTTAAGCCACTTAAATTTAATGGGTTTCTTCATGATCTCAACACCACGCCACTGGTGTCCTCCCAACTAATGAACACTTCGTCATCCCATGTGGCATGATCGGCGCGGCGTTCACGGTTAGTCATACTGCACTGTACGATTTGACCATTCTCTAAACGAATGTAATAGACTGAAATACCGCCTAAATACGCGATATCATGCACGATTCCTTTCGCCCAGTTGTACTGACCTTCAGGCTGTTCACGGCTAATAATGGTCTTTTCGGGACGCACTGCTAGCCAAACATTCTTATCTTCAACGTTAGTCGTGACGCCATAACCGACATAGAAAGGTTGAGCCAAATCATTAGATTTAATGATCAGATGGTCGACTTCATCCACTTCAATCGCGCCACCAAACAAATTCACAGTACCGATAAACTCGGCAATCATACGACTGTTCGGGCTTTCGTAAATATCCATTGGCGAGCCAGTTTGAGCAATCCAACCATCACTCATGATCGAAATTCGACCAGCCATTGTCATGGCTTCTTCCTGATCGTGGGTCACCATCACGCAGGTCACGCCGACACGCTCAAGGATTTCAACCACTTCTAGCTGCATTTGGGTACGCAGTTTTTTATCCAATGCGCCCATAGGCTCATCGAGCAGTAATAATTTAGGTCGTTTCGCCAATGAACGGGCCAGTGCAACACGCTGGCGCTGACCACCAGATAACTGATGCGGTTTACGCTTACCGTATTGCTCCATATGCACGAGTTTCAGCATATCTTGCACACGCTGTTCAATTTCGGCTTTAGGCAGCTTGTCTTGCTTCAAACCAAATGCAATGTTTTGTGCCACTGTCATGTGGGGAAACAAAGCATAGGATTGAAACATCATATTGATGGGACGTTCGTATGGCGGTAAATCGGTGATATCTTCCCCATCAAGGAAAATACGGCCAGAGGTGGGCTTTTCAAAACCCGCCAACATGCGCAGTAGTGTTGACTTACCCGAGCCCGAGCCGCCAAGTAAGGCAAAAATTTCGCCTTTATTGATAGTTAATGACACATCGTCGACAGCCCGCACGTCATCGAATAATTTGCTTACCCGCTCAATCTTGAGCAGTACTTTTTCTTGCGTCTTTGTTGTCGGTTTATTGGTGACGCTCGAGGTGATTGCCATAGTACTTCTCCACCCGAAAATGAGGCGTAGATACGCTCAAACTCTAGGTTCAACACGATTAATGAATGAAAAGTGGTTAAACAAACTGTGTCAAATCCTATACGTGGATTAACTATGCATAGGATTGGACATAGAAGTTTGCCAAGCTGGGGGCAAGCTAGGCTTGCCCCCTATCGACTATTGTCCTGACTTCACTTTGGTCCAAACACGGGTTAATACGCGCTGAATTTTCAAAGGACGAATTTCACCAATATAAAGTTTGTCTAACACTTCTTGTGGTGGATAGATCGCAGGGTCGGTACGGATAGCCTCATCAACCAGAGGTTGAGCGGGATCGTTCGGGTTAGCATAGGCCACATAGTTAGAGATAGGCGCTATGACTTCTGGACGTAGAAAATAGTTAATCAGCGTGAGTGCATTATCGACGTTCGTTGAATCAGCAGGGATAGCTAACATATCGAACCACAGATTGGCACCTTCTTTTGGAATGGAGTAGCCAATCTTATTGCCATTTTTTGCTTCTTCAGCACGGGCCTTCGCCTGGAATACGTCACCGGAGAAACCGTAAGCGACACAGATGTCACCGTTCGCTAAGTCAGAAATATAACGTGAAGAATGGAAATACGTCACATAAGGACGAATTTTTTCCAGTAACTCACCCGCTTTTTCATAGTCTTCAGCCTTAGTACTGTTAGGATCTAAGCCTAAATAAATCATCGCCTGTGGCACCATGTCGTCGGCAGAGTCCAACATAGCAAAGCCACACTTAGAAATTTTTTCAGCGTATTTAGGATTGAAGATCAGTTCCATTGAGTTAAATGGCGCATCTTCCCCCACAGCGGCTTTCACTTTATCGATGTTGTAACCAATGCCATTGGTTCCCCATAAATAAGGCACGGCATATTGGTTACCCGGATCGGCTTTTTCAAGCAACTTCATCAGGGCTGGATTTAAATTTTTAAAATTAGGTAACTTAGCACGGTCTAAAGGTTTGAAAGCACCCGCTTTGATTTGCTTAGCGAGAAAGTGGTTAGAAGGTACAACGATATCGTAGCCACTACGACCAGACAGTAATTTAGCCTCAAGCACTTCATTACTATCAAATACATCGTAAATTACCCTAATGCTCGTTTCTTTCTTGAAGTTTTCTAAGGTATCTTCCGCGATATAATCTGACCAGTTATACACGCGAACCACTTCTTCCGCTTGGGCCACTGCGCTTGCAAATACGCTCGCAGTCACCAGCGCTAATGTGGTCATCTTATTAAATAGCTTCATGCTTTCTCCTTTCTCGGGTAGCAGAACTGCTTAAGCAAATTCTGACATTGTGTCACCGGGCTGCCCGGATATTGTTGTTATTTTCGACCAATGCAACACCTTAAAAACCGCATCGGCAGTCTCTACGGCATGATAACCATGCCTACTTTATATCTTGCTGCAATTTGTTAAGTATCAGGTTTCGTGCCAAATTTTCGAGGCATCGGTATTGCATTAACACTCAAAAAAATAGACTAGATATGACACTGCTTGTACATTTTGCAACATTAAGGCAAATGCCTCAAGTCCCTAAGCAATCGCAAAAAAACACTTAGATAAACACATTTTAAATATGACTAACAATTAGTTAGTAACGCTAGCAAGCGAACAACCTAAAATTGTTAAGCCTATTTTACTTCCCTTGCAGACAAGCAATGGAATTGAATAATCACTTTAACGGACAAGCCATTAAAAACCATCATATTATTTAACAAGCGAGTTGCACCAGTTAAGTGCAACCTCACTAAAACAGTGCACGCATCAGTATCGTTATGGCCAACGTTAACCCCTTATTCCTTGGGTTAACGCGGCAACACGGTCAGTGCAATCAATCCAAAACATTACACAGTGAGTAATAGGAATTCACGTTCCCATGAGCTGACAACACGGCGGAAGTTTTCAAGTTCAGCCTGTTTTACCGCCACAAATCCAGTGGTGAAGGATTCGCCTAAATATTGCTTACAGGCATCACTTTCTTCCATCGCCGCTAATGCTTCCTCTAATGTCAGTGGTAAACAATGGGTATTATTGCTACGACTTTCATTGGCTTTACCTTGCACAGGAGTCGAAGGTTTTAGCGACTCAACCATGCCGATATAGCCACACAACAAGCTCGCGGCAATCGCCAAATAACAGTTAGCATCGGCGCCGGGAATGCGGTTTTCAATGCGACGGTTTTGTGGTGAAGATTCTGGAATGCGTAAACCACAGGTACGGTTTTCATCGCCCCATTCTAAGTTTACAGGTGCCGAAGTGCCGGGGAGGAAACGACGAAACGAGTTCGCATTTGGCGCCATCAGTGGCAGTAACTCAGGAATGAATTTTTGTAGACCTGCAATATATCCCAAGAATAGCTTGCTCTTAGTCCCATCTTCATTGGTGAAAATATTCTTGCCAGTCTCTTTATTGATCACGCTTTGATGAATATGCATCGCACTGCCAGGTTCATCCGTCACGGGTTTTGCCATAAAAGTGGCGCACACATCGTGCTTCAGCGCGGCTTCCCGTAAAGTGCGTTTAAAGATAAACACTTGATCAGCTAAAGATAATGCGTTGCCATGGCTGAAGTTAATCTCCATCTGTGCGGGACCATCTTCATGGATTAAAGTATCGATATCTAAACCTTGAAGCTCACACCAATCGTACATATCTTCAAACATAGGATCATATTCGTTGGCAGCATCAATAGAGAATGACTGGCGACCCGCTTCGGGGCGACCTGAACGACCAATTGGAGGCTTTAAGGGTAAATCGTGGTCGTCACTACGACGAGTCAAATAGAACTCCATTTCGGGAGCGATAACAGGTTCCCAGCCCTGTTCGTCATAGAGAGACAAGACTTTTTTCAACACGTTACGTGGTGACAGCTCAATCGGATTACCCATTCTGTCGTAGCAATCGTGGATAACCTGTGCCGTGGCTTCGATGGTCCAAGGCAACATAAAAACGGCATTTTCATCGGGTACACAAACAAAATCGATGTCGGCGGGATCGAGCAAACTGTAGTAAATCTCTTCGTCGACAAAATCACCGGTCACAGTTTGCAACAACACACTTTCGGGCAAACGCATGCCTTTTTCATCGAGAAACTTATCGACTGGAGCAATCTTGCCGCGGGCGATGCCAGTCATGTCACTGATAACACATTCGACTTCTGTGATTTTTCGTTCTTTTAAAAAAGCGATTAGCTTATTCATTATTATTTCACTCGAGTTGTAGCCCTACGTCGGCATGCATCACCGAAGGCATTGAAAATGGAGAGATAAAACGGATTCTCGCTCACCTTCCACTCTGGATGCCATTGCACACCGAGGGCAAATTCTTTAGTACCAATTACGGAGAAAGCCTCCACTAACCCATCTGGAGCATAAGCTTCTGGCCGCAACCCAACACCCAGGCGCTCCACGCCTTGAGTATGTACAGAGTTAATCTCTGCAGAGTTACGGCCCCAGGCCTCGTAAATAAGCCCCCCGGGCTCAACAGTAATACTGTGAGAAGCCCCATACTGCACATCTAAGGATGCGGTTTTATCTTCTCGATGTTCAATAAAGCCACCCACCTCATGGAGCTTCTGATGCAAACTGCCACCAAAAGCCACATTCATTTCTTGAAAACCGCGACAAATACCTAATACAGGTACCCCAGCAGCAATAGCAGCGTGGATCAGCGGCAAGGTTGTCGCGTCACGTTTAGGATCATGGTGTGTACCAAGCTCACTCGGCTGGCCTGCATAAAGATGGGGTTCTACATTAGAAGGAGAGCCAGTAAACAAAATACCGTCAAGACGCTCTAAAATAGCGTCTATCGGTAAATCGCCACCTAAAGATGGGATCACTAACGGCCAGCCTTTCGCGCCATTAACTACGCCTAAAAGGTATTTTTCACCAACAATATTAAAGGGGTGTGATCCCAATTGTTGATTGCATGCAATAACACCTATGAGAGGTAAATCGGCTGACATATCTCACCTTTAGAATTGATTTTACTAGCATAACGAACACTTTGCCTTTAAATGTTCATTTTTTCACACAGTACACCGAAATTTAGCACTAGGCAAGAGGTTAAACACTTGTTAAAGGTTATTTAATCCACTTATTCTTAATAAGCATAAATAACATGTAGTTAAATGTATATTTACCCCTTTTCTCGCTAATTCATGTATATAAACCAGCGGTTACACCAGCATAAAGCTCACTTTTTACAGGGTAAATTAAACCGTATTCGAACCAAATTTGAACCAATATTATTTACACAAAGAAGAGGATATATAACCAATATGACAGGGTTAGAAAGTAGGTAATACCAATCGTATTAAATATCTGTTCATTCAGCGGGAGTTCAACGCGCTTTAGACAAGGCGAAGGCTTGAAGGCATAGTGGTGCTCTGTCGAAAGCCTTAAACGCAGTATAAAGCGCGTTGCCATGTAGTGAACATCAGCCGCCCTTCGGGAGCCTCACAGGCATCCCACTCCCGTGTTGCATTGACTTAAAAGGGAATGACCATTTCTGCGTCAATGCGCCTTGGATTGAAATGCCTGTGAGGCTCTGAACTGATTAGATATTTAATGTGATTGGTATAAATCCGCAGTAATGTTGAATAACAGTATTACGCCACTCACTTTTAGCGAATAAGTGGCCTAATATGTTGAATAATAGGATAAGTTAATGACTTAATTAGAAGTTTGCAGGCGTAGTCGCACTCACTAGGCGACAAGGTTCATCGAAGGGATTGCGGAATCTATGGGGCAATTCACTGTTAAAATAATAACTGTCACCCGCTTCCAAAATATACACTTCATCCCCAACAGTGAGTTCGAATTTACCTTCTATCACCATAGCGGCCTCTTCACCTTCGTGCTTTAGCATCTCTTCACCCGTATCTGAACCGGGTGGATAAATCTCATTCATCACTGACATTGCGCGGTTCGGGTAATCACGACCGATCAGTTTAAATTCAAGTGGTCCAGTACCGATATTCAGTAATTCATTGGATCGATAGACGACCTTTTGCTCACTATCCGTTGAGGCTTCAATGGAGAAAAAGTCCACTAAAGACATCGGGATACCCGACAGCACTTTTTTTAAAGAGCTGACTGACGGGCTAACACTGTTTTTCTCGATCATTGAAATCGTACTGTTAGTCACACCAGCACGTTTGGCTAATTCTCGTTGAGATAAGCCTTTCATTTTTCGAACAGTTTTGAGGCTGGCTCCAATATCCAAATTTCACATCCCCCTAAAGGCTCGGGTCAATCCCGATAGATGACGAACAGGTTGTTCAGGATAAACACCATCCAGAACGCATTTTCGCCCAAAAAGCGCGTGTTTTACTGCTTTCATTGTATTCTACATAAAAAGCGTGTTAAATAAAACGAACACTTTTTTGCGTCATGTTAAAAGTGTGATGAGTATACTGAGACAAGTCCAATTTACAATAAAAACAATTTTTGGGAGCCATAATGGCAAGCAAACCTCCAGTGCACAGCGAACAGTATCCACACTCTTATTATGTTGATACTGCTAAAGAAATTTACGCTTACCCACAACTCGAAGGCAATATCAATGCCGATGTCTGTATCGTGGGCGGCGGCTTTAGCGGTATCAATACCGCCATAGAACTCACACAGCGCGGTATGAGTGTCGTGCTGTTAGAAGCGAGGCGAATTGGCTGGGGCGCATCGGGGCGTAATGGCGGCGAACTCATTCGCGGCATAGGCCATGACCCTTCGCAATTTCAAAGTGAAATCGGCACTGAAGGTGTTCAAGCAATTCAACAGATGGGCTTTGAAGCCGTCGAAATTGTGCGAAATCGCATACAAGAACACAGTATCGACTGCGATCTGCAAATGGGTTATTGCGACTTAGCGGTAAAACCTCGTCACATGGATGAGCTTGAAGAAGAATTTAGCGCACTCAAGGCCATGGGTTATCAGCAAGAAATCAAGCTGTTAACTAAGCCACAATTAGGTGAAGTCATAGGCTCAGATTTTTATCAAGGCGCGCTAGTTGATATGGGTAGCGGTCATCTACACCCACTTAATCTTGCCCTCGGTGAAGCTCGCGTCGCCCGCAATCTCGGTGCTAGGTTGTTTGAGTACAGCGCTGCTGAAAAAATCATTCAAGGCGCCAAACCTAAGGTCATTACCGCTAAGGGCGAAGTCACATGCCAATACTTAGTGCTGGCGGGCAATGCCTATATCGGCCACAAACTTAATAGCTTTGTAGGGGGGAAAGTATTACCTGCAGGCAGTTATTTATTGGCAACAGAGCCCTTAACTGAGGCCCAATGCGCGAGTATTATCCCGCAAAACATGGCCTTCGCGGATATGCGAATTGCCTTAGATTACTTTCACTTATCCGCAGATCGTCGTTTGCTGTTTGGTGGCCTTTGTACCTATTCGGGTAAAGATCCCAAGGATATTGAAGCGGCACTGAGACCGAATCTTGAGAAGGTATTCCCGCAGTTAAAAGGGGTACGTATCGATTATGAATGGGGCGGTATGATAGGTATCGGTGCTAACCGTATGCCACAAATTGGTCGCCTTCCCGATGCAAATAATATTTTTTACGCCCAAGCCTATGCGGGACACGGCGTGAATGCCACTCACATGGCGGCAAAACTGCTTGCCGAGGCTATTTGCCAACAGGCGGGACATTTCGATGTGTTCGCTAAAATCAAACACATCACCTTCCCCGGCGGCCCAACATTCCGCTCACCTATACTCGCTGCAGGCATGCTGTATCACAGATTTAAGGACTTGTTTTAAGTCGCTTGTTACGCCTTGCCCACAGGATAAAAGGGATAGACCCAAGATAATGCACGACTAAAGCCACCAAGACGCCAAAGCCAATACCACTAGAAGTTAAAGGTATCCCTGGCTTAAAGTTACTGATGGTTTTCTCAAGATAATCAAAGCGAACAGGGTTAAACATATAGGCAGTTTTCTCAAACAAATTGCCCGTATTAAAAATCGCCACGCCCTGTGTTAACGCTTTATAAAGCGCCAGTGTCTGTACCTTTTGCTCAGCGTCGGCACGCACACTTGGCTCCTCATTTTGCTGGTGGCGGGCAATCATGGCATCAACATCAGCGTAATGATATTCCTTAGCCGTTGCCTCGTAACCTTCCACCTGCCATCGAGTGGATTCATAAAGGCCTGATAAAAATTGCTGATAATGATCAGCCAGTTGTGGTAACTGTAAGGCAATCACTAAAATAAATCCAAATACCAACTTATCGATCAATCTCGCTATCAAAGGTTTCTCCTTGGCATTTAGCCAAACGACGTAGAAGTCACATGATGTTCAACAAAAACCACGCTAACTTAATTAATCTACAGCACTAATTTCAATGGTGATACTCAATTAACACTCTATCGGCAGATCGTTACGGCTGCCCCAATCCGCCCATGAACCGTCATAGAGGATGGGATTTTTATGCCCCGCGGCGACCGAAGCTAAGATCAAAATACACGCCGTAATCCCGGAACCACAGCTGAATATCCTTGCGGATTTATCCCCTGCTAGCCCTTGATAAATAGACTGTAGCTCACTGACCGTTTTGATTTTATTACCATCGAGTACTTGAGCGAAGGGTAAATTAACCGAGCAAGGAATATGCCCAGAGCGCACACCGGGGCGCGGCTCACTCACTTGCCCTAAAAAGCGAGGCGCACCACGGGCATCGACAATCGCCGTTCCGGCATCTTCAATTCGTGATAACACGGCCTCGGCATCCATCACAAGCTCGGGGTGGTATTGCAGCACATCCGCCAAAGTATCGATATCCGTCGGGCCATAATCGACGCCTTCGGCTTGATAACGCGATGAGGTAATGCGGTCTTCTTCAATCCATTGAGGCAAGCCACCATCAAGCACATAGACTCGATTAAAGCCCATGACTTTAAAGGTCCACCACGCCCGTGGAGATGAATAAATGCCTTGGTTATCATAGATAACAATAACACTGTCGACCTCAATCCCAAGTTGGGCTATCCCTTGGATGAATTGCTCAAACGTCGGCAAGGCATGAATTTGGGTTGAAGTCTTATCGCAAAACACATTTTCCAAGTCGAATCGACGTGAGCGCGGAATACAAATAGGCTCATCGTAAACTAAGGGTTCTTTACCAATAACGGTTTCCATACTGGCATCGAGCAAGACTAAATTGGGATCGGTGAGATGTGCTTCGAGCCACTGCGTACTAACAAGTGGGTATTCCATAGCGAGTCCTTTTACTGTTATCCAAATCTGCCGATAGTCTCTCACCAAATGCCGTAAAGCCCAAATATCAGCTTAACAAATTGTCTGCTTTGGGATTTTATTTAAAAGCGCCGACTCGGTTTTATGCGCTCAATTATTAGTGCATTCAATCATTAGATTGCAGCGAAGCCGTGTTTTGAAGAGAGTGCTTTCAAACTGCTCATTTTTAATGATGCCGCTTTCAAAACGATCCTGTCGATATGGCCGTGTTCGAGATAGCCGTTTTCGCAAAAGTCCGTTTCGAGACAACTATTTTCAAAATAGCCGCTATTTAATGACTTCTATTTTCACGTCAATCAAGCCAGAAGAAGTGTTGCCTATGCTACTGAACGCCGATTTAGACAGATCAATAATGCGGCCACGCACGAAAGGCCCTCTATCATTGATTTTTACAATCACACTTTTGCCATTATCGACATTGGTGACCTTAACACTCGAGCCAAAGGGTAACTTTTTATGCGCTGCTGTCTTTAATTTATGTTTGTAAAGTTCACCGCTGGCCGTCTGCTTATTCTGATGTTTATCCCCATAAAATGAAGCCTGACCAGCTTCCGTGAATCCCACCCAGTTTCCATTCTCACCCGTCTGCATTGAAGAACAGCCGGCCAAAAAGCTTAGCAATGCCAGTACAAATAGTTTCACGACATTGAACTGCCTAATTGGGTTTTGAAGTGCATTCACATGACACCCTCTCTAATGAGTGAACGCTTTGCTGACGAGTGATTGGCTCAGCAAAAATCACTGGGAAATAACGAACAACCTTAGATGGCAAAGCTCAAGACCTGCATCCTAAAAGATCAAAATAAGAAACAATAAATTTCCACGAGGCTACAGCAGTTGCACGCTAAAATCACGTATTTACAGGTGAATGCTCTTACTTTGAGATAAAATATGCAGTCATAACGAGGCGTTGTTTCCTAATTTAGATCGGTAAACAAAGCCCTAACGAGTTAACACTTCATGGATAATCTCAAATTTGGGTTCTTTACCACTTGGCCATGTAGGTTTCTTTATGGGGTTTTCAAAGGTGGTCAGCCAAATATCAAGATCACTGGAACCAGACAAACAACCCATAAACGCAAAATACATTCCACTATTTATCATGTGACGGGCAAACTGAATAGCGTCTTCAAGAGTGCCCTCTTCCCAGTTATGTGTGAACGTTTCATCATCCCATACCCATTTAATGGGGACTCCACTTTCATCACAAGCGAAGAACCTTACATTTCGATAACCTTTACTTGCTGTTTTTAGAGAATTTATAAAACTTTCTCTGGTGTTATCGAATCTTTTTTTAAACTCTTCAATATCTAGATCTTTGCTAATAAAGTTCTTCATACTTGCCCTAGAGGTAAATACTACCAACGGTATGACATAACCACACACAAAAAATTCTATCCAATGAGCCCAGTGACTGATGTCGTTTAGCTCTGTTAGAAGCTAATTATGCCAAAGATTGGTATTCATTGCTGCCATTATGAAACAACCTAATTTCGATACTTTTTATTTCTTTTTTAGAGGAAATCAATTGCTCCACCAACCAAATATAACCGATTTCATATAGCTTATTTTGTAGGGAGAACAAATCATCTTCTGGCATATTGTCTATATCAACATTCAATAATTGATACCAATTAAAGGCTTTAAATTCTGAAACATCCTCAAACTCACATACTGCGGTTAAAAGCCATGCGCCATTCATCATAGAGGCTATATCGACAAAAAAATCGCAATATGCCTCACCTTGATTCTTACAAGAAATCGCATATTCCCTAACAAGTTCCATAAAATCAGATTTGTAACTATCGAGAGCTTTACTGACGATTGCCCCAAACTCTTCTACGTTGTTCATACTTGCCTTCTTATTCAATGATCTAAGCACCCTATAATATCACAAATAACTTACAACACTTTTCACACTATGCCACTACACTATGACTAAATGCATTAATGGTAATGTTTGAAAGCCACAAATTTATAAGCGATAACTTACGATATTTATGAAGCAGATAAGAATGGAAGTAAATTGAGATATTAATGGGAGTGTTTAAAGTCAATATTCTATCGAGTATGAGTGAGCAACAATATAATGAATCAAGACTGTAACATCTTATCCACAGCAGCAGATACAGATTTTACAAGTAAAATATGGCTTAGAAAAAATGGGGACACCTTGAGCTACAAAAAATAAAAAACCTCTTTCCATGTACGATGAAAAGAGGTTTTAGTATTGAGCGAAAGCGGCTCCTTCTCTTATATAGACAAATATAGACAAAAAAGAGCGGTTATAACACGATCCAAGTCGCTTTCAATTCTGTGTATTTGTCGAAGGAGTGCAGAGATTTATCTCGGCCATTACCTGACTGTTTATAGCCACCGAATGGCGCTGTCATGTCGCCGCCATCGTAATGGTTGATCCATACCATACCAGAACGCAGGGCTTTAGCGGTTTTATGGGCCTTGCTGATATCCGATGTCCACACGCCAGCGGCTAAACCGTAGATGGTATCGTTGGCTATTGATATCGCTTCTTCCATGCCATTAAATTCAATAACAGATAACACAGGACCGAAGATCTCTTCGCTGGCAATTTTCATCTGATTGTTTACGTTAGAAAATACCGTTGGCTGCACATACACACCACCCGTGTCGGCCATAACTTGGCAGCCACCGTGGACTAAGGTTGCACCTTCGTCTTTACCCGCTTTGATGTAACTGAGTACTGTGTCTAACTGTTGTTTATCAACAACGGCGCCGCTCACAGTGGCGGGATCGAGTGGATGCCCTGGATGCCATGAGGCTAGCTCCTCTGCGATAAGCGCGATAAGCTCATCTTTAACCCCGGACTCCACCAGCAAACGCGAACCTGCGGTGCAAACTTCACCTTGGTTAAAAGCAATGGCTTCGGCAGCAGCAACAGCAGCGGCTTTGAGATCTGGCGCGTCATTAAAGACGATATTAGGGCTCTTGCCTCCCGCCTCTAGCCACACGCGTTTCATGTTCGACTCACCAGCGTAAATCATTAATTGCTTGGCAATTTTGGTGGAACCTGTGAAAACCAGCGTATCCACATCCATATGCAACGCTAAGGCTTTACCCACAGTATGACCAAATCCTGGCAACACGTTGAGTACGCCTTTTGGGATCCCAGCTTCAATAGCCAGTTGCGCCATACGGATAGCCGTTAAGGGTGACTTTTCAGAGGGTTTTAATACTACACTATTACCCGTGGCCAGCGCGGGCCCGAGCTTCCAACACGCCATCAGCATTGGGAAGTTCCACGGAACAATCGCGGCGACAACCCCCACAGGCTCACGGGTGATCATGCCAATTTCATTGTGAGCCGTTGGCGCGAGTTCATCGTAAATTTTATCAATCGCTTCGCCAGACCAGCGAATCGCACGGGCAGCACCCGCCACATCCACCGCTTTGGAGAAACGAATTGGTTTACCCATGTCGAGGGTTTCTAACAGCGCGAGTTCATTGGCATTTTCCTCCAGTAACTCGGCGAAACGTATCATCACTTGTTTGCGCTTTACCGGAGACTGCTGCGACCAAACACCAGACTCGAATACGCTGCGGCCATTAGCAACCGCAAGATTAGCATCTGCAAGATCGCAACTCGCCACTTTTACCAACAAGCGACCATCAATAGGACTAATACAATCAAAGGTGTTACCCGAAACGGCATCTTGGTATTCGCCATTGATAAACGCCTTACCATTAATAGACAGGCTGGCAGCCAGACTTTCCCATTCGCTGCGTTTCTTCGGTGTGCTCATGATGACCTCTTAATAATTCGTATAGGTGTGGTTTATCGTTCATCGACAAGAAAATAGGGGCTGTGACGACTTTAACGCAAATGCTAAACATCATCACAGTCATAATCCGAGCTTCAGGTTACGCTGTTTAAGCAATAAAATTCAATATTTTTTACAAAAATAGCTTTTTTGCCACAAATAACTGCACACGGCTCTTCCATGTTCATTATTTCTAACATAGCATAGCAAATATTAGCCACCCTAAAACAAGACCTGAAGATACAGGACAAGGTAGACACTATGGCCGATTTGCCGCTCAATTCCTCAAGTGATGCTTCACATCAATCTTCAACTGAGCATCCCTCACTTGAACATTTCTGGATGCCTTTTACCGCTAACCGCCAATTCAAAGCCAGTCCGCGGTTACTCGCCAAGGCCGAAGGCATGTATTACAAGGATATTGATGGTAATAAAGTGTTAGATGCCACCGCAGGTTTATGGTGTTGTAACGCAGGCCATGGTCGCAAGGAAATCAGCGAAGCGGTCAGCAAACAAATTAAACAGATGGACTACGCGCCCTCCTTCCAAATGGGTCATCCGATTGCCTTTGAACTTGCCGAGCGCTTAGTCGAGCTCAGTCCTGAGGGATTAAACAAAGTCTTCTTTACTAACTCAGGTTCTGAGTCCGTCGATACTGCGCTTAAGATGGCACTTTGCTATCACAGAGCCAATGGTCAAGCCTCACGCACCCGCTTTATCGGCCGAGAAATGGGTTACCACGGTGTAGGTTTTGGCGGCATCTCTGTCGGTGGATTAAGCAATAACCGCAAAGCATTTAGTGGCCAATTATTGCAAGGCGTCGATCACTTACCTCATACCTTAGATATCCAAAATGCGGCATTTACCCGTGGACTCTCGCACTTTGGCGCTGAAAAAGCCGAAGTATTAGAACAACTAGTGACCCTGCATGGCGCCGAGAATATTGCCGCCGTAATCGTTGAACCTATGTCGGGTTCTGCAGGGGTAATATTGCCGCCACAAGGTTACTTAAAACGTCTGCGTGAAATCACTAAAAAGCACGGCATCCTACTGATTTTTGACGAAGTCATTACCGCATTTGGCCGCGTTGGCGCCGCTTTTGCGAGTCAACGTTGGGGCGTTATTCCAGACATTATCACCACAGCTAAAGCCATCAATAACGGCGCCATCCCTATGGGTGCAGTGTTTGTGCAAGATTTTATCCACGACACTTGTATGCAAGGCCCCACAGAACTGATTGAGTTTTTCCACGGTTACACCTATTCAGGTCATCCAGTCGCAGCAGCAGCCGCACTTGCCACACTATCGATTTATGAGCATGAGCAATTATTCGAACGTAGTTTTGAGCTTGAGCGCTACTTTGAAGACGCAGTGCACAGCCTCAAAGGGTTGCCGAATGTGATTGATATCCGCAACACAGGCTTAGTGGCGGGGATTCAATTCTCCCCTAACGCTCAAGGCGCGGGTAAGCGGGGTTACGGCGTGTTTGAACACTGCTTCCGCCACGGCACTTTAGTACGAGCCACGGGCGACATCATTGCCATGTCACCGCCACTGATTGTCGATAAACGCGAGATTGACCAAATGGTTAATAGCCTAAGCGATGCCATTAACGCCGTTGGATAATAGCACCAGCGGTTCGTTCCACTCTCACATTTAACACCCCGCTGCGGCGGGGAACTTCAAAGGTTAACTATGCTCAAGATCACTCACTTTGTTAATGGTCAGCACACCCCTGCCAGTACCAGAACCCAAGATATTTTTGAACCTGCCACGGGTGAGCTACGTGGCCAAGTCTCACTGGCAAGCGGAACCGAAGTCGGCGAAGCCATCGCGATCGCTAAAACCGCCTTTGAAACCTGGTCGCAAGTCACGCCGCTCAACCGTGCTCGAGTGCTTTTTAAATTCAAAGCCTTAGTCGAGCAACACCTAGATGAAATGGCGCAGCTTATCACCCGTGAGCACGGCAAAGTGATCGACGATGCTAAGGGCGAGTTGATCCGTGGTCTCGAAGTGGTCGAATTTGCCTGTGGTATTCCGCACTTGCTTAAAGGTGAACACACCCAGCAAGTCGGTGGCGGCGTCGATTCTTGGTCAGTTAATCAAGCTTTAGGTGTTGTCGTAGGCATAGCACCCTTTAACTTCCCCGTGATGGTTCCCATGTGGATGTTCCCAATCGCGATTGCCTGCGGTAACACCTTTATTATGAAACCCTCGGAAAAAGACCCAAGCTCGGTGATGCGGATTGCCGAGCTGCTTAAAGAAGCGGGTCTTCCCGATGGCGTGTTTAACGTGATTAACGGCGACAAAGAAGCCGTCGATACCTTACTCACCCATAAAGATGTGCAAGCGGTGAGCTTTGTAGGCTCAACGCCGATTGCCGAATACATCTACAGCACAGCCTCTAAACATGGCAAACGCGTGCAAGCCTTAGGCGGCGCGAAAAACCATATGTTACTCATGCCAGATGCAGATTTAGATCAAGCTGTTAGCGCCTTAATGGGTGCCGCTTACGGCAGTGCTGGTGAGCGTTGTATGGCAATTTCAGTCGTACTCGCGGTAGGCGATGTGGGCGACGCGTTAGTGGAAAAACTGCTACCGCAAATCCAAACCTTAAAAGTCGGCAACGGCCTGACGCCAGAGATGGAAATGGGTCCGCTGATCTCAAAACAACACCTTGCCAAGGTCACCCAATATGTTGAAGCCGGTGTGCAAGAAGGTGCAGTGCTGCTGGTCGATGGCCGTAAACTGAGTGTTGAAGAAAATCCACAGGGCTATTTCCTCGGCGCCTGTTTGTTCGACCATGTCACGCCAGATATGAGCATCTACCGCGAAGAAATCTTTGGCCCAGTGCTGGCGATTGTGCGCGTGAAAGATTACCCGACGGCGCTTGAGCTGATTAACCAACACGAATTTGGCAATGGCACGGCGATTTTCACCCAAAGTGGTGAAGCGGCGCGGCATTTCTGCCACCACGTGCAAGTCGGTATGGTTGGGGTGAATGTGCCGATCCCGGTACCAATGGCGTTCCACAGTTTTGGCGGTTGGAAGCGTTCACTGTTTGGGCCGCTGCATATGCATGGCCCCGATGGCGTGCGTTTTTATACTAAGCGTAAGGCAATTACTGCCCGCTGGCCGGTGGGTAAACAGACTCAAGCCGAGTTTGTGATGCCAACGATGAAATAGCCGAATGTCAGCTCAACAAGGAAATCGCAAATGACTGTGAGTATCAACGCCATTATTCGCTTTGCTACGGCGCAAACACCCGTCGAAACCTACCAGTTACCGACGGAAAAGTTGTTAGCTGGCAATCCAACTCAAGGGCTAGAGAATCATTATTCTAGCCCTTGTGATCAATTTCACAGTGGAATTTGGCAAAGTGAATCAGGCGCTTGGAAAATAAACTACACTGAATACGAGTACTGCGAAATCCTCGAAGGGATGAGTGTTATCACAGATCTTCAAGGTCAATCGCAGACTTTCACTGTGGGTGACAGGTTTATCATACCCGCGGGTTTTCAAGGTACTTGGGAAGTCGTGGAGCCCTGCCGCAAGGTTTACGTCATTTTCGAACAAAAGTGAGATCAACGAGGCTGATGTTAGCCTCAAAAAAGCTAAGTTATCTTAGCAATAACTCGCCATGAGGTCACAGCAACGGGTTTTCCTAGGCTGTTATTTGGCAAACCAACGGATGCTCTGGCGCGATTGAATAACCATGGTCGCCAGTAACACGTCCGAGTCAACAAAGAAAATGGGAGAAATACCGTGCATAATAATCTGAAAAAAAAACGGCTGGTACAGCTTGTCGGACTCGCGCTAACCACGACCCTATTCTCCGGCATTGCCGCCGCCGAAGTGACAGGGGAAATTAGTCTTACTAACGACTATCGTTTTCGCGGCGTATCACAAACCGCTGGCGATCCTGCCCTGCAAGGCGGTATTGATTGGAGCTTCGACTCAGGTTTCTCTGTCGGCGCTTGGGCAAGTAACGTGGATTTTGATGAGCCAGGTTATAACGGCCCAGCGATCGAATACGATTTCTATGTCGCCTATGGTGGTGAGATCAACGAAGATCTGACCTACGACATCACCCTTAACCGTTATAACTACTCAGGCGAGAGTGATATAGGTTATTTCGAAGTGATTACGGGTATGGAATTTAAGGGCTTTCGCCTAGCCTATTGGTTTACCAATGATTACGGTGGTACTGACTTAGATTATCACTATGGAGAACTAAACTACTCCTACGAATTTGTCGAGAATTGGAGCCTAGATTTGCACTACGGCTATAACGTGGGTGATGCCTTAGATGATGGAGAAGGCTTCGATAGCTATTCAGATTACTCCATTGGTGTATCGACTGAACTGTCAGGCTTTGGACTTTCATTAGCTTGGTTGGGCACAGATCTCAGCGGTGACCAAAAGGTCTCTGATGGCGCATTCAAAAACTCAGATACCGTGCTTGCGAGCGTAAGTTACGCGTTCTAATTTCGCCTTAGCTTGGTCCAACTAAGACACAAAAAAGCCCTCATCATCGAGGGCTTCTTTTTAGCTATTCAAGCTGACTGGTCTACCAACTACGCATCTTATGGCCTTTCACCGCGTAGAACAGGATGAACAGATAACAGGGCAACATCACAATATAACCGCCCTGCATGCCCATATCAGTCGCCGAGCTCATTAAGCCCCAAGACACTGGACCAAAGGCGCCACCAGCAATCCCCATGATGAGGAGCGCTGAACCCGTGCTGGTCAATTTGCCCATACCAGACAAGGCTAGCGGCCATACTGCAGGCCAAACGATCGCATTGGCTAAACCAAGGAAGGCAATCATCAACAGGGTGTCAGGTAGCGCGACACCACCAAAAGGCACTAACACAACATTCGCGATAGCGTAGGAGTTATTGTCGCCGAACAAAATACCGCATGTCAGTAATAAACCTAAAATGGCCGACACCATCAAAGCCTTATGCTGTGAAATAAAGCGAGGAATTAACAGGATACCAAGCGTGTAACCTAGCACCATACACACCATGGTATAGGAGGTCATCACCCCGTAATGTTCAACCCCGAGTGATAACGCAAAAGTGCCGATAGTGTCACCGGCGATCACTTCCACCGCCACATAAAAAAACAGCGCCAACACGCCAAAAGCTAAGTTAGGGTGAGACAGCGCCGCTTTAAGTTGCCCTTTATCGGTATTTTCAACGGCTTCATCTTCATTGGATAATTCTGGTAATGGGGATTTTTTTACCGCTAACGCCAAAATGCCGATAAAAATCGCCATGCCTAAATACGGCAATACTAAACCGTCAGCCATTTCATCAATTTGAATTTGAGTCAGCTCAGTACCGATACGGTCTTTAAAGCTGTCTAAAATCAGTGCAGAGAACACCACAGGCGCAATCACACCCGCACCTTTGTTCAAAATGCCCATCACGCTCACACGGGCAGCGGCGGATTCTTCAGGGCCTAAACGCACCACATAAGGGTTAACCGCAGTTTGTAATAGGGTTTGGCCTGTGCCCATCACTAATTGGGCCAATAGGAACAAGGCAAATATTTGGGTTTCCGCGGCGGGGATAAACAGTAAACCCGCCAGCATCATCACGCCCATGCCGATCGCCATGCCATTCTTATAACCGACTTTGCGAATAAGCCAGGCGGATGGCAAGGCAGTAAAAGTCACTGCGATATAGAAAGAAAACAGGATCAACGACGCTTGAAAGGGATTGAGTTGCAATATTTGTTTCAAATACGGCATCAAAGACCCATTCAACCAAGTGGCGAATCCGAGGATGAAAAAGAGAGCGGCCACTATGGCCATGGGGAGAAAGCTGCTTTTTTGCTGGCTTTTATCGAGTGTCATTTCCATAAACCTGCTTCTTATAGTAATTAATTATTGAGGTGATAACGGGGTTTAAATTAATGCCTAAGTTCCCGAATATCCGTATCGCGACTCGTCCGCAATGGCTAATGTTATCATCCAAACGCACCATTGTTTCAGTGATGTTAAAACAAATAACACAAAAAGACAACGCTGTCATTTAATAAATTCTCGCGAATATTCCCTCGTAATCATCAATTGGCCGATAGCTAAGTTGTAAGTAAGTGATGACTCACATCCAGCAAATAATGTAAAAAAAGCCGCAGACACTGAGTGTGTGCGGCTTATCTCAAGCGATTAAGCGAACTGACTAAATCCTGACAAAAATATTGCGGCGATACATCCAATATAAAACCAGCCACTGCACCGCGAGCAAGCTGACAACCGCAGCTAACGCTTGAGCGCTTTCAGGCAAGGCCAGCACTAAGCCGCCAAACACGCTTTGAGCGATATATTTCCAATCCACTAAGCTCGACGCTAAGTAAATAATGATGGCGTTCGTGCCTATCACCACGAAGAAAAATGCGGATTTTTGCCACTTAAGCACATCGACTAAGGCATAGAATACCGCCAGCAGTATCATGCTCCAGCCCGACGTCACCAGCACAAATGAACTGGTCCACAGCTCTTTATTGACCGGAATAACAAGATCTAACAGCCAACCTAAGGCTAAGAAAATGCCACCCGCAGCGGCGAGCAATCCCACTTTAGCCCACTCACCTTTAGGATGGGATTTAACAATAAAGTGACCGACAAACACACCCGTTAACGCATTGACTATGGAGGGAATAGTCGACAGTAACCCCTCTGGATCGGGCGTGCGTCCCTGATAGCTCACGCCGGGTAATAAAATCGAATCGACATAGGCATTGATGGATTCCGTTGGCGAGAGCACGCCGGCCTGTCCACCAGGGAAAGGCAACCAAAGTTGCATTGCGCCATAACCAAGCAAAATGCCCAAGGCGACGATAATTTGGGTTCGTAGACTCGTGTGCCACACCAATAATGCGGCAAAAAACCATGCAAAGGCGATTCGACCTAACACACTGGCATAGCGAATTTTTTCAGGATCGGCAGGCGCGCCAGTTCCCCAACCGTGATTGTATAAAATGCCTAGTAACAGCAATAAAAAGAGTCGTTTAATCCCGTGACGATACACAGGTAATCGCTCCTTCATAGGTAATTTATCTAAACGTTTAGGGGATAAACCTAAGGCCACACCAGAGAGGAAAATAAACAGCGGAAAAATCAAATCGTAGAAGTGAAAACCATGCCATTGGCTATGGTGCATTTGTTCATCGCCCCATTGCCAGCCTGCCCAGCCCGTTAGAATAAGCAAGCCACCAAACAAAGCCTCACCGCCCAAAATCCAAAACATATCGAAGCCGCGCAGTGCATCCAGCGACATCAACCTAGGTTTATTCACCTTTACTGGCGCAATTGCATTTGTCTGTGTCGTCCCCATGCCATCATCCTTTATTATTGTTATTAAAAGCTTTTATAAAAGTTGAGCAAAACTAATACTGTACAAAACTAATACTGTTTAAAATTAGTGCTGTACAATAAAAAAACTTAGCCCCTGTCATCAAAATACGACAAGGGCTATACCCAAGCGACCTGAAGATACGAGTTTCAGAGCGCCTAGGGTGCTTCAATTCAAGGCGCATCAATGAAAGAATGTCGGCCACCTTTTGAATTGATGCAACACGGAAGTGGAGCGCCCTAGGCACTCCGTCTCGGCAGGTTTTAACGCACTTTATACTGCGTTGGTTATTTTTAACTTAGTCCACTAGGTCTGCAAATAACCGCAATCGCCATGGATGGCGTGAATGCCATTTATGCAGGAGCAATAAATGGCATTGCCTAAAGTGCGTTAAATTCCCGCTGAATCCTGCATTTTCAGGTAGTTTGGGTATAGATGTTAAAAATCACCTAAACTGCAAAAGCGATTTAAGGGTGTGCCCCTATTGCCTGGCCCGCATAAATCGGCCCTGAATAGACTGCCCGTCCCGCAATGTAGTTTGCCTGCACTTTGTTATGTGCATCGAGCAAGACAAAATCAGCCCTATGTCCCACTGCTAAACGGCCAGCTTTATGCTCAATCCCGAGGAACTGTGCGGGATATAACGCCGCCATTCTCAAGGCTTCCGCCAAAGGTAAACCTAACAAGTTCACCGTATTATTGACCGCAGTCGCCATATCGAGCACACAACCCGCCAGCTCACCTGTCACGGCATTTAATCTATCGCCGACTCTTAACACTCGAGTACCAAAAAGCTCGAAGCTAGTCTCATCCTCCATACCAACTGGCGGCATAGCATCGGTGACTAACATCATTTTGCCTCTAGGTTTTGCCCGTAGTGCGACCTTTGCCGCCGCGGGATGCACATGGTGACCATCGACAATCAAACCACACCAAGCGGTTTCACTCTCAATCGCCGCGCCAACCATGCCTGGCTCACGGGAGCCCAGAGGAGACATTGCATTATAAAGGTGGGTAAAGCCCGTCGCGCCTGCCGCTAATGCCGCAACCACAGTATCGTAGTCGGCATTAGAATGACCCAAACACACCTTAACGCCCGAGGCGACAAGCGTGCGGATCACCTCTGGTGACACATTCTCAGGCGCAAGCGTGACCACTTTAATCCCCAGATCTTGACGACAAAATACGGCGAGTTCCGCATCGGTGATTTCGCGAATAAAGCCCTGTGGATGCACACCTTTTTTAGGCACAGATAAATGTGGCCCTTCAAAATGCACTCCTAAAACACCAGCGCTACCTTTGACTAAAGCCTCGGCCACTGCATCGGCCGCATTGGCCATCACGCTGACATCATCGGTGATAAGCGTAGGTAAAAATCCTGTCGTGCCAAAACGCGCATGGGCACGGCCGATAGTTTCAATGCAATTAACACTCGGATCGGCATTGAATAACGCCCCGCCGCCACCGTTCACTTGTACATCGATAAAACCAGGCACCAGCGTTCCGGCTTGGCGGATTTCCTTCGCGCCAACAACCGTATCAAACGCCAGAATGTGCCCGTCTTCAACAGTTACAGGCACATCTTGATGGAAATATTCACCATCAAAAATACGCCCGGCGATCAAGGTGATTTTCATCGCAAACCTCTTTCAATAAATAACACGAGTGACTTAAGTCTTAAATTAAGTTCACTGCGAGGGCTTAGCTGCACGAGCTTAGCTGAACAGGTTTAATCGTGCAGCTGCTTAATCGTGCAGCTAAAAGTCCGCTAAATCTAATCCGCAGCACCTAAACCTCTTAAACTTTGGCCACTTAAAGCTCGGCGGCTTAGAGCGTTTGGGTCACTTTTTTAAGACCTGCCGGTTGATCGGGATCGATACCGCGGGCAATCGCAACCGCAGCCACATCGATATAGAAACGTTGTAATAACGCTAACGGAGCAACACGAGGGTGAATGTCCGTCGAGGTTTGATTCAGATGCACTAAATCGGCGCCGCGTTGGCTCACGTTTTCAATTTGTTCAATATGGCTAGCGTAAGATTCATCGCCAATACACACATCGACGATAGTAAGTTTTTTCTCAACTAAAGTGACAGGGCCGTGGAGGAACTCGGCGCTGCTGAACGCTTCGGCATGGATTGAACACACTTCTTTTAGCTTAAGCGCGATTTCCTTGGATACCGCATAACCTAAACCACGGCCGAGTACGACTAAGTTCTTCACGTCGGCAACGGATTCTGGCGTGAGCTGCGGCTCAGCGTCCACCGCCGTTTGCAGCGCTTGGGGTAAAGACGCTACAGCGCTAGCGAGCGATTCGCTTTGAGTCCAAGCGGCGGCGAGTTGTAAAATCGCCGACAAGGTCGCGAGGTAACTCTTAGTTGCGGCAACGGCTTTTTCTTCGCCGGCACGTAAAGGCACAACGACATCGACGATATCTTTAATCGGTGCACTTTCATCATTCACTAAGGCAACACAGAAAGCACCAGCATTTTTTGCCATACGCGCCTGCGCCAAAATATCAGGGCTACGGCCAGATTGTGAAATCACAATCACTAGCGCGCCTTCGAGTTTCAAAGTTTTACCATACACACTCGCCACTGAAGGCGCGGCGGCGAAGGTTGGTACACCCGCTTCAATTTCAAATAAGTATTTAGCGAACACTCCCGCATGATCCGATGAGCCGCGACCTACTATCATCACAAAACGAGGGGCGAAGGCGCGCAGTTCCTCACCTAACTGCTGCATGATGTCAGCGTTAGCTTCTAATTGACCCGCAATTTTTTGCGGTGCAGTGCGAGCTTCTTGTTCCATAATAGTGTTTGTCATGTCTTTTACCTTCACGTTCAAATACAGGATTTGGCTTCAGTGCCTATGTGCACTGACAACGACTTATTAAATTCTTGCTGGGCGAAATACATAGCACCGAGTTCGGGGGGGGCTAAGGTTTCTGAAATCTTAGCGACGACATCGGCACCGAGCCAAGCTTGTAGAGGCCCTGCAAGACCACCGATCATAGAAAAACGCACCGGATTTAGGCTAAATAACTTACGCGCCATGTCGCTAATATAATCAGCACCTTCTTGTACGATAGCAGTCGCTACCGCGTCACCTTCATTGGCACAATCGAGTACGCTTCTGGCTAATGCGGCGTAGCAACTTGATGATTTACCGGCTAGATTTTCGACAATGCCGAGCGCATCGGTGACACCAAATTCATTCAACAGCATATCGGTTAATCGAGTTGGTACGGCAAAGCCATCGAGTGCTAACAGCACGTGTTCCGCAGCTTTTAATCCAAGCCAAGCACCGCTGCCCTTATCGCCCAATGCAAAACCATAACCACCAATACTCAAGCTGGTATCACCAACATGGGCATAACCGCAAGAGCCAGTACCCGTGATGATCACAGCGCCATCGGCACCGCGGTGGGCACCAATACAAGCCGTATGCAAATCGGTAGTGACATACATGGCTGCAAAAGGATGCTGCCAGTTGATAACATCTTGATATAACCTAGGGACATTTACGCCAGCAAGACCAAGACCCGCCACCAGCAAGTGGCTATCGCTCTCGTTCATACCCGCATCTAGCAACGCCAGGCGAGTCGATGCTTCAATGGATTCAAATGTTTGTGTGAGACCATGCAGTGGATTTGCACGTCCTGCAACACCTGTCCCTAAAACGGTACCGTCTGCGCAGTAGATGGTGGCTCGGCATTTACTACCGCCTCCATCTACACCTATAAACAGTGGTTGATCTTTTGTCTGGACTAACCCCATGACACCCCTCTTCACCTATCAATGCAGCGCTACCGTTGCTTATTATTTGCCGTTAATACAGCGCTCAACTTTAGTTAACTCAATGTTACAGCAAAAATGACAGCGTTGTCATTTACTTTTTTAAGTGATTTATGATCTAAAATCAAATTTAGGCAATCACTGACACAGAAAAACAAAAAGGCTGTATTTTATCTTTAAAATACAGCCAGATATAAAAACGATTTAGTTAACGATTAAACTTCGGCCTTTACGAATACCATCGGCCGCAATGGCACGGATCTCAATCGGTGCAGTGACCGCCAATCCCGCTTGATAAGCTTGCCATTGGCCATTGAGGCTACGGTATTCGAGTTTAAGGCCGGGATAGGCAATATTGGCAAACAGTTTACCGTCACGGATCTCGGCGCCGACCGTCGGTACGCGATAATCAATCCCCGCTTTATCTAGCTTAATAAACTCTTTATGGCCTAAGGTATTTGCAAGTTTTTGCCACTCCTTTGCCTGTGCATCACGCATGGCTAAAGTAAAAGCACCCGAGCTTTGATTATATACAGCACCTTGATATTGATAAGGTACTTCCCATGCCGCTTGATGCCAAGCACGCTCGGCCAACATCAACAAACGCGGGAACACCATATATTCAATCGTATCGTCACTGCGAATCGACTCACTCCAAATCTGCCCTTGCAAGCCAGTAAAAGGCTTGCCTTTCTCCCTTGGACCCGAGACTTTGTTACCCGCCTCATCAAGTTTTATTCTGTCGTCCGCTTCGAACGGCTGATTTTCAATATCGGTCCATTGCTCGGCATTGGCTGCTAAGTTATCAGGCATAAAGCTAAAGACTTTATGGCTGTTGGTCGCACGACTCGCCCAGTAATAACCATGCTCCTTAGGATCGGCCTCATAGGGGAAATCAAAGTACAGCACCTCTGGATTAGAGAGCACGGTTTCCCAACCAAGATTCGCCTGCTGATTGGCGCGCTCATGACCTTTATGGGCAATCACATCCCAAATATTAGACTGCACTTTAGCGGGCATATTCTCAGGGCGAACATGGCTCATGCCATCGCTCCATCCTGCAGCTTCAATGCCTTTTGCCGCTAACATAGTCGAAATTCGTTCAATAAAATAAGCGCCTAAGTCATCTATCGACTTAACGCCTTTATCGTTATTGGCGACAAATGCTAAACACTGGGGTGATTGTTTCCAAGCTCCCGCCGTTTCATCGGCACCAATGTGGTAACGCGTCAATGGTTGACCCGCGGCTTGGTGTAGCTTGGCTATTTCATCAATCACCTTATCGACAAACTGATAGGTCGATTCCATACACACGTTAAGCGTATTGTCGTCGTAATATTGCACTGAAGAATAAACCGTTTTGTCGTTTGCATCGGATAACAAATATTGCTCAGCTGCAGTGGTTTGCCCTTCAGCTTGCAATTGACGCTCGCCCGCATCTAACGCTTTTACCGCTGTGTTAGCTTGATTTGCCGTTTCCTGCACAGGGACAACCTGCACTTTGCCCGTGTTTTGAAGCTCTACGTCTTCAGCCTGTAATCGACGAAAACGCGCATCCATCGCTTTAATCGCGGCGCGGCTATGACCCGGCATATCCATTGATGGGATCACTTGAATTTGACGCGCCTCGGCATATTTCACTATGTCGATATAGTCTTGTTTAGTATAGAAACCATTAACGCTCGACTCCGCAAAAGGACCACTGCCCAGTTGCGGTAACAGACAGGTATTTTCAGCAAGATCATGGCAACGTTTACTGCCGATGTCGGTCAGCTCAGGTAACCCGTCGATTTCTAAACGCCAACCTTCATCGTCAGCCATGTGTAAATGCAGTTTATTGAGCTTATAAGCCGCCATCTGGTCGAGCAAATCCAGCAACAATTGTTTGCTGTGGAAATTACGTGCCACATCAATGTGCATACCACGAAACGGATAACGTGGGCTGTCTTCAATGGTCATCGCATTCACTTTCAGCGAATTCACATCCACAAGGCTTGCTAATGATGACAAACCGTAAGAGAAGCCCGCCGCATCATTGGCAGCAATCACAATTTCAGTTGGCTGAATATCTAAGCGATAACTGCCCTCATCCCCTTTTTGGCTGGCAAATTTCACCGTAATGCCACTCGCAGATTCAGCCACACCTAGGCGAGCTAAACGTACCACCGCCGCCGCAACTTGACGCTTTTGCTCTGGGTTATCATGCTGATATTCGAGCTTAATACCACCAGCAAGGGATACTGGTGTATCGGTTGAATGGATCTTCACCTTTTGTGGCGTTGGGATAATGGTATCCACAGCCAAGGCGGCATCGTCACTCACGCTTCGATTGGCTTTAAATAATTGCGCGGCATCGGCTGGCGCGAGTTTATCCGTTTCAGTGCGTTGATATTGGGTTTTAAAATTCGTAACCCCTTCAACATACGGACGCGTCTCTAAACCCGTTTCGGCATCTTTACCCACTTGAGTGCTGGCGATAATGACGGGCTCTAATCCTTTTGCTGCGAGGTAATAGTTTGGCATAGCGTCGGTTTCAGCCAATTGCCACGGCTCACCACGGAATGTCAGTTGCTTTTTCTCGCCCTTAACAAATCCCTTAAAAGCAGCCGTTGGCGTAATACGATGTAAATCGCCTTTAACGTGCGTTATCGTCAATTCACCGCTTTCAACCGATTGCACTGGGCGCATTTGGCTTAAATAAATTTCCCAATCTTGGCTGGCTAAATCCATACTGGGGACGAAATCAATTTGAGCGACAAAACAGCGACCATCGGCTTTATCTTTTAGGCACTTATCGTCTGGCATATTGGTCACAACACGGTAAGTTACGACTAACGAATCCCCGAGTTGTTGCAACTGCGCTTGAGTTAATGCGTCCTGAACTTGCAGTATTTGAGCCACAGCCTTATCGGCTGACGCTGCGGAAGGCGCCTCGGAACAGGCCGTTAATCCTAAAGCCAGTAAAATGGCGCTTGTTGAAAGTGTTTTTTTCATGATTATCCTTATCTAGCTCCAGAAATGGCTACAATCTGAAGGAAGTTACTAACGTCCGCAGTCTTTCCCCTTGGTGAAACAGTCGCTCGCTCGAGTGCGCTAAGTGCTCGCTATCGAGTGAGGCTGAACCTGAGACATTGGCAAGATCATTTAACGTGCGAGAAATCGCTTCGGTGACGCAGGTTTGCTCCTGTGCCGCATGGGAAACTTCGATGTTCATATTACTGATATTTGAGACTAAATCAGTCACTTTAGTAAGCACTAACTTAATTTCTTCTGAGCGGTTAACGCCCTGAGTTGAGAGGGCTTGGCTCGCTTGCATCACAGTGACCGTTTCGGCCACTCGGCTCTGGACCTGCAGGATCATCTTCTGGATCTCACCAGTTGCCTGTTGGGTTCGGCTCGCCAGCGTACGCACTTCGTCGGCAACAACAGCAAAACCGCGCCCTTGTTCACCCGCCCTCGCCGCTTCAATCGCAGCATTAAGCGCCAGTAAGTTGGTTTGTTCGGCAATGCTGTTGATCACCACGACCACTTCATCAATCTTTTGGGTTTCTTGCTGTAGCTGTGAAACGGACAATGCCGAGCGGGCTAATTCAGATGCCAGTTTACGAGTGATGTCTAATCCCGAATCGAACTGACGCTGACTGTCATCGACCGCTTTATCGGCCTGACTCGCCACGTCCGCGGTGCGCTTGGCATTAATGGCGACTTCGTTAGCACTGGCGCTCAGTTGAGTTACCGCCGTCACTGCGGCCTCGGTTTCTTTTAGTTGGGTTTGCACGCGATCATTATTCGTTTGCGACAGCGACCCCAGCGCTTTAGCATCGCCCAGTAATTGCCCTGAGGTTTCGTGCACTTTGGAAATCGTGCCGTGGATTTGCTCTACAAAACCATTAAATGCCTTAGCAAGCTGACCAATCTCATCCTGACTCTCAACCGGTAATCTGTGGCATAAATCACCGTCACCGCTGGCAATTTCTTCCATGGCGCGAACAATATTATCCAGTGGATTAATCACTAAACGTTTAAGAATAATGAAGATCACAAATAAACTACCACCGAGAATTAACAACGCCTGCAAGAAATAACCTAAGAGTAAATCTGACAACTGAGCGCGAATAGGCAACATAGAAAACTGAATGGCCAATTGGCCCGTTGGGTTGCCTTGATCAGCAAATTGAATTTCACGTTTCACTAGATACTCATCGGCCACTGTTTGAGCCTGTTGACTCTCGGCTAATACTTTACCGCGATGGTCACTCACGACAATATGATAAATTTGCGCAGATTTAAGCATCACAGATAGCACTGCACGGATCTGCTCATAGTCGTAGGTGAAGATGGGCTGCGCCATAGTGACTTGTAAATTGGCGACGGTATTTTCTTCAAACTCAGTTTCACTGGCAGCCAATTTATCGTTCGCCAACCAGTAAGATGCACCGAACAGAACGCTAACAATCATAAAAATTGCTGCCGCTAATCCAATCTGTACTTTTAAGGCTAATGTTTTCATTATTTTGCACCTTGCATACTAAAAAGATCTAACCATAATTCTGTGCGTTCTATTGGTGTTAATGGACTTAAATCAGGTGTATCAAGACGGATAATCACTCGTTGTTCAAACTTAGCCTCACGGTACAGTTGCTCAATTTTAAGCTCGCGATTAAACATCTCATCAAAAGAGCCGTCGCTTACCATACTTTCAAGCCCGGCTAAAATAGCCGCAGCAAGTTCGGGGCGCTTAGGGGAAACAAAGAAATAAGCTGGCGAACGATATTGCAGCAGGATATGGCTATCGATCTTAAGTACGGGATCGGGGTGATTTGCGAGTTCTTCGCCAATTTCCTGGGCGCCGAGGGCAAGATAATCGAAACGCCCGCCTTCTAACATGGGGTATAAATTGATGTACTGATAGCTAGTGACGACGGGTAATCCATTGGCTTCTAAAATCGTGGCATCGGGCCAATAACGATTTTGCCCCGCCTTTAACTGCCTAAAATCTGCCATGGTTTTCACATTAGCAAATCGTGCTTCATCCGATTTACGGATAATCAGCAGCCGATTACCGAGTAACCCTTTAAACAATGGAATGCGCACGGGAAGCACAGTTTCTTCCAATTCTTTTGAGGTCATGCTCCAAAACATGTCTACTGTCCCAGCGAGTGCTTCTTCGACCTTGCGCTTTTGATTCATTTGAGTCGACATTTCTTGCACTTGATAACCCGAATCCGAGCGCCGCAGTGCTTCTTCAAGTAACTTTAGCAACCATTCCTGCTGTATCGCGGTGGTGATTTTTTTTGAAACCTGTGCAGACGATTTAGACACATCAGAATTTGAAGCTAAATTGTTTGTGGCTGTGTCGGTAGCAAATACAGCAAAAGAGGAAGATGCCGAAAAAAACGCTAATGCCATTATAAACAGGGGTATGCAAACCGTTCTTCTTGTCATGATGAGTGCGGTGACATGGCCAATGACACTCGACATGCCAATTGCAATGACACGCATCGCAGCCGTTAAATGAATCGCCATAAATTGCAGCCTCTTTTATTATCTGGTTTATACCAGTGAGTTTTATTTATCTATGCCGCTAACGTTCAAGTGCTGAGGTAGGCAGTTGAGTAATACCGTAAAAACATCCTAAAAAAATGGCTGGGCACTGCTTACAGTACCCAGCCCACGCTAGTTTCTGGGGAGAGACTATCAAAATATCAAAGACAAACGTATCGCCGCCCGACAGCAATACTCCTGCCAAACACATGATAAGGAGACCTCATCCTCTCATGCAGACCTTACAAACAACGCGTCACACAAGCAGATGACAGCGTTGTCATTATTAAAGTACACAAGAAAGAACAGGATTTCTACATTTTTTTGACAATTATTGTTATTTTTTATGAAAAGACATAATTAATGCTAATTTTTCATATACTTAAAATGTTTATTTTATTTATTCAAGCTTATGTGACAACGCTGTCTTTCATTGATAACATAGCGATAACATGACAAAGATCACGGTAGCTATTGATGAATCCCATTAACACACTTGTGCCCAATAATACCCAGCCTGCTCCGCGCTTAAATCGGTATTACCTAAACCTCAGTTTGGTATTACTACTCTGTGGAGCTTGGTTATTTTGGGCGAACCATTTTCATTCGCTATTTGATCTTATCCAAGAATATGGACGCTTCGTTTTTCTAGGCATCACAGGAGCGATATTTGCAAACTCGACGGGAGCTGGCGGTGGCGTCATCTTTATTCCGGTATTTTCGAGCCTCAACTTTAGTGAGTCTCAAAGTGTCTCGACTTCATTTATGATCCAATGCTTTGGCATGACAGCAGGCGCAATTTCATGGTCACTGCATTATAAAAAGCACCATCGAGAAGATGATGCATGGTCTGGTTTTGTAAAAGCATCATTACTTGCAGCCTTCTTTTCTGTCTTAGGTTTCTGGAGTAGCCAATTACTACAACTCAATTCGCCCTCTTCGCTACACACAAGTTTCAGCATCTTCTCGATTGTACTCGGTATCGCCATCGTTATTAGTAGCAAAAGTAGCACGCCAATAACTCGCGCTATAAGGCCTGTCGATTTTCTTTGGCTCGCTCTCATAGGCTATTTCGGCGGCATTATCACAGCTTGGTTATCGGT
This sequence comes from Shewanella sp. SM21, assembly GCF_025654335.1. NCBI lineage: Bacteria > Pseudomonadati > Pseudomonadota > Gammaproteobacteria > Alteromonadales > Shewanellaceae > Shewanella > Shewanella sp. SM21. The sequence continues at coordinate 456,571 of NZ_JAKKRL010000001.1, forward strand.
AGGCGTCGGTGAATTAGTCGTCATTTATCTGATGTTACGGGGACTATGCGCTAAAATGGCGGTCGCCACCGGCGTTGTTGTCTCTGCGATTACCGTTTGGTCGGCAAGCCCTATCCATATTTTTTCAACAAATAGCCATGCCCTCTTTGAGCTAGTTTTATTCTCAGGCCCAGGCGCCATTATCGGAGGATTACTCGCTCGTAAATTAGCACTCTTTCTCCCAGTAAAAGTATTAAAACTCTTTTTCTCCATTTGGATCATTTTGACGGGTAGCGTCATGTTGGCGAGTTAATAGGAAACATTAAGATGAATAATTCTCCGCTAAAAAGTATCACGATTGTCGGTGGCGGTAGCACAGGCTGGATGACGGCTCTCTACTTGAGTAAGTTATATAACCACTCATCTAATATCATAGATATTAGACTTATCGAAAGTAAAGAAATTGGTATTATTGGCGTTGGCGAAGCTACCGTTCATAGTCTACGATTCTTCTTTGCAGCTATGGGATTAGATGAAAATGAGCTACTTAGAGAAACAAACGCAACATTAAAGACCGGCATATTATTTCGTAACTGGATGAAAGCAGTAGATGGTAAAATGCATGAATATTTCCATCCATTTGAGCAACAAAAACCATCTGGAAAAATTGATAATGCAAGTGCTTGGATTTTAAATAATCAGATTAATGAATCAAACAGCACTCCCTTTGCTGAAGCAACAAGTCTTTCATTTAGCTTAATGCAAAATAACTTAAGCCCTAAAACGCAATACTTGAACCAATATCAAGGTATTGTCCCCTATGGTTACCACTTAGACGCGACGCTCATGGCGGCCTTTTTAAAGCGTAAAGCCACCCAAGCAGGTGTAGAGCATGTAGAAGCAAATGTAACGGACGTTCTGGTTAATGATGGCAACATCACTGAGGTTGTAACTGACCTAGGCTCATTCAAGAGCGACATATTTATCGACTGCACAGGCTTTAAAGGGCTTTTAATTCAAAGCCTAAAGAATGATAACTGGCAATCATTCGAAACAGAATTACCTTGCAATAAAGCCGTTGCAATGCAGCGGGAATATCTGCCTCACCAGCTACCAAGAGCTTATACGACAGCAACAGCGCTTAGTCATGGTTGGGCTTGGGAAATTGACCTAACGAATCGTCAAGGAACGGGTTATGTCTACGATGGCAATAGTCTAACGAGGGAACAGGCTGAGGCTGAATTAAAAGCTTATCTTGGCGATGAACAAGAGATCATAAGAACTGTTCACTTAGATATGAAGATAGGTTGTAGACGTGAATTTTGGGTTGGAAATTGTATTGCAATGGGTCTCGCAGGTGGATTTATTGAACCCTTAGAATCGACAGGCTTGCATCTTATAAACTTAGGTGCAAGATTGCTAGCGACGCATTTAACGTCATCAAATCCCTCCCAAGCAATAAGGACGTCATATAATACCGCAATGAACGGCTTGTATACCGATCTTAGACAGTTTATCGTACTTCATTACTGCTTAACTGATAGAGATGAAAATGAATTTTGGCAAAAAGCAGCACAAAGCTCAGCATTCATCCCTGCTCTAGAACAAAAAATGACACTATGGAAAGACAAAGTTTGTGAGTATGTCGATCTTGCCAATGGATATAGTTCAGTTTTTACAGATGAGAATTATCGCTACGTACTTTATGGTATGCAGCATATTCCTGAAATTCATATACCTTGTCCCCAAAATGAAATATCAAGAATACTCGACAACTTAAAAACACAACAGTTTAGAGCAAAAGAGCAATCTTTATCACATCAAGAATTCTTAGCGAAAATAAAAAATATTTAAAATAATAAAGAGCAAGATTAAAAATCTTGCTCTACTTACCATTTAATTCAACCATTAATTAAGTTGGATGCCATACAACTTGATACGTTCAATTAACTCTCTATGGGGTAATAATTGCGATTTGAGTAATGTAACCTGCTTGCCTAATTTCTCGGTCATTACCGTGAAAAGCCTTTCCTCTTCATCATTTAATTTCCTCTCTAATTTTGACTCAAAGTCTGAGCCATAGAGTACATATAAATAATTTTCTAAATTGAAAAATTCTAGCGTAGAAGTAAAGTCATAGGCAGTCGGTATGTGATAGCGCCACAATTCTAAATGTTCTTTTAATGTGTCTGGAATACTTATTTCATTTTTATTATCAACCCAAAATGGCGTATCCATTCGTTTAGCGATGACATAATGAAGTTTAATAAAATCAATCACCCGATTCCAAGCATTCGATACGCGCTGATTATAACGATTAGCCACAAGTGGCATAACGTCAGTATTAGCAGGAAAACATTCGGCTAACATTCTGGCTGTCGCATCAAACATAAGCAGACCAGTCGCTTCTAGAGGTTCAACAAAACCACTCGACAAACCAATCGCCACACAGTTACCTTGCCACGATTTCTCTCTATACCCCACCTTCATCGGTATGTGTCGAAACGAGACGTGTTCTGCTGCTTTACCAAGATATTCCCGCAATACACTCTCAGCTTGCTCTATTGATGAATATTGACTGGAATACACATAACCAACACCACGACGTTCAGACAAACCGATATCCCATATCCAGCCAGCCTCTTGTGCTGTTGATTTAGTGAAACAAGGGATAGGCGTATATTTATCTTCATAAGGAAGCTGCACAACTAATGCTGAGTCGACAAACAAGATGTCACTCTTATCAACGAAGGGAACTTTACATGCATCTCCAATGAGTTGAGCACTAAATCCTGTACAATCAACATACAAGTCCACATTCAATACACCAGCATTATCAGTATGTAACTCTAAGATATGTCCCAGAGCGTCCATTTTTGTATCAATGACTTCTGCAAGAAGATGTTTAACGCCTAACTGTTCAACACCAAATTTGGTTAACATCTTGGTAAACTTTGCAGCATCGAGATGATACGCGTAATGCATAGCACCTCGATATTGAGGCTGTGTCATCACTTTAGGTCCAAGTCCCGCATCAATCAAATGACCTTGAACTGACACAAGATCAGCGTAGCGGCCTCTATCTGAAAGAGATTTATTAAGCCAAGTTGAAGTAACGTCTTTAAAGTAGGGATAATCAAATAAATGGTGATAGTACTCCCCTGAATTGGGTTTATTCCAATCAATGAATTTAACACTCTGCTTAAATGTTACGTCACAGCAACGAATAAACTCATCTTCTCGAATACCAAAATACTTTAATGTTTCGCGTAACATAGGTACAGTCCCTTCACCAACACCGATAGTGGGAATATTCGGGGACTCAACTAACATAACTTGTACTTTAGGTGTTCTAACATTCAACTTTTTAGCTAAATGGCAGGCAGAAATCCAACCTGCAGTTCCGCCACCAACAATGACGACACTCTTTATTTCTTTTCTTGAAGTCATGATCTATGCCTGCTGATTACTTAAACGCTCAACTCGATTTCTTCTTTCGCTAGGCGATTAATTTGATGCAATGAGTTCAAATGGCTGTAAATCGGCGCTAAAAGGCCCCGTTGCTTGATATCTAAGAACTCATCTGAGTTGAGTTGATTTAACTTAGCTTCGTCGATGAAATAGATACCATTTATGCCGCGTTTTTCGCCTTTAATGTCAACAGTAAGACTTTGGGGAGAAAATAATTCTTTTTGTGCCAAAAATGCAATAATTGCCTTACTCATTTGCTCTTGTTCGAAGTTTTTTATAATACTGTCTTTACGCAATCTTAAAAACGCAGTTTCCTCTCCACCTTCAAACAATGCATTTCCCTTATCAGTGCTCACATGGGCGCTTTCTTCTCGTATCCCCACCCATACTTTATCCTGCTGTTCAGCACTCAACATTAAACCAAACGGATAGTTTTTAAGTATATTTGGAATATACAGCCCTAACCATTTGCCATCTTTTTGCTTCAAATTCTGTCCAGGTTTTAATCCAAGCATAATTACGGACTGATATTCTCCTGTTTCACTATGTTTAACAAAAACAACAGGAGCATCTACAGCAGCAAAGGCAAACTCATAAATTGAAATGGGTAGTAAGTGTTGCGCAGCAACATGTTCATAAGTGGTAGGAGTCACTTTCAGGTGCGCATGTTTTGCTGAGTCAAGTGGGGTGATTGAATTAGTCATATGAGCTCCTTGAGGGCTTCTTCTGATTGAATATTATTGAGATATAAAAAAAGGGAGCAAGCTCCCTCTTTCATTTATACATGAGTTAAATCGAGATTAGAATCGTACGCTAGCGCCTAATGTAATTCGGCGGGCCATGTTGTATTCAAATACAGGGAAGCCATCCGTAAAACCACTTAGATTAGATTGGAACTGATTGTTACCAAACTGACGTGAACCTTCTTCTAACAGGTTATTACCATCAAGTTTAATATCCATATAATCAGTAACATGCCAAATTGCACTCAAGTCCAAGCTACCAAATGCATCGTGTAAACGATTACCGTATGAACCAGTTTCACGGATCATATATTCACTACGCCAGTTATATGCTAAACGAACTTGGAACAAATCGTTTTCAAAATAACCAGTTAAGTTATATGAGTGCTTTGAACTATCGCTTAAGAACGGGTTGCGATCTGTATATGTATTTGGGCTAGTTTCACTATCAGTATAAGTGTAGTTAACAATTGAGCCGAAGCCGTTCCCAAAGTCTTGTTGATATTGCAGCTCTAAACCTTGGATTGTCGCCGATTCGCCATTGGCTTTCTCTTGCACAGTCCAACCACCAGCAACTTCATCAGGTTTTAACGTGCCAGTAAATGGGATATCGGCGCTATCTGCATGGTACTCACTAAAGGTTACGAAGTTTTTAACATCCTTCATAAACAAAGCCGCAGAAAGTAATGACTCTTCATTGAAATACCATTCAATGCCTAAGTCTATTTGATTAGCAATAAATGGTTTTAACCCGATATTACCAACAACCCATTTTTGGTTATTAGGCACATCATCATTTGCACCTAAAACGTTAGGGTTAACATACATGTCATCATACTGTGGACGAGCCATAACTCGAGCCGCTGATGCGCGCAATATGAGATCAGGTGCTAAGTCGAATGCTACGTTTAAGCTTGGTAACCATTCCCCATAATTAGCTGAAGCATCGGCTTTCTTACCATCAACATAGTACGTTGAGGTCGCTTCAGTACCCGCATAACGCACACCAAAGTTACCGCGTACACCTTCTGATGCAAAGTTAGCCATCACATAAGCAGCATAGTTATCTTCATCAATTTCACGGTATGAACCAAAATCTTCAGTCTCACCGATGATGCTCGATTTAGCCCAATCTTTTAGTGCATCTGGATCAAAACGAATAATATCGTATTCACTCGTACCTACAGCAAAAGTACCAGTATTTAAGCCTGCTGTTGATATGACAGGATTAAAGTCATCGGCTTGTACAAAGTCAAAACGTCGACTAGTTGTATTATGCTTCGCATATTTCAGACCCGTTTTAATGGCATTAACCACACCTAGATCTACATCAAACTTAATATCTGCTTGAATATAAGTTTCATCATCTGTTTTTGGTGTTTTATTAAAGTTACTGCCAGTACCCATTGCAAGCGAACCTGGATCATAAGTGGCTGTATCAAAACCATTTAAATCCCAAGTTTGATGACCATTGGTAAAGTCGTAAGTCGCACCATTTAATGCTGTACCACCCAGACCATCTTCAACAACCATTTCAAAATCGGTACCACCAGTAGAACTTGTATCACCGATTTGAGTCGTAAACTGGTATCCATCACCGCTATATTCCATCTTCAAGTCGAAAACTTGAGACTTCATTGTCGCTTCACGAGGACGAGCTTGCCAATATGCTAAGTTAACAGGGCCTGCAACTTGAGAACCTGACTGTGATGCATCTGGCTTATCACCACCACATAAACCGCAGCCACCAATCCATTCCGTGTTATCCCAAGCACCAGAACCTGGAGCTCCTGACCATGAAGTGTCAGCTTGCGTAAACCATAATGCGTAGTTGGTGTTGTCCGCGGCCATTTGCATGTCCATCGCGTTAAACACAAAGTTTAATGAATCAGACGGGGCATACTGGAATGTTGCAGCAATAGCTGAACGTTCGCGCTCTTGTTCAAATGCGACAGGGCCAGCACCCCATTCCCAAAACGCTTCATCGCCTTGACGCTGCAAGCTACGATTTTGCATAACGCCAGAAACTAATACACCAAAAGTTTCATCATCATTCTTCCAGCTACCTAAGCCTGAAAATTGTGGATCTGTTTCACCCGAATCGCTTTGATATTGAGCTTCAGCAGAAGCAAAGAAAGTCATTGAATCCATATCCAATGGCTTACGGGTATTAACTACAACAGTACCACCCACACCACCTTCAGCTAAGTCCGCTTGAGATGATTTATAGACTTCTAAGTTACCAACTAATTCAGATGGTAATAATTCATAGTTAAATGAACGTTTTGCAGGCTCAAGAACAAACCAACCTGTTGAAGCTACGTTTTGTCCATTCAGAGTTGTCAAAGTCAGATCTTGACCCGCACCACGAATTGAAACACCCGCGCCTTCACCAAATTGACGCTGGATCGTGACACCAGGAATACGTTGCAGAGATTCTGCAACGTTTTTATCCGGAAATTTGCCAATGTCTTCAGCAGTAATCGCATCCACAGTACTGTCTGAGAAGCGTTTAGCATTTAAGTTAGCTTGCTGGGAAGCGCGAATACCGCGAACTTCAATTTTTTCAATATTTTCAGGTGCTGCGGTGGTTGCCACGGCGTCTGCAGCAACAGCGCTGATGGATACAGCACTACCAAGTAGGATAGCAATATTTGTAGCTAGTACGGTTTTCTTAAAGGTTGATGGTCGCATCTCGTTTCCCTTCCATAACTTTATTATCGTTTTAGTATTCATAACCATTCCCCGCGGAATGACAACGCTGTCATGTCTAGTGCAAACATTACACAATAATTAACAGCCTTGCCACAACAAAATAACGATGGAAGCAAAAAAATGTCATAAAGCAGAATTTTGAATCAGTAGTTTTATTAAAAACCATTATAAAACATGAGCTTTAATATTATGACGTAAATTTACAACTCCCAGCATAATTGTAACAATGATAAATTAACGCCAATTTGTAACAATTCAGGATTGCTAAGCACATCAAAAGCTCGCACTATAAGATGTATAAGTCAGAAAAAAATGATAAAAAATGTAAGCTTGTAAATTGCTGGTAAAGAATTTACGTTCATAGAACAGTTAACCCCTCGCGACCTTAGACAAAGAGTTTTTACATCAATGAAAGTCACTATCAACGACGTAGCTAAATATGCTGGAGTGTCTATCAAGACAGTATCCCGTGTAACCAATAACGAACCTTCAGTGAAGCAGGCCACCGTTGACAAAGTGAACGAGGCGATAAAAGCACTTAACTACCAACCTAATTTAGCAGCAAGAAATCTAGCAGGAACTAAATCCTATGCTATTGGTTTTATTTACGATAATCCAAACGCTTACTATATTATTGATATGCAAAATGGGATCTTGTCAGCCTGCAAAGACAAGGGCTATGAACTTGTCATTCACCCTTGCAATGCCAAATCAGAGACCATATGTGATGAGCTTACAGCACTAGTCAAATATTCTAGGCTCGCTGGATTAGTACTGACACCTCCCTTGTCAGAAGATCCTAAAGTACTCAAAGCACTCACTGAAATTGATGCTAACTATGTGCGCATTATTGCGGGAGAAAAGGACAACGATCAGAATGGGTTGACTATTTTAGTCAACGATAAATTTGGTGCAGTTCAAATCACCCAGCATCTGATTGATTTAGGCCACAAGCATATCGCTTTTTTAAGCGGAGATTTACACCATGAATCCACCAAAGAGCGATTACTTGGTTTTAAACAGGCATTAACAATAAATAACCTAAAGCTGAATGAAAACTACATAATTGAAGGGAAGTACTCATTTGAGTCCGGTGTTGATGGTGCTAACAAGCTCATCAAACTAAAAAATCGCCCGACGGCAATTGTTGCTTGTAACGATGAAATTGCCGCTGGTGCACTTTTTGCGGCTCGTTTAGCGGGTTTAGACATACCCGTTGATTTATCAATTGTCGGTTTCGAAGATAGCCCATTCTCACGTCAAACCTGGCCTAAACTCACCACTGTACATCAGCCAAACGCAGAAATAGCTCAGGTTGCTACTGAATTATTAATAGCAAAACGTCGCGAGCAAGATGCCATATATTCTAAAACCTTTACACCAGAACCTATCATTCGTGACTCGTCGGCAATTCCTAAACAATAAAAAAGAGAGCATATTTGCTCTCTTTCTATCTCCCAAATCACATAGAAATCAATGTAATTTGAGCTTCGGACGCTGCCACTTCAATAACTTTTGTGCCACTCGATACACAATTGCCGAAAACCAACCATAAAGGCTGGCTAAATGCCTCTGATACAAAGAGATATACATCAATCTTGCTATATGGCCTTCAACAAAGAAAGTACCAGAGCGTAGGTTCCCCATTAAATTGCCTACAGCAGAGAAGCGGCTTAAAGACACTAATGAGCCGTAATCTTTATAAATAAAGGCCTTTTCAGGCTTACCTTGTAATCGATTAACGATATTATCAAACAAGGTATCAGCCATCTGAGCTGCTGCTTGCGCCCTTGGTGGAACAGGCTGGCCAGAACTTTGGATCAATAGAGCGCAATCGCCAAGGGCGTAGATATCTTGATGACCTTTAACTCGCATACAATCATCAACTTCTACCTGATTTCGCGGAGTAATGGGCAATTTTGCAAAATGCTGAAATGCTTTTGGCCCTTTTACACCGGCAGCCCATACTTTTAAGCCTGCTTTAATCACATCGCCATCTTGGGTAATGAAACCATCACGAGTCACTTCTTTAACTTGAACACCGATATGTAAACGTATACCAATCTGATCAAGAACAGCTTGAGCTCTAGCGCTTACACGCTCTGGTAATTGAGGAAGGATTTTGGGTGACGCTTCAATCAAATGCACATCAAGATGATGCTTAGCGATATTCAGATAGCCGTACTCTTTAACAGACTCAATTACATGATGAAGCTCTGCTGCCAATTCAACACCTGTCGCACCCGCACCGACAATACCAATGCTGACTCTTTCTTGCGTTTCATTTAATTGGAGTAAAGCGTCGAGTAATTTATGATGAAATAAATTGGCATTTTCAAGGCTGTCTAAGAAAATACAATGCTCATCAGCACCTAATGTATTGAAACTATTAGAAACTCCACCCAATGCAAGCACTAAAAAATCATAATTGATTTGTCGCTGCTCTAGGAGCAACTCGCCTTCATCATTATAAACTGCAGCTAACTGAATCGATTTAGCATCCGGCTCACACTGCTCTATCTCACCACGAATATAGCGATAACCGTTTTTAAGTCCATGATCGCGATAGAGTAAACCTTCAATAGATTGATCTATCACACCAACAGCGACTTCGTGTAATTTAGGCTTCCATATATGAATAGGACTTTTATCAATTAAGCACACATCGACGACATCACTACCGCCCCATTTACGGCCCAACTTCGATGCAAGCGCTAAACCAGCAGCACCACCACCCACGATCACTATTCTTTTTGTAGCCAAAATGACAACCTCATAAAACTCATTTGCGAGGCTAAGTTATACCATGTTACAGATAAGAGATAACTACATTAGTTGAGTAAAACAGGCTATTTTCCATTAAAGATATTTCAGAAACCCAGCAGTACTATTTTGTTTCTCCATATGCTTAGGCAACAAAAAAGGGCCTCTAGGCCCTTTAGAATCGTTCGTAAGCAGTTTATACCGCTTCTTCGTTTTCTTCACCCGTTCGAATACGGATAACACGTTCAACATCAGTGACAAAAATTTTACCATCACCAATTTTGCCTGTGCGGGCCGTTTCAACAATGACATCAATTGCTTGGTCGAGCAGATCGTCTTGGATCACTAACTCTATTTTTACTTTTGGCAGAAAATCCACCATGTATTCAGCACCACGATACAACTCTGTATGCCCTTTCTGACGACCAAAACCCTTAACCTCCAGTACCGTCATCCCAGTTATACCAATTTCTGCAAGTGATTCGCGCACATCATCTAACTTAAATGGCTTAATAATGGCTTCAACTTTTTTCATTAAAAATTCCTCATCCCTTGCAATAACATAAACAAACAGAATAACACTAGCTTACACGGGGTTACGTCAATATTGAAGTGAATGTAGTGCTTTACTCATAAAACACAGTTTCTATAAAATCGCTTTTAGCACATAAAAGTCTAAAAAAAGTACTATGAATTTTGCCTCAGATTTTATACTTACATTCTAGCTAGCACTAACTCGCTCGCGGGATGCAAGCGTAAAATAACAAGGATCTGTTATGAACTTCCATCGAAAAGGCTTTAGCCTGATAGAACTTATCACTACGATATCGATTTCAACAATCTTGTTAACAGTTGGAGCTCCTTCCTTGACCGAGCTCAGCGATCAGATAAGAGCTGATACCAATATTAAAACTATCCAGCAGACACTTCAATTTGCGCGAAATACAGCTGTTAGTTATGGTTATAGGGTCACAGTATGCCCACTCGTAAATGGAAAATGCACTCAAGATTGGCAAAAGGGATTAACAATTTTCATTGATACAGGTGTAGTCGAAAGCTTCGATGCTAACGATAAAATTATTAGGGTCATTGATGAATTCGATTCGAAAGATTTTTTAACATACAATAAAAGTTCGATAAAATTTCAACCTGATGGGTTAGCTTCTGGAAGTAATGGTACTTTCAAGTATTGCCCACGAACAATTGATAGCAAAAACTCCCGTGCAATCGTTGTTAATCAGGCGGGTAGAGTTCGCCTTTCTACCGCAAAGAATATCAATTGCGATTAAATTTAAATATATACTCCCTATTTAAATTTAATTATATAAAAGCAAGAAAATCAATTTATTGGGTATATTGAAAATATAGAATAGATACTGATCATTAGAGTCTCCTCGCATATACTTAGCTAAGTTTTAACGAGGATAGCTACATGTTAATTATTTCAAGAGGATTTACCTTAGTCGAACTGATGGTCACAATTGCCGTAGCAGCAATCCTACTAGCCATAGGGGTTCCATCACTTACGTCGCTATACGAAGGGACACGCAGCGCTAATGAAATACGAAAAATTAGTGATGTGTTTGCTTTTGCAAGAAACCAAGCTGTCAACTATGGTGCAACAGTAACAGTCTGCCCATACGCGGCATCACCATGCGGCACAGACTGGAATAAGGGGTTCAGTGTATATATTGACAATGGAGGTGCCAAGAATGTATTGAAAGTGATCGATAGTTTCAATACACACGATGTAATTTCCCTATCAGGGCCCGCCGATAAAAAAATTGATTTTACACCCGATGGTTTAGTCTCAGTTGAAACATCAATTATCTATTGTTCAAATGGGCAAAGTGACAATTCTAAAAGCATCAACATTAGCACTTCAGGTTTAATAAAAGAGGGCGCAGATGGGAAAAGCTGCACATAAACTATGGGAGACTAAATCTACCGTTCACTACCCTAAAATAATATTATCCTTAAATCGTTCGTTGTTAACATTTAAAAATACATGCTGATGTTTATCTAGGTGTTAACTTATCCAAAACTTGCGCCTTAGTATTAGTAAATTCAGCGTTTAATGCGACACACTCCTCAACACTATAGATGTAATATTTCGATCCATCATTTGATTGGCGAGTAGTACCAACAAGGCTAGCCATTCTCACATTCATTTCACTACTCTTCCAATGATAGAAGGCAATCTCAGCACTTTTCTTTGATGTAATGTAGCATTTGAAGTCTTGTTCGCTGACTGTTGCTCCAGAGTCAGCCCAAACTAAGCTTGGTAAGAAAGCCACCGTTATAAAGAGGTTTATTAATTTCATTTCCAACACTCCGCACTCGGACCTTTTGCCCCAGTATCTGATATTGTTAAAGGAGAGCACGAGGCATCACGGCTAGCCTGAACCCCTTGAGCAACTGCCTTAATCGTAAAGCTTGATGCACCACTTGATGATACAGAGTAATGTTTGTGTTCAGTTATATAAGGGTTGCCCCCTACAAGTTTTGTTAAATCAGTAGCATATTTTTTATTATCGAGATAATACTGTTCCTGCAAGTTTGCTATACGCATCAAAGCAGCTAACCCTTCTGATCTTGCACTCTGAGCAATGTACTGCGTATAAGAAGGGTATGCAATCGATGCCAAAATACCAATGATCACGACGGCGATCATCACCTCTATCAGGGTAAAACCTTTAAGTTGAACCTTCATAAATTAATAACTCATTCATTTATATGATAATAAATTTTATTAACACCTAACCCAGAAGCAACGTTGATTGTTCCTGTATAATCCCCATTTTCATTTTTCTCACCTTTACCAACTCCAATAATATAGATATAGGGATCTTTACCGGATTCAGGTGCAGGAATAACAATCTGCGGTGTATCCGGTACACGTTCACCCAGTTCATAATATAATTGAGAAAAGGATCTCGTTCCTTTGTGCAGATCGAACGGATATAATTTGCCAGAACCAGACACCAAACACACGTTATCGGCAACCGAGTCTGCAGGGGGAGAATAAGAAGTGAAATAAACTTTGCCTTGGACAATCAAGGCAGCTGTTAAACTCTTTTCACCTAGACCACTAAAATCATAGAACCAGCCGAGTTTTTTACCGAAACTTATGTTGTCGGCTTCAGACGCAGGTGCATTAGAAGTCACATCATAGAGATCATTGATTGTGATCGCCTCGGGAATATCACCGCCAGTAAAACTCTTAGTCACCACATTACGATCTTGCAATGTAAAAAACATATCATTGATATCAGTAGATGATGGGTGGGGTCGCGTTCCACTTCCAATCACCACCGCATCATAGGGAACATTTTGATAAGTTTTAGTCGTAGTAGTACCACTCTCTGTTGTCACCTTAACTTCGGATAAATTAGTAAACATCGTTTGTGCTACAACAGGTTCTGCATAAAAACGACGATTATTACTATCAGTACCACCTAAAGAAGCAAATTTAAATGCACTCCAACTCGACTTACTTGCACTTGGAAGATCAATGCGCCAGACATTTGCACCGACATCGGAGGCATAAATCCTATCTGTATACCCATCATTATTACTATCAAGTACGGCGACTGAGTTTGGAATGCTATCCTGAATACCCGAAAGTACTGTTGCACCCGATGCAGAGCCACCAAATGAATGAATCAAAGTTCCCTTCTCTGCATCGACAATATAAACCGCACGACCGACCGGAGAAGATGAAGGAGTTGCATCAAAACTAACATCGTAGCCACCACCAAAAATGAGTACAGGCTTTTCATAACCAACGATTTTCGTCACTATAGGCTCAGACCATGTTTGTCCAAGATCAGAAAAACCATCCGTTGATGGATTAATAGTCCACATTAGAGAAGGGCTATCAGGGTTTGTCACATTGAGGGCATAATAAGACGAGCCACCTCGACGCATCCCCATATAGACCCATGCTTTAATCACTTTACCCTCAGCATCAGTTTCTGTGTAAGCAACTGGAGATGAATCCATTCCGTATACTGTGTGTACACCTGAAGGATCATTACTTCTCAGTTCTGTTAAATTAGGCAATAACTCATAGGGAATAAAGCCCCAAGTCTCTGATACAGATTCGCCCGCATCTTTAAACATATGCACAACACCTTGATTAGTGCCAAGCATGATACGAATATCAGTCGCGCTTTTTGTGCCGAAATTGAGTGCAAGTGGCTTAGAATGAAGAGGATCACCCATAACATCATTACGTTTATCTGTCGTACTACCATCTTTATTATCGTCGTCGACATCTATCCCATTAAGCCAATTTAACGTATTAGCAAGCTCATCTACGCTAGTTCTCATATAGCTAGCTAGCGCAGCATCACCGCCTGCTGCAGTTTGTGCATTAGCAAGTGTTAAAGGCGTTAAACTGGAGGCCCCATTTAAGTTACTTACAATATTCCTAACTTCTTGCTTTCTGATTTGTGCCGCGACTCCGCCGACTTCAACTTTATTCCCATCCTTTTGCGCAACACAATCCGACCATATAGTACAGGCACCATCTTTAATATTGCCGTTATCTGCTATAGCTGCATTCCCTTTACTATCAACCAATGTTCCATCTGCGGTTACTTTTAATTTTTTTAAATTACCGCTCCAACGAGGTCCTTTGCCTGGGAGAAACATAGCGTAATAAGCGGCATCAAATGTCTGAGTCCTATCAAAATTATTACTAGCAATACTTGGAGATGTAAAACTTGAATCAATATTCAAAATATTTGATAACGCATCATTAAGTGCATTCTGTAGTTCAAGACTGTTCTGAGCAGCAAAATATAAACCACCACCTCTTTTAGCCGTCTCAGCAAGTAAAGGTGCGGCATCTTCTGCACCTTTACTAAAACCAATAGTATAAGTACGAACATTCTGCATTTGTTCAGTATTTGAACTGTCCAATTTGTTAATTAAGTCGTTATTAAACATATAACTAGCTAATGCGGGCAAATAGCTTGCTGTATCTAGATTTTTAGAAAATGAAGAGTAATCCCCTTCCTTACTTCCAGTGGCAGTTAAACTAATAACGTCATTATTCGCATTTTTATCAACTGTTGGAGAGCCATCAGTGACATAGATAACATAAGCAATATCCGTACATACTTTAAATGGACTTGCGTAGTTACCACTCTTCTCCACTGAACTATCATACGGGGGTTTATTTCCTACATACGAGCCATAATCAGTATCACTATGACCATATTTAACGCCCTTACCTGCAAAGTAACGGTAAGCTTCATACATAGTCTCACATAGTGGTGTATTTGTTTTTGCTGGCAAACTATCAATAGTAGATAATAAACTAGCACGCGTACTATCCGTCATCTGAGTAATGCCAGATACAATTCGACCACCGTCTCGATTACCTTCATTTGGATAATTATAATTAAATACAGCAAGTCCAAAATCCACTGTTGGAGTTGAACTAATAATATTAGAAATCGCTTTCTTCGCAATTTCTAGTCTTGAAATTTTTACCGTTGGTAATTTTCCCACTTTAGATAATCCGTACCATCTTAGGTAATTATCAGTGTACAAGGTAATAGGTTGTCCAACACCAAAGTCAGTATTATTTGCTGCGGCTAAAGCATTGGTCCAAGTTGTTCCTGGTAGTGAGGAAGTAAAATATGGATACGCTTTCTTTTTACTACCTGACCCCGTTGTTACCCCGTTAGCAGGAAATCCATTAGGATATGATGATGAATTACTCGGATTTATTTGAGAAATATCTTCCCAACAATCAATTACTTTTATTGCTGTACCGTTTGTTTCAGGTAGTTCTTTCCAAACACCAGTAGTACCACTTGATGTGAACTCTCTTATATACCCAGTAAAACGACCAAACTCTGCTAATGCAGCTTTGCTTTGACTACATCCATTTAAACTAGCTTTAAAATTACGCTTATCAGAGCTAGTATCAGGGGTGGGTAATCCTCCACCGCCAACAGCATAATAAATAAGAGTATCACTATACCCAGAACCACTTACGGCTGGGTAGTCATAGTTAGGGTCATAATCTACAACCTGAGTAATTTCTTCAGTCGACATACTTCCTGAGTTATCAAATATAACGAGCACTTTAGGTCTTGCGCCCGTTCGAGTTGTTGATTCTTTTACATATAACTCAGTATCGTCACTAAAGGAGAAAGCCGACACAAAAGTCAGCGCAAGTAGTATAGAACAAGCCAGCTTTTTAATAATCATATCTAACTCCCAGTTAAAACTTCTTGCTCCACACCTGCGACAACAGTGAGTTGGCCCAGTTTATCTCTACCAAATTCTGCTGTACTACTAATCTCAACACGCCGACAGCTGATTAAATTACCACTATTTGGCCTTGTACTCCGCTGGCATCCAACATCTTTTGCACTAATGACAACATTACCTGCAGCATCAACTTCATAAGGAATTGGCGTTAACGTTTGGTTAGAACCAAATTCAACCACAGATGAAATCTCAGATAGTTTGGCTAAGCTAGCACCTTTATTGGCTTCGATTGCCGCCTCTAAGCCACCATCAGCAACAGACTTAGCCTCTATACGTTCTGATCCTGCTCCAGACATACGCATAGATTGGGTCGAATTAACAGCCAAAGCGACACCAATAATAGTCATAAGCAACAATATGATAAGTGCAAAAAATAATACAATTCCTTTTTGCTTTTTCATCTTACCAACCTTCTAATTTCTAATTAACACTGGATTAGCAAGCACCATAGTCGTCGAAACTATCTTGCGTCGATAATGATCATTCAAATTTTTAATTTCCTTATCGCCCAGAGTATAAGTAGTTTCATTGGTGTAACTTTTATCTTCATCAATAGCACGAACCAACAAGAAAACCCTTAAGGCAACAAGCCTTTGAAATAATTCGTTGTCCCACATTAATGTGGTTACATTTTCTGCAGGCATAAAACTATCGGCGGTATCATCTCCATTACTATCAAAACCATAAAGAATACGCATATTCTCAATGCCTTCAACTAACTGCTCTTCGTTATTCATGCCATTATTCTTGGTTAATGTTTTTCGGCGTAGAACAGGTACAGAACCATCATTTTTAATAAAATAAATATGATGCTGATATTCCCAAAAACGAGCATTTTCGAGTACTGGATTGGGAGGATTACCGCCTTTAAACATCACAGCTTCACTCGAAGTTGCAGCCATATAAAAACGCTCGCCATTGGGATTAGTCACTGGTGGGCCAACTAATCTTTTAATTTGAATGACATCCGTATTCTGATTCACACCTGATAAGCAACTTAATGTATCCCCACTCTCGCCCTCTTCATATCCCCATAGACGCCTAAAGTGTGCAGGTTCAGCATTAGGTAAAGTACCGTTATTTACACCTGCACCAATACAATCATTTGCAACACCATCCCTCAAGGTCATATTGGTTCCAAGTACAAAATCAGTTCCCGTTATGTCCCCCATAAAACCTAACTGACTAATGTCTCTTTCCATGAGCGACAAAGCTATTCGTCCATTTTCTTGCAATTGGTTAAACTGGCTCGTTGTGATCACATTGGAAGAAGACATACTAAACATGCCAAAAAGCCCAAGAGTGAGAAATAAGCCAATGACCATAGAGACCATTAGCTCAACCAGCGACATCCCTTTCTCACAGTTTTTTAAATTATCCATACATAGTTAACCTAAATAATCATTGTCGAAAGAATAAAAAGCCGCCTACGCGTACCAATATCTTCTCCACATTCACTCCCAGAATAACTTGTACCCGCGCCCTCTCGGATCCCTCTCCACGCAATTGAGACCGTTACAGTTGAACCATCTACATTAATGCAAGCTGTTGGAGAGTCTAACCCACCAACATTCTGGCTATCCATAACTTCGGCAGCCCCCATAAAACTCTGTTCCCACTGGTAAAGATCCCAAGCTTCAGTCTCTTCTGGAGTACATATACTCACTGCGCCAACAGCAACGTCACAAACATTGCCTGGTTTATTAAGAGAGCCAGTATACTCACCAGCGTAATTACCCAGCTGCGCTCTATTCAGCTTCATTCGATTAATTATATCGTTTGCATAATAGGAGGCTTGAGTTTGCTGAAAGGATTCAAAGCTGCCACGCTTTGCAACAATATGCAGATTAAAAATACCAATTAAGCCAATGACTAAGATCACTAACGCAACAAGCACTTCAATTAATGAGAAGCCTCGTTGAAATTCCCTTTGTGTCAACCTTTCGATTTTAGTCATATTTTTGACAAGCTTTTCAGCTATTTACCTTTAAAAATCTTAGTATTACGATAAAAACTACCAACAGTTAATAATAGATGAGTAAAATGTAAGTAGCCAGTAACATTAGCACATAAGCATTGACATCATTATGCTTTGAATGAATTTGAGACAATAAAAAAGAGGCTTATAGCCTCTTTTTTATTGACGATTAAACAGTACACAGATTTAACGTAATTCGGCTGGCACAGCAAAAACAGTGTCTTCTTTACGCCCTTCAACTTCAGTCACAACACTAGGAGCAAGTTTAGCGATTGCTTGAACCACTTGTTGGACTAAAACCTCGGGGGCTGAAGCTCCAGCGGTGACGGCTACACGTGTAACATTATCAAACCAACTAGACTCAACATCATCTGCAGTATCCACTAGATAAGACTGGGTTCCTGTTTTCAATGCTAGCTCGCGTAAACGATTAGAGTTAGAGCTGTTCTTTGAGCCAACAACAATCAATAAATCAACGTCTGCAGATAAATTGCGTACCGCATCTTGACGATTCTGCGTTGCATAACAAATATCGTCTTTTCGCGGACCTTCTATAGAGGGAAACCTTTTCTGTAACGCAACAATAATGTCCAAAGTATCATCTACAGACAAAGTAGTTTGTGTCACGAAGCAGAGATTATTGGGATCGCGCACTTCCAAAGCTTCAACATCAGCAGGCGATTCAATCAGATAAACTCCACCATTAGGATTATCGTATTGACCCATAGTACCCTCGACTTCAGGGTGCCCTTCATGGCCAATCAGGATGCACTCAATACCTTTGCGGCTGGCACGCGTCACCTGAAGATGTACTTTAGTCACTAAAGGACACGTCGCATCAAAGACTCTCAGCCCTCTCGCCTTAGCTTCTTGTCTCACCGCTTGAGATACACCATGGGCACTGAAGATAACAATGTTGTTATCCGGCACTTGATCTAACTCTTCGACAAAAACCGCACCGCGATCCTTCAGATTCTGCACGACATAGCGGTTATGCACGACTTCATGGCGAACATAAATAGGCGGCGAAAATAATTCCAACGCCCGTTCAACAATACTGATAGCACGATCAACACCCGCACAGAAACCTCGCGGGTTAGCGAGCATAATGTTTAAACTTGGGCTAGTAGGATCGAGTTTCATCTTAAAATACCTTTACTACGTCCAGTTCAAAAGTGATCTTGTGTCCTGCCAGAGGATGATTAAGATCGACTGTGATGGAATCACCCGCAACATCACGGACAATACCTGGGATCTCACTACCACCAGGGCCTGCAAAACTCACAATCACGCCAGCCTCTAAACTCATGTCAGCCGGAAAACGGCTTCGATCTAGATAATGGATAGCATCAGGATTGGATTCGCCAAAGGCATCAATCGCTTCAAGCGTGAAACTGTGCTTATCACCTTCAGCAAGCGTCACCAGCTGCGCCTCAAATGCAGGACTTAAAGTACCATCACCCACATTTAATCGAGCCGGTTTACCCGAGGCTTTAGTGCTATCGGCAGTTGAGCCATCAGCAAGCACAATGTTCATGTGGCATAATAATGAACGTGTCACAGTCACTTTTTAACCCCTTCAGCGCTATCAGCTTCAGACTTATCGCTTACAAATGCATCCCAAATAATCAGCACTGCACCGACACAAATAGCAGCGTCGGCAATATTGAATGCTGGATAATGGCTCTTATTCCAGAAGAAATCGATAAAATCAACCACGAAACCATGCATCAATCGATCGACTAAATTACCTAAAGCACCACCAATCACTAAGGTGTAAGCTAGATTCAGTTTCCACAAAGAAGACGATTGCTTACGCAACCACACAGTCAATAACGTACTGAATCCAATCGCAACAATCGTAAACAGCCAGCGCTGCCAACCTCCAGCTTCACTTAAAAAACTAAAAGCTGCACCATAGTTACGTACATAAGTGAAATTAAAGAAGGGCAATAATTTCACTGATTCATACAAATCAAAATTGGCTAAGACCCATTGCTTAGATAGCTGATCGGCTAAAAACACCAATACAGCTACCCAATACCAACGTAAGCCACTGTCTTTCCAAGTTAATGGCATACAGATCCTTTACGCAAACTGACGAACTTCGCCGTCACCTTCAATATTGGTTACGCAGCGAGTACAAAGTGTTGGGTGAGCCTCAATAGTGCCAACCTCTTCTCTGTGGTGCCAACAACGCTCACATTTCTCAGCAGTGCTTGATGCGACCACTAATTTCAGTGATGCCAACTCAGTCTCAACCGCTTCCAATGTCGCATCGGCTAAAGGCAATACTTTGGCTTCAGAGGTCAACAACACAAATCTCAACTCATCGCCGATATGAGTTAATTGCTCAGTCAAGGTAGCATCCGCAAACAAGGTCACTTCAGCTTCTAATGAGCCACCGATACGTTTGTCACGACGCGCTTGTTCAATCACTTTGTTGACTTCATTACGCACGGTTAGTAACTGCTGCCAATAGTCATCGCTCAAATCAGTCGCTAAGGTGACTGATTTCAAACCTTGATACCATTCTTGGGTAAAGACATAAGCATCACGCTTGCCAGGCAGTAATTGCCATACTTCGTCAGCAGTGAAGCTTAAAATTGGCGCAATCCAACGCACCATGGCCTCAGAGATCAGATACAGCGCCGATTGACAACTACGGCGCGCATGGCCTTCTTGCTTAGCCGTATATTGGCGGTCTTTAATGATATCCAAATAGAAACTGCCTAACTCAACCGAGCAAAACTGCATCAGTTTTTGAGTCACTATATGGAAGTTATATTGATCATAGGCTTCGATGATTTCCTGTTGCAGCGCAGCGGCACGGCGAACAACCCAACGATCTAACGCCACCATATCTTCAACGGCCACTAAATCCTTAGCGGGCTCGAAACCGTTTAAGTTGGCTAATAAGAAACGCGCAGTGTTGCGAATACGACGATAGGCATCGGCACTGCGATTTAAGATTTCGTCTGAAACCGTCATCTCACCGCTGTAATCTGTTGCCGCAACCCATAAACGCAGAATGTCGGCGCCTAATTTGTTGGTTACCGTTTGTGGTGCAATCACGTTACCAATAGATTTTGACATCTTACGGCCTTTACCATCGACGGTAAAACCGTGGGTAAGCACTTGCTTATACGGTGCTTTGCCATTCATTGCGGTTGAAATCATCAAAGATGACATAAACCAACCGCGATGTTGATCGCTACCTTCAAGATACAAGTCAACACCGTGTCCGTGGAATTCAGGACGCGCCGCTACCACTGACGAGAAGGTTGAACCTGAGTCGAACCAAACGTCTAAGGTATCGGTTACTTTACGGTATTGTTCCGCTTCATCACCCAGCAATTCTGCGGCATCAAGGTCCCACCAAGCTTGAATACCCTGCTGTTCGATACGATTCGCCACGCGTTCCATTAACGACACGCTATCAGGGTGCAACTCTTCGGTTTCTCGGTTCACAAACAGCGTGATAGGCACACCCCAAGTACGTTGGCGTGAGATACACCAGTCAGGGCGGTTTTCAACCATTTTTTCGATACGACTTTGTCCCCAATCAGGGATCCATTGGGTTTGCTCGATTTCTTTCAATGCTTGCGTACGTAGGCCGTGGTTATCCATAGAGATGAACCACTGCGGTGTCGCGCGGAATATAATTGGTGTTTTGTGGCGCCAGCAATGTGGGTAGCTGTGACGGTAAGCCACGTGATTCAGCAAGGCACCTTTTTCTCTCAGCAAAGCTACGACGTTATCGTTAGCTTTAAAAACATGTTGCCCAGCAAAATACTCAGTATCAGGCTTGTATACACCGTTGTCGCCAACAGGGTTTGCGACTTCTAAACCGTACTTTTGACCAACAACAAAGTCGTCTTGACCATGACCCGGTGCAGTATGAACGATACCAGTACCCGCATCAGTAGTAACATGATCGCCTAAAATTGCAGGCACATCAAAATCCAAGAACGGGTGATTAAAGCGGACAAGCTCAAGCGCAGCGCCTTTGGTTGTACCAAGCACAGTATGGCTTTCGATGTTATAGCGAGTCAGGCAAGATTCAACCAAGACTTCAGCTAAAATAAGCGCTTGCGTCACACCGTCTTTTTCGAATTCGACTAAGCTGTAATCCAGTTCAGGACTCAAAGACAAGGCGCGGTTCGCTGGTAGCGTCCATGGCGTGGTCGTCCAAATCACCATAGAAACAGGATGTGAGTAATCGCTTACCCCAAACTTAGCCGCAACGGCTTTGCTATCGGCAGCCACAAACGCCACATCAATAGCAGGTGATGTTTTGTCTTCGTATTCCACTTCAGCTTCAGCTAAGGCAGAACCGCAATCAGTACACCAATGCACAGGTTTGACGCCTTTATGTAAGTGACCACTCTCAATCACTTTCGATAAAGAACGAACGATATTAGCTTCCGTTGAAAAATCCATCGTTAAGTACGGATTTTGCCAATCACCCAGCACACCTAAACGGATAAAGTCTTCACGTTGACCGTTAACTTGCTCTGCAGCGTATTTACGGCATTCTTCACGGAATTCTGCCGCAGAGATTTTTTGACCTGGCTTACCCACTTTTTGCTCAACTTTCAGCTCAATAGGCAAACCATGACAATCCCAACCTGGTACATAAGGTGCGTCAAAACCAGACATAGTTTTTGACTTAACAATAATGTCCTTGAGGATTTTATTAACTGAGTGACCAATATGAATACTGCCATTCGCATACGGTGGGCCGTCATGCAAAATGAAGGGAGTACGGCCAATTCGGCTATCACGGATCTGTTGATACAAACCGTCTTTTGTCCAGCGCTCTAACATCTCTGGCTCGCGATTTGCCAAATTACCACGCATCGGAAACTCTGTTTCCGGCAAATTCAAAGTAAATTTATAGTCGCTCATTGATCCTATACCGTTAATTAAACTGATAAATTTCAGCCTGCATCATTACCAAATAAAGCTCTGGCTTCATTTGCATCATTTAAAATCTGTTTTTTTAGCGCATCCAATGAGTCAAAAGGTTGCTCATCTCGGAGTTTAGCTACCAACTCGACTTCAACATGTTTGCCGTAAATGTCACCTTCAAAATCAAAAAGATGCACCTCAAGCTGACACACTTGACCGTTCACTGTCGGGCGAAACCCAATATTGGCGACGCCCTCATAAATATCGCTGTTATCCCAATAACATTTAACCGCAAACACACCGCGTACCGGCACAACATTGCGCTTTAAGGCGATATTAGCGGTGGGGAAACCAATTGTGCGGCCAATTTTTTGCCCATGCGCTACACGACCACTCAAGGTAAAAGGGTGTCCTAATAGGCGTCTCGCCTGTTCAAGATTGCCCTTCGCCAATTGTTCACGCACAGCAGTCGAGCTCACTCTTTGCGAGCCCAGCATAAAACTTTGAGTGCTGACCACAGTAAATCCATATTGGATACCCGCCTGCACTAGCATTTCAAAATTGCCTTTACGGCCTTGACCAAAACAAAAATCATCACCGACGACGAGGTATTTGACACCCAGTTTGCGGACCAACAATTCTTCAATAAAATGCTCTGCAGGTTGATTAGCAAAAGTGCGATTAAAGTTAACACACACTAACCGCTCAACCCCAAGTTCATCGAGTAAAATAACTTTATCACGTAATAAACTTAAACGAGCCGGCGCGTTGTCGCCGCTAAACAATTCTTGCGGCTGAGGTTCAAACGTCATTAATGTCGATGGCAGCGATAACTGCTTCGCCTTCTGCACTAAGTTCGCAATCACTTGTGCATGACCACGATGGACGCCGTCAAAATTACCTATAGTCAATACACACCCGTGGTGGGATGACAAAATGTTATGTATACCGCGGATTAATTCCATAACGTTAGACAACTGCCAAGCGCAAATCGGCTGATTATATAACAGCTAGCGATGAGAATCAGCAATCAAGCTCCCCGTTTAATTGACCAAGGACGAATTCCGAGCAAAAGCAGACACAATAAGTAACTGACTGCCCCAACTAAAATTAAGCCTATCAAGGCTTTCGCACGATCGAACAAATGCCAATCTAACCAAATTTGTTGTGAAGGCAAAAAGTAATACAAGACTACCACCATCAAGGCTGTAGAGACCACGGCTTTAGCAAAAAACACCATAGTCGGCCTAGAAACACGATAAACGCCAGCTAAATGCAAGCCTCGGTATAGTAATGTGGCGTTAAGCAATGCTGACATCGAAGTCGCAATCGCCAGTCCAACATACCCAAAAGGAATAGCAAACAGCAAGTTAAAGCCCATGTTTGTGATCATGGCAATAATGCCATAACGCACAGGTGTTTTGGTATCTTGACGAGAGTAATAGCCAGGAGCAAGCACCTTAATCAGCATAAAGCTAAGCAAACCACTGCCATAAGCCATCAAACTATAGGAAGCCATTTCAACATCATGCAATGAAAAAGCACCGCGCATAAATAATACCATCAACATAGGCTTTGCGAGCACGATCAATCCCATCATAGCCGGTAGACCTAGCAGTAGAATCGCTTTAATCCCCCAATCCATCGTCTTGCCAAAGCCCGCACCTTCGTCATTCACATGGTTTCGTGACAGCGCAGGTAAAATCACAGTAGCAATCGCGATCCCAAACAATCCTAAGGGAAATTCGAGTAAACGGTCGGCATAATAGAGCCAACTTATTGAACCCGTCATCAAAAAACTGGCGATAAATGTATCAAATAGCAGGTTAATCTGTGAGACAGACACGCCAAACAATGCTGGGATCATCAAAGTTCTGATTTTCACCACGCCCGGGTGATGCCAGCCCCAAGAAGGCTTGACGAGCGCATTTTCACGCAATAAAAAGGGAATTTGAAATAGGAACTGAATCAAACCACCACAAAAAACGCCCCAAGCCAAGGTAATCTCAGGCTGGGTCGATGTAGGCGCATAGAAAATAGCCGCCGCAATAATTGCCACATTGAGAAATACAGGTGTAAAAGCCGATACCGCAAAACGGCCTCGGGTATTTAAAATTGAGCCCGCTAATGCCGTAAATGTGATAAACCACAGATAAGGAAAAGTAATTTTAAGCACAACGGTAGCGAGTTCAAATTTAGCACCATCTGGCTCGTTGTTAAGCCAAGCGATGAACCAACCACCACCGAATAAAGCTGACAACACAGGTGATGCAACCACCCCCAAAAGGGTCACTATTGTCACTAGTAAACCTAATGTGCCCGCAACTTTACTCAATAAATCACGAGTCTCTTCTGCGGTATGTTTCTCTTGGTACTCAGTTAAAACAGGTACAAACGCCTGTGCAAAAGCCCCTTCAGCAAACAAACGGCGTAAAAAATTAGGAATTTTATTTGCAAAGAAAAACACATCAGCACTTGTCCCTGCGCCCATCAAATTAGCAACAACCACATCCCTAACTAGACCTAAAACTCGGGATATCAATGTCATAGCACTAACAATCAGGCCAGATTTTAATAATTTTCTACTCAAACGTCCCCCAGACCCATATCGAATTGATTAGGTGATACATCTCAAAAAATCGATTCAGGCTCTGTCACACTGCGGTAATAGCTGCTAGAATTGCGCCACATATTACACGAGTTGGGTCGAAGATAGCCAAGGCAGGTTGGATTAATTTATCTTTATGATGAATATTCAATCATAGTCATTGACAAAGTGACTAAATGCAGGCATATTCCTCGGCCTTTAAAAGTATCAAATCCAGTTTTTAGGAGTTGCACCTTGGCTAATAGCAAGTCTGCAAAGAAGCGCGCGCTTCAATCTGAAAAGCGTCGTCAGCATAACGCCAGCCGTCGCTCAATGTTACGTACATACGTTAAAAAAGTAATCGCTGCAATTAAAGCAGGTGATCACAAAACAGCAACAGAAGCTTTTGCTGTTGCACAACCAATCGTTGACCGTATGGCGACTAAAGGTCTTATTCACAAGAATAAAGCCGCTCGTCAAAAGGCACGTTTGAACGCTAAGATCAAAGCAATCGCTGCTTAATCTATAAAATAGCAAATGAAAAAAACCGGCAATTGCCGGTTTTTTTATATCTGAAAAACACTATTAATGACAATAAATGTTGTTCAATAAGTGAATCATCTCCCGTACTTCATCACTCTTGAGTGAATAAAATACCGTTTGCGCTTCTTTGCGTGTGGTTACTAAATTATCTTTGCGTAACCAAGCAAGGTGTTGTGATAGTGCCGATTGACTTAAGCCTAATTTTTTATTCATTTCGCCAACGCACATTTCTCCTTCATTCAATAAATAACAAAGAATAAATAAACGGCGTTCGTTCGCGAGTGCCTTTAATAGCACTACGGCATGATCGGCTCGCTCCTGCATTAATTCAATATTCATTACGCACTTTCTCTCCTAAAACTAACCCCTGCGCTAATATAGCGTCGCCTTACGGATATAGTCGGGACATAAAGCACACTTTTTGCTAGATTGTTTTTAAAAATGGGACATGCTTAATAAAAATAAAGGAAATCTAATGAAGCCCTATCAAACTACACTTCTCTCGAGTCTTTTAATCGGGAGTTTAAGTGCGTGCCAAACTCAAGTAGAAACTGCCCCTAGTGAAGTCATTCAATTACAACAGGCAGCATTATCTTCGCAATTAAGCTATGACTTAGTCGAGTCACTCACGGTTGAAGTGGGTCCAAGACTTGCTGGAAGCCCAAAAGATATCCTCGCCGTTAACTGGGCGATAAATAAACTGACCAGCCTTGGTTTTGACCGTGTTTATAAAGAAGCCGTACAAGTGCCAATTTGGGAGCGCGGTGAAGCCAAAGCCAAAATCACCGTCCCTGTAGAACAGCCGTTGGTCATTACTGCGCTTGGTGGCAGTATTGCGACTCCTGCTGGAGGTATACAAGCTAAAATCGCGCGCTTTGATAGCCTAGAGGCATTACAACAAGCCAAGCCTGAAGAGGTGCAAGGTAAGATTGTTTTTATTGACCAAAAAACAGAGCGCCATATCACTGGTGAAGGTTATGGTAAAAGCGTTGGTGGCCGCTCGAAAGGGGCAGTCGCTGCAGCACAAAAAGGCGCAGTTGCTATCGTGATCCGCTCTATTGGCACAGATCATGACCGCATGGCCCATACTGGCATCATGCACTACCAAGATGGCGTGCCTAAGATCCCCGCGGCTGCCATGTCAAATCCCGATGCTGATTTGGTTGGTGCATTGCTAAAACGCGATCCTAATGCCCTGCTCGAATTGCATATGTCGCCAAAAAACTTAGGTTTTAATACTTCTTACAATGTCATTGCCGAAGTAACGGGCAGTAGTAAGCCCAATGAAATAGTGCTCATTGGTGCTCATTTAGATTCCTGGGATGAAGGTACTGGCGCGATTGATGATGGCGCTGGTGTCGCCATTGTGACGGCTGCAGCCAAGCATATTCAAGATCTCGTGATAAAACCCGCTCGCACTGTTAGAGTCGTGCTATATGCCGCTGAAGAAGTTGGGCTCGTTGGCGGTAAAGCGTATGCAGAGGCTCATAAAGCGGAATTACCGCTGCACTACATAGCTGCAGAGTCTGATTTGGGGGCCGGTAGAATTTATCAAATCGACACTAAAGTGAATGAGAACATATTCACAGAAGTACAGCAAGCGCTCAGCCCTATGTCATTCAATGGCGTTGCACTGGGCAATAACCAAGCTTCAGGCGGGCCAGACGTGTCTATGCTCCCCGCCTTAGGTGTTCCAGTTGCATCTTTGAGGCAAGATGGCCACGATTATTTTGATTACCATCACACACCGAATGATACCTTAGATAAAATCGACCCTGCCGCATTGGCTCAAAACGTCGCCGCCTACGCACAATTTGCTTATATCATGGCAAATTCAACGGTGACATTAACGCCTTTAGTCACCCAATCTGAAAAATAGGCCATCAATGATATAGAGAACAGCATTAGCTGTTCTCTATCAATTAACATCTTATCGATATTTCGCTATTGCTCTTCACGTAAAAACGTTGGATTTGTTAGGGAACTCTGCTCTTCACTATAATAATAACCAGCAACATTAAATGCTTTTAATTCATCTAAAGTGTTAATTTGATGCGTAATGAGATATCTCGCCATCATGCCTCTAGCACGCTTAGCAAAAAAACTGATCACTTTATATTGACCATTTTTACAATCTTTAAATATGGGTGAAATTAATTGCCCTTGAAGTTTTTTAGGCTTTATTGCTTTGAAATATTCATTAGATGCAAGATTGACAATAATATCACTACTCGTTTCAGCAAGCGTTTCATTTACCGCTTGAGTTAACGTATCTCCCCAAAACTCATATAGGTTTTTACCTTTAGGATTAGAAAGTGCCGTGCCCATTTCTAAACGATAAGGCATAATTAAATCCAGCGGTCTGAGCAAACCGTAAAGTCCAGATAAAATACGTAGTTGTGACTGAGTTCGAGCAATTTCATCTTCAGACAATGTATCAGCATCAAAGCCAGTATACACATCGCCTCTAAAAGCAAAAATGGCCTGTTTTGCATTATCTAAACTAAAATCTGGCCGCCACTCCCCAAAACGTGCCGCATTTAAACCCGCAATTTTATCGCTCACTTTCATTAAAGTGGCGATGTCTGTAGGGGTCAATTGCCGACACACTTGGATCAACTCCTGACTATAAGTTAAAAAATCAGGTTGTGAATACACCTGCGTCAGTGGCGGCTGTTCAAAATCTAAAGTCTTCGCCGGCGAAACCAATATCAACATCAAAAACTCCCAACAGAAACAAAAATATATGCCTATGATACTGAACGAGCATAAAAAAACCACGCTTTAACAGCGTGGTCTTTTCGATTACAACAATCAGTAATGCCTATTGTCGATGCGCTAGGCTAATTAAAGCTTTTTAGCCGGCACAAGACTGGTATCTTGCCAAATATCATCATCAAGCTGATCCATCAACTCAGGAAATTTACTACGATCGAATTCTGGAGTCTTACCCGCTTTGATCTGTTCGCGATAATCATTGATAACCCGAATTGCCAGACCCGATAATAGTAATAGAGCAACAATGTTTACCGTCGCCATCAATCCCATCGAAACGTCAGCCAAGTTCCACACTAAACTTATCTTAGCGACGGCACCAAACATGACCATGCCAAGCACACACAAACGGAATAAGGGCAGTGCTTTGGTACTATTTCCCATTAAGTACATCACATTTGTTTCAGCGTATGAGTAATTGGCTATGATGGATGTAAAGCAGAATAAGAAAATAGCCACCGCAATAAATGCGCCACCCCAGTCGCCAACATGTGCAGACATGGCATTAATGGTTAATCGAATCCCATCATCACTCGAGCCAATATCCCCTGATAGCAGGATTATCGCAGCCGTTGCAGTACAGATAACGATAGTATCCGCAAACACACCCATCATCTGCACAAAACCTTGGGATGCTGGATGATTAGGGTTAGGCGATGCACTTGCCGCGACATTCGCCGCACTGCCCATACCCGCTTCATTCGAGAAAAGTCCACGAGCAATACCCGCTTGCATTGCCTGCGCGACAGTATAAGCCACGCCGCCAGCGGCAGCCTCTTGCCAACCAAAAGCACTTTTCACAATTAAGCTAATAATCGCAGGTAATTGTTCTAGGTTGAAAATAACGATAATGAAGGCTACAAGAATGTAGGCTAAGGCCATAATGGGGACAAGAAATTCAGATACTCGCGCGACTTTACGTAGACCACCGACAATCACAAATCCACTGGCAATAACTAGCCCAATCCCTACATAGGTTGGATTAAAACCAAATACTCGCTCCATGGCACCGGTAATAGTGTTAGCTTGTACTGCATTGAATACTAAACCAAAAGCAATGATCAAAAAGACAGCAAATAAAATGCCCATCCATTTCTGACCCAATCCTTTTTCCATGTAGTAGGAAGGACCACCGCGGAACTGGCCATTATGATCTCGGACTTTATAAACCTGCGCTAAGGTTGATTCAACCATAGCTGTCGCCATACCTAAAATAGCAATAAGCCACATCCAAAATACCGCACCTGGACCCGCTGCACCAATAGCAACAGCGACACCGGCCATATTACCAGCACCGACACGGGCTGCCATACTCGTACAAAAGACTTGAAATGAAGAAAGACCGCTATCGCAACCTTGCCGACTCATGGTCATAACTTTGATGGAATGTTTAAAGTGGGTTAACTGAATAAAGGCAAGTCTAATGGTGAAATAGAGACCAGCTCCTACTAGTCCATATACTAACAACTTACCCCAAAGTAGCGCATTCAAAAAATTAACTATGGTTTCTAACATATTATTTTACTTCTTCCCGTAGCAAATGCTCCTCTAATTGTAATTAAAGGTACAACATCTGTGGTGAATGAATCCTTCCAAGTTAAAGGTAAGAATTTCGGTAGATTTATTTTTTCAAATTATCCTTCCGTGAATTTACAACATCACGGCTACCGAATTCAACGCAGCAAAATAGCACAGTATTCGAAATTGCTCATGTGATCAAGCTCGCGTTTGCACAGTTAAACGTCATTGACATCACGCCTTACAACACTAGCTAAGCTACTGTTAAAGCTAGATTAACAAAAGGTCTAAGTTGCGCTATTATTTTTAACAGCAAAAACAACTTTTAAAATTTGGATGTAGGGCACATTTTTGTAATAAAACTACAAATATAGTAACCCCATAGAAACTTCAATCATCTCTTGTTTGTTTTAGTGAGGCTTAACATGACACAAATACATGAAATCAATGCTCTGAAAAAGTACGTCAGAGCGACAAACTTTCTTGCGACCTCGCAAATTTACCTCAAACAAAACGTCTTACATAAACGTCCACTTGCCCATACTGATATCAAGCCACGTTTACTTGGCCATTGGGGTACCTGCCCAGGTATTAACTTTGTCTATGCCAACATTAACCGCTTGATAGTGAAGCATAACCGCTCTTTTATCTATTTAGTCGGTCCAGGCCATGGTTTTCCCGCTGTACAAGCAAACTTATTCATTGAAGGCTCTTTAAGTCATTTCTACCCAGAAACTATTCCCTACAATGAAACTGGCATCGAAGATATTTGTAAGAAGTTTTCTGCCGCTTATGGTTATCCTTCACATGCAAACCCTGAAGCACCTGGACAAATTCTTGAAGGTGGCGAATTAGGCTACTCACTCTCAGTAGGCTGGGGGGCAGTATTAGATAATCCAGATCTGATCGCAACCGTCTTAATTGGTGACGGCGAAGCAGAAACGGGACCATTAGCCGCATCTTGGTATGCAAACCGCTTAGTTTCACCTGCGACCAGCGGTGCAGTATTGCCAATTGTGCATATTAACGGCTATAAGATTTCCGGTCCTACCCGCATGGGACGTATGAGCCATGAAGAACTGGATCTTGAATTCCGTGGTCTTGGCTATTTCCCCATCATAGTTGATAACGAATTAGAAGAAGATATCTATGTGCAGATGACAAATGCCATGGATACCGCTTATACCATGATCAATGACATTCAACGTCGAGCACGCAGTGGCGAAGATGTAGTTAAACCAAAATGGCCAGTCATTTTAATGCGTACAGCCAAAGGTTGGACTGGTGTCAGTGAATATAAAGGTAAGAAATTAGAAGGTAACTGCGAATCGCATCAAGTAATCGTCAATAAATGTGCTACTGATAAGGGCCATTTAGATGCACTGGATAATTGGCTTGCCAGTTACGACTTCCAAGAACTCTATCAAATGAATGAAAAAGGCGAACTGATTTTTGATGCCGACATTTGTTCATTAATCCCACCCAAGCAACTTGCCTGTGGCCGTCAACATTTAACCTATGGTGGAGAAGTTGTTAGAGCATTAACCAATCCAGATCTTGAAAAACTCAGCTATGGCCCAGAAGTACCGCGTGGTCAACGTGGCTATTCAATGTTAAAAATGGGCGAATGGATGCGTGATGCATTCAAGTTAAACCGCGACCAACGTAATCTACGTATCTTTAGCCCTGACGAAACCTATTCAAATCAACTACAAGCTGTATTTGAAGAAACCGATCGTGCATGGCAGTGGCCAATTGAGAGTTGGGATGAAGATATGTCCCGTGAAGGTCGAGTCATTGAACTGCTTTCTGAAAACTTACTTTTTGGCATGCTACATGGTTACACAGTAACAGGCCGCCACGGCATGCTACCCACCTACGAAGCATTCTCACAAGTTATCTCATCGATGGCCGATCAGTACTGTAAATATGTCTACGCCAGCCAAGGTGTGCATTTCCGTAAGCCACTGCCAGCCTGTAATGTCGTATTATCTTCATTACTTGAGCGCCAAGATCATAATGGCTATTCACATCAAAACCCATCTTTCCTTGGGGCTATGCTGGAGAAACATCCAAAAATA
Source organism: Shewanella sp. SM21 (assembly GCF_025654335.1). Taxonomy (NCBI): domain Bacteria; kingdom Pseudomonadati; phylum Pseudomonadota; class Gammaproteobacteria; order Alteromonadales; family Shewanellaceae; genus Shewanella; species Shewanella sp. SM21. Next base: position 488,932 of record NZ_JAKKRL010000001.1, read on the forward strand.
ATCTCGGCTTACTTACCCGCAGATGCCAACAGCACATTGGTTTATACAGAGCGAGCCTTCGCTGACCGTGACAAACTCAATATTCTGGTTGCAGGTAAAAAAGAATTACCACAATGGCTAAGCTTGGAAGAAGCGCGTAAACAAACAAAAGACGGCGTAATGGTGTGGGATTTTGCCTCAGATGAGAATCCCGATATTGTGCTGGCAGGTTGTGGTGATTATGTCACTCAAGAATGTATGGCTTCTCTAGTATTAATCAGAGAACTCCTTCCAAGAGTGAAAATCCGCTTCGTTAGTGTCACTGAATTAAGCAGTGATGGCTTAGGTAGCCGTAAATTTAAAGAAAAACCTTGGTTAATGGACGAAATATTTACTCAAGATAAAGGCGTGGTATTCAACTACCATGGTTACCCAAATACAATCAAAAAGTTAATTTTTGATTACAAAGGCAGCCGTCGCTTCAGAATTAAAGGCTACGAAGAAGAAGGTTCAACAACAACGCCATTTGATATGGGTGTTCGTAACGGTACATCACGCTATCACCTTGTAATTGATATGGCTTACAAGCTGTTCCAACAGGGTGTTATTGATGAAACTATGCACGTCTCTATTACCACTGATATGCTGCAAAGATTAGTTGACCACCGCAACTATATTAAAGCGAATGGTGTAGACCCAGTAGAAATCGAAAATTGGGTATGGACACGCTAATAGAAACATCTAATTAACATTAGATTGTAATTTAAAGGCATTCTTCGGAGTGCCTTTTTTGCATTAAAAATACCAGTTACAGAATGACAACCTTTAAAAGGTTGATCTTAATACTGGAAAAAGTTAACAAACCAAGTGATAATTAACCGCTGGCTAAAATATCAAAGGATCCCCACACTAAGTGCTAGCAATGTTTTGCACAAAACCAGCAAAGCATATTGGTGGAGAATCATAATCAATGGACGTAAATAAAATGATGAAGAACACATTAAAAGTAGTATTACTGACATCTCTGCTTCCACTCGCAGCCAGCGCATCTCAGGAACTTACACCTTGGTATGTTGGTGCCGGTTTAGGCGTTAATAACTATGAGCACGTTGCCACTCAGAATGGTGAAGACAGTCCATACGCTTGGGATGTTTTCGCAGGCTACATGTTCAACGATTACTTCGGTGCTGAAATCGGCTTCCGTGATTTAGGTAATGCAGATTGGAACGCAGCGGGTATCAGCAATGATGCAAGCGTAAAAGGTTCTACACTTGGTCTAGTTGGTATTTGGCCACTAGCTAACCGCTGGAGCCTATCAGCTGAAGCTGGTGCAATGTACTATTCACTCGAAAACAGCCAAAACAATGGTGTAACGTCGAGCAAATACAGTACAAATGATTTTGCTCCATATTTAGGTGCTGGTGTTGGTTATAACTTCACTGACAACTTAAAATTACAAGCTAAATATCGTCGTTATGAAAACTTAAATGATGATTACAATATTGTTGAAGCTGATAGCAACTACTGGGGTCTAGAACTGAGCTACCGTTTCGGAACTCCAGTTGCAGCAGCTCCAGTTGCCGCAGCAGTCGTTGCAGCAGCACCGGTTGATTCTGACAACGATGGCGTTTACGACGACAAAGATCAATGTCCAGCAACACCAGCAACTCACAAAGTTGACTCTGTTGGCTGTACTATCTATGAAAACGTGAAGAACAAAGAAGACGTAGGTTCAATCCAGTTTGCTAACGATTCTGCTGTAGTTAAAAATGTTTACTACAAAGACATCGAAAGATTAGCTAACTATTTGAACAAAAACCCAGCTTTCACTGTTGAAATCGCAGGTCACGCCTCAAATGTAGGTAAACCAGAATACAACATGGAATTGTCTGACAAACGTGCTGACGCCGTTGCCAAGATTCTTGTAGAGAAATATGGTATCAGCGGAAGCCGCGTAACTTCTAACGGTTACGGTGTTACTCAGCCATTGGTTGCTGGTGATTCAAAAGAAGCTCACGCTGCGAACCGTCGCATCGAAGCTATCGTGACTACCACAACAAAACAACCTGTTCTGAAGTAATAGTACTTACTGAAGTAAAAAAGTCGCTGCTTGCAGCGACTTTTTGTTTTTGTGGGGTATACACTAGGACAAGCGACGCCCTCTACTGCAGCCAAGATGATAGCCCGTAGCTCGAGCCATACCTTAATAGACATAAAATTGTCATTTTTGTAATTTTTTTACATTCAAGGTTGGAAAAGTTGGCAAAATCGCTTCTAATAGTCATCAGTGAATTCCGAGTTAAAACTGCTACCTGAGAAGGATGTTTTTCATGGCCAATACATTAGAGCAACTCAAGTTATATACCACTATCGTCGCTGACACAGGCGACATCGAAGCGATTAAACGCTACCAACCTGAAGATGCGACCACTAATCCATCACTCATCTTGAAAGCGGCTCAAATTCCTGAATATGAATCCCTTATAGATAACGCTATCGACTGGGCAAAATCACAAAGTACCGATCTCGTGCAGCAACTTGATGATGCCAGCGACAAACTAGCGGTCAATATCGGCGTAGAAATACTGAAACTCGTTCCTGGCCGTATTTCAACTGAAGTTGATGCCCGTTTATCATTCGATAAAGAAAAATCAATCGCTAAAGCCCATAAATTGGTTCGCCTATATAAAGAAGCGGGTGTAGATAAATCACGCATTCTGATCAAACTTGCTTCAACTTGGGAAGGCATTTGTGCCGCTAAAGAACTAGAGCAAGAAGGCATCAACTGCAACTTAACCCTACTATTTAGCTTTGCTCAAGCGCGTGCGTGTGCCGAAGCGGGTGCTTACCTCATTTCTCCTTTTGTAGGCCGCATACTTGATTGGTACAAAAAAGATACGGGTAAAGATTACAATGCCGTAAATGACCCTGGTGTCATTTCAGTGACTGAAATTTATAACTACTACAAACAACACGGTTTTGACACTGTTGTTATGGGTGCAAGTTTCCGTAATATCGGTGAAATTATTGAGCTAGCAGGTTGCGATCGTCTGACCATTGGCCCTTCTCTATTAGAAGAACTGGCTAATTCGCAAGTTGACATCACACCTAAACTGGTTGCAGCAACGACCACTGTCGCTGCAGAACCCCCATTGACTGAAGCACAATTCCGTTGGGACTTTAACCAAGATCCAATGGCGGTTGATAAGCTTGCCGAAGGCATTCGAAACTTTGCGATAGACCAAGGTAAGCTCGAAGTCATGCTCACGGCTAAGCTCGCGAACTAAGCACTCTGGAGACGGTGAAATGACACTCTTGACCCAAAGCTCAACATGGCAAGCTTTATCAGCACACAGTAAAAATGTTCCGCATATGCGGGAATTGTTTGCAACTGACGCGGCACGTTTCAATAAAATGTCGCTATCAGCCTGTGGTTTATTACTGGATTACTCTAAAAACAGAGCAACAGCGGAAACGCTGGATCTGTTATTTGCGTTGGCAAGCAATAGCCAACTTGAAGCAAAAATCAAAGCGATGTTTGCAGGTGAAATCATTAACACCACAGAGAAGCGCGCCGTACTGCACACAGCGCTTCGCAGTACTGCAGAACAGTCGATTATTGCCGAGGGTCAAGACATAGTTCCTGAAGTTCAACAAACTCTAGATAAGATGCAAGGGTTTGTGAGCTCAGTGACGTCAGGTCAATGGAAAGGTTACACAGGTAAAGCGATAACCGATATTGTAAGTATTGGTATTGGCGGCTCTTTCCTAGGCCCCAAAATCGTCTCTCAAGCGTTGCGCCCTTATTGGAACCCCGAATTAAATTGTCACTTTGTGGCAAACGTCGACGGGACTTCTATTAGTGAGAAGCTGAAGTTACTGGATCCTGAAACGACCTTGTTCATAATGTCATCCAAATCTTTCGGGACACAGGAAACCTTAACCAATACCCTCACCGCAAGAGACTGGTTCCTAGCGAAAGGCGGTTTGCAGTCTGATGTGGCAAAACACTTTGTCGCAGTCACTTCAAACGTGGCAAAAGCGACAGATTTTGGTATCGATGCAAACAATATTTTCCCTATGTGGGATTGGGTTGGTGGCCGTTACTCTCTCTGGTCAGCGATTGGCTTGCCGATTGCACTTTTGATCGGTATGGATAACTTCAGAGCTCTACTCACGGGTGCGCATCAGATGGATGAGCACTTCGCCACAGCGCCACTGACTGAGAATATGCCGGTTATCATGGGATTACTCTCCCTATGGTACGGAAACTTCTTTAATGCTCAGTCCCATGTCGTATTAACCTACGATCATTACCTACGTGGTTTACCCGCTTATTTCCAGCAGCTAGATATGGAAAGTAACGGTAAATCAGTCACCTTAAATGGTACTGATGTTGACTACAGCACAGGTCCCGTCATTTGGGGGGGCGAAGGCACTAATGGCCAACATGCCTACCACCAGTTATTACATCAAGGTACCGCACTGATCCCTGCCGATTTCATTATGCCGCTGCAAAGCCATAATCCTATCGGTGAGCACCATGACCAATTAGCGTCAAACTGCTTCGGTCAAACCCAGGCCTTAATGCAAGGTCGTACTTTTGATGAAGCTTTAGCCGAACTTGCTAATAGCGCATTATCCGCCACAGAGAAGCAGCTGATCGCTCAACATAAAGTCATGCCTGGTAACAAGCCGAGCAATACTTTACTTATGGATAAGCTCACACCAAGTACCCTAGGCGCTTTAATTGCCTTGTATGAACATAGAACCTTCGTTCAAGGTGCTATTTGGGATATCAACTCCTTCGATCAATGGGGTGTAGAACTCGGTAAGAATCTCGGTAACGATGTGTTAGCACGCATTGGCGCAGAGCAAGATTCCGATGCTTTAGATGCCTCAAGCAACGCATTGATTAACCTTTATCGACAAGGCAAAATCTAATCGAACAAAAAGCCAGCAATTGCTGGCTTTTTAATTCTACCCCGTTCTTTTTATTAAATTTTTCTGCTTAACTCCTCTCTACTTCTGCATATAACATCAATGACATATCACTCAAAGTTCATTTCAACTTAACACAAATGAAACATAATTCTTGCACCCTGTTTTAAAAATATGTTATTTAATCGCTGACAAAACATACAACAACAGGAGGTTGCCATGGATCGTTTAGATTATGGTTGTGCGCTAGATGAAGTCGTTGAAAGACCCGATCGTTCGCGAGGCTCCAATAAAAAGCGTAAATGGCGTGAGATCGAAGCGTTAAAAGATAAGCATCGTTTGCTCAAAGAACTCCAAGAAATCGATAATAACTTTAACTACGACATTGATGCTATCCAGTTGTAATTACATGTTTATATGAGCTAGTTATCATTTCAAACATGAATAGAAAAGCGCCCTTCGGCGCTTTTTTTATTTACAACTATTGGAGCAAACAGAATATAAGCGGGGTATGATCTTACGAGCAGGAATTTTAAAAAATAAATCAATAACAGTAGCTTACGATGGCACCGAACATCATCGACTCCGATAATACTTTACAAATCCCAACCAACTTTGGCTCACGAGACATCGCAGTCGGAATCAAAAATCTACTCCTCAACCGTATAAAAACACCAGCTTAAGCCCACCAACATGGACCTAATAAACTAAAGAGTATTAGTCAGATGCTGTGAGATAAACCCGTAAATCTTCGAATTCTTTCTGCTCTCGATCCAGAAACAAAGGATCATCGATCAGCGATTTCTGACACTCTAACTCAATAACTTGCCAATCTTGCTCAGTTAAACTTTTGGCTAACAAAGGAAATATTTCCCGTTCCTCCATCTGCATATGTCGCTCTTGCAATGCGACATACTCTGCAAAATCAACAATCAGTTTCTCGCGGGCAACCACAATATCACTGAGGATCAAGTTTAAAGTCGCCATCAAGGTGGCCGAGGATTGGATCACCGACTCATGTTCGGCACTCAATTTATCGATAGTATCGTTCGTTTTATGGGCTAGGTAGTAGGCATAAATAATGTCTTCAATGGGATGATGGCAACGTTCAGCATATCCTTGCATATATTCAACAATATCGCGCACGACGCTGAAGTTGATTGACTCACCTTCGGATAGTTTCATCTGCTTGTTTTTTAAAACATTTAGCAATACAGCTATATGTTTATGATCATGCATGAGTCTTTTAAGCATAATGCCTCCTGAATATGGGTCTGACTATTGATACTAGCCAAGTCGTGAACTAACACCAATATAACAGGCTAAAACCTGTTCACTTTATGACGTTGATCAAGTAAATCACATACCAAACAGTAAACAGACCACAAACATTAGCACGTCTCGGCATATTTCAGGGAAATTTAGCTGTTTATCTCACCACTTTGCGATTTCTAATCACTTTTTTATTCGTAAATACCACAACCACATAGTCATTTGGCAAGCTGATGTAATTGCTGTTGTAGCTTTTTAAACTCAAGTCTTAATACTTGCTGCGATTCGATTTGCTGCGCTTCATCGACATCCTTAACTGCAAGATACGGGTAATCCTTGAGAAGTTTTTGTTCAAGCACTAATGCTTGCTCAGTCTCCTTCGCTTCGATGAGGACTTGTAACCGATGTAAATACTCAGTCAATGACACTTGATTGATTTCAGCAGGCTCAGATAATCTTGGTGCATTCATAGACCTTGCAGCGATAGCGGGGCTAATTGCATCCTGCTGCTCAGTTGCTCCCAATGCGGCTTTAGCTTGCTGCATTTCCGTCTGTCTTTTATGTTCAGCCACGGCTTCTGTTTGCATGTTTAAAGATTGCATCGCTTCAGTATCAGCCATTCTTGCCATCGTTTGTGGCGCAGGGGCACTCATCACCATAGGACTTGGAGCAAGCGCATCTTCGACTTGAGGTCGAGTCAGCACCAGCAGACCAACAACAAGCACTAACGATGCCGCGCTCGATAACGCCCAAGGATGGCGTCGCCAGACAGAACTTGGCGCTTCAACGGCGGTTATTTTGCTTTGATGCATTTCAGCTAAGTGAGTTTGCGCCAGCTGTAAGATATCTTGATCGAGTTGCTGCGGTGGAACCTCTAAGGCCTGCTGGCGATACCAAGCCAGCACTTCCTGTTGTAATGCGCGCTCATCAGCACTTGAAGAAGAATTACTCATGACCCGCCTCCTGCCATTTCGCGCTGACACAATCTTTTAGGCTTTGGTAAGCATAACGAATACGGCTTTTAGTCGCTTCTAAGGTCACGCCCGCAATGTCGCTAATGATGGTAGCCGTAAAACCCATTTCAATATTCAGGATAAATGCCTCTTTCTGAACTTGGGGTAACAGTGCGATACAGGTCTTTAGCAATAAGCTCTTTTGCGCTTCTTGCCACTGCACATCGGGTTTATCTTGCTCACCCGCCACAAAAGTATCGAGTCCTACATCATCTTCATCAGTAGCGACAAAATCCACGGGCTTAACCGCCCGCACATGATCAATCAATAAGTTATGAGCGATACGATACAACCAGGTAGTAAACTTAGCACTGGCTTCGTAGTTAGCCGCAGCGCGGATCACCCGCCCCCAGGTTTCTTGATACAAATCTTCAGCTAACTGCTTATCACCTAACTGACGTACAAAGTAGCGATAGAGTGCACCTTTGTGCTTCAGGTATAACTGTTCAAATGCTTTTGAATCGCCCTTAGCATAGCACAACATCAATTGCTCATCTGAGTGCTCATGGTTTGATAATTGCGCTATTGCTAATACCACGGGAAATTCCTCATCATTGGGGTTAGCCCCACGAATTTACTTTTACTATTGTAATCTCTCATTGCGCGTATTGCTCTTGTCTCTCACTGGCTCGCCATGAAGCTTATCTTGGGGAGGAAAAGGTTTATCCGTACCATCGAATACCTTCTTAATCGGCACATGATTAGATTGCTCTATGGCCGCGGCGGTTTCCATTAATTGCACAAACTCATGGCGATATCCAAAGGGATCGTCCCCTAATGCCGAACGTGCTAACTGGCTTAACTTAGTATAATCAAATTGATGTAGATAATGGCTGCCATTCAGTAATTGCCCTAATCCTGCAACCGCTGCTGCAAATCTAAAATCATCACTCGCTTGTTCTAACAGCTTAACATTTTGGTCTAACCTGATGGGATAACTCAGTAACTGACTCTGTGTTTGTTCTGGCAACTTGTATCTCAGTTTAAGGAAAGCGATTTCTTCACGGCTGTATTTTTCTTGCCCCGTTTGAACATCAACGCCATATCTGAGTTTATCATTCGCCATCTGTCCTGCTTCAACATATCTTAATTCATATAAGGCAGTCACTGTATGACCCGCGCCAATTTCGCCCGCATCCACCTTATCGTTGTTGAAATCCTCACGTGCTAAAGCACGATTCTCATAACCAATTAGACGATACTCAGACACTAAGGCCGGATTAAACTCCACTTGCACTTTGACGTCTTTAGCAATAGTGAACAAACTTGAACTTAACTCGTCCACCAGCACTTTTCGAGCTTCATTCAGGGTATCGATATAGGCATAGTTACCATTGCCCTTATCCGCTAATTGCTCCATGAGTTGATCGTTGTAATTCCCCAAACCGAACCCTAAGGTTGTCAGGCCAATACCATGATCTTTTTCCTTCTCAATCAAGGTAATCAAATCATCAAAATCTGTCATACCAACGTTGAAATCACCATCAGTCGCGAGGATGACTCGATTAATACCATGGGGGATAAAATGCTTTTTCGCCAATTGATAGGCTTGTGTGATTCCTTGCCCACCATTGGTTGAACCACCAGCGCTCAATTGCTCTAACGCATAGGTTAAAGTTTGAGTGTCATTACCCGACGCGCCATCGAGCACCACACCAGCAGCCCCAGCATAAACCACAATAGAAACTTTATCCTGCGCACTTAATTGCGCCGTCAGCAACTTGAGTGCTGTTTGCAGTAAAGGCAATTTATCAGCAGATGCCATAGAACCTGACACATCGAGCAAAAAGACTAAGTTACTGGCGCCTAACTGAGATTTAGGTAAGTCATACCCTTTAAGACCAATCCGTAACAGCATCATGTCATCGTTATAAGGGGATGGCGCAAACTCTGTCGTAACGCTAAACGGCGCGGCATTTTTAGCAGGTAAGGGATAATCGTAGGCAAAATAATTAAGCATTTCCTCGACTCTGACTGTACCTTTCTCGGGCAAGCGCCCTTCCCTCAGCATCCGCCTTAAGGTGGCATAACTGCCAGTATCAACATCGATGGAAAACGTCGATACTGGGATTTCTCCGGCCACCATGATGCCATTTTGCACCAGCGGCTCGAATTTATTTTGTGCTAACGGAATCGCGGCATAGTCTGACGGCATTGGGGCTATGTTCATTCCCATCACTGCACCATGGGTAGACATTTGCATCGGCGCCGCGACTCTGGCCATCTCAATCTGAGTAGCATCACGCATTTCAGCACGGCGCAGTGACACTTCTTTATGACTCTGTTCGGCTTGCAGCTCGACTTGTCGTTGTTGAGCCTCAGAGCCTTTACCGCCACAGGCCGTTAAACTCAGCATGACTAAGAATAAAGCTGCGCTATTGCTCGCCGATATGCTGGCGTTTCCCCAAGGTAATAAGGAATGTGTAATGGTTTTCTGGGAGTATATTGTTTTCATGTTGAATGCCTTTGATGTTGACCTAAGGCTGTAAACGGCGCAAATGACTAAAAGGGTTAAAGTATCAAAATATTTTACAAACCACTCTTAAATGAGAATCAAACAGCCTCCAAGCACACTATTTATACAAAACAAAGTATTTTCAATCGTTTTTGCAATCAAGCTCACACTGCGTCTTGTATCAGGTCACTAAAATAGAAGCTTGTTACTCGCCTCGCTATGGGACCCACTCGTGTCACACTCAGCTCATTTGTTTTCCCTAAGAATCGCCCACGCACTCACAGAAGCTTGCGTGAAGGATAAGTATTCGTTTAAACGTTTTGGGCAAGATCTTCTTGCAGGTCTCACTGTCGGCATTATTGCCATACCGTTAGCAATGGCATTAGCCATTGCCAGTGGAGTTGCACCTCAATACGGTTTATACACTGCGATTGTCGGCGGTTTTATTATCGCCATATCTGGCGGCTCACGTTATAGCGTGTCAGGCCCGACAGCGGCATTCGTGGTATTGCTCTATCCAATAGCCCAACAATTTGGTTTAGCAGGATTATTAATCGCAACTGTGATGTCCGGAATGATACTCGTCGGCATGGCAATGCTGCGACTTGGCCGATTAATTTTGTATATCCCTGAATCCGTCACCTTAGGCTTTACCGCGGGGATAGGTGTCGTCATCGCGACCTTGCAGCTCAAAGATTTTTTCGGACTCGAGATAGCCCAGATGCCAGAGCAATATCTGGCTAAGTTGATGACATTAGCTCAAGCGCTACCCTCGGTGCATTTACCTAGCCTACTGGTAGCATCCGCGACCTTAGCGACTATGCTACTTTGGCCAAAACTCAAAACACCCGTGCCAGCGCACCTTCCAGCTATTATACTCGGCACTATGTTCGCCTTGGTTCTCAATGCTATGGGTGCAGATATAGAAACCATAGGAACCCGTTTTCACTATCAACTGAGTGATGGCACCACAGGCATGGGAATTCCTGCCGTATTACCCAGTTTCGAATGGCCTTGGCTGCAAGCTGGCGCGAATGGCCAAGCCTTTCAGTTTAATCTCGCGACCTTTCAAGCCTTATTACCTGCCGCCTTTGCCATTGCCATGTTAGGTGCAATTGAATCGCTACTGTGTGCAGTGGTGCTCGATGGTATGACAGGTAAACGTCACAGTGCCAACAGTGAATTACTAGGCCAAGGTATAGGTAATATCATCACGCCGTTTTTTGGCGGTATTCCGGCCACTGCAGCAATTGCCCGTAGCGCGGCAAACGTCAAAGCGGGCGCTCAGAGCCCGATAGCGGCGATGATCCACGCCATAGTAGTCTTAATTGGTTTAGTCGCCTTAGCGGGCGTATTAGCTTATTTGCCCATGTCAGCAATGGCTGCCCTGCTACTTGTTGTAGCTTGGAACATGAGTGAAGCCCACAAGGCACTACATTTAATTAAAACTGCGCCCACCAGCGATATCATGGTTTTTGTCAGTTGTTTTTCATTAACGGTTATTTTCGACATGGTGATCGCCATCAGTGTAGGAATTATCCTTGCTGCCTTGCTGTTTATGAAAGAAATTGCTGAGATGACAAAGCTTTACGATATCAGCACCAACAAGCGTTATGTGGATCAAGAGCTACCTGCCGATTGGGCTGTCCTCAAAATTAACGGGCCGCTATTTTTCGCTGCTGCTGACCGCATTTTCTCCGAAATCGCGAGTCTCACTGAAGATAAACAAGTGATAGTGCTTTATCTCGATGGAGTATCTATTCTGGATGCGGGAGGATTAGCCGCACTGACGAAGCTGATTGAAAAATGCAAAGCGAATAAGACTAAGCTCATTATCGCCGATCTGCAGTTCCAGCCCATCCGAACACTGGCGAGAGCGAAGATCCAGCCAATTGAAGGTGTATTGAAGTTTTACTCGACCCTACGTGAGGCAATGACAGAAGCGCCAGTTATCACTCAGCAAACTGAAATCACTGCGGATAAGCAGACACAGTAAACCAGTAGCACGATCTCAGGGCTTAATGTTGCTGACTTATCTCAAAGGCCAACCTCAGGGTTGGTCTTTTTTATTGCTCCATCACCTCACCTATTCATCGCCGCGAAAGACGTTTTTTCACACGCAAAAACGGGCAGAAATCGCTAGGATCATGGTATTATTCAGCGCCATGATGCTAGCTACCGATGACGGCTAGACAAGCATCAACTGTACCTAGACCTGAAACAAGGTCAAAATATAATTAAAATTAGTGAGTTAAGGAGTTATCATGCAAGCCCTTGTTGCTGTTGTTATGGGTTCTAAAAGTGATTGGCCCACAATGGAAGCCGCCGCTGAGATAATGGATAAACTGCAAGTGCCTTATCATGTTGAAGTGGTTTCCGCCCATAGAACGCCAGATAAACTCATGGAGTTTGCAGCCTCTGCCGCCGAACGTGGTTTTAAAATCATCATTGGTGGCGCCGGTGGTGCAGCGCACTTACCCGGTATGATTGCCTCTAAAACTCGCTTACCCGTATTAGGTGTACCAGTCCAAAGTAAAGCCCTGTCAGGTATGGATAGCTTATTGTCTATCGTTCAAATGCCAAAAGGCATCGCCGTCGGCACCTTAGCCATAGGCACAGCGGGCGCATTCAATGCAGGATTATTGGCCTGCCAAATCCTTGCGAATAACGATGCAGAATTAGCGGCTCGTGTTGACGCTTTCAGAGAAGAACAGACCCGTGCGGTACTGGACAATCCAGACCCGAGGGAAGTCTAATGACCCAGACAAACACTAAACCTAAGGTTTGGGTATTAGGTAATGGTCAGCTGGGCGCCATGTTGACCCACGCTGGTGAGCCATTAGCGATTGAAGTTAACGCCGTCGATATCATGACACCTACGGATGACATTCTGCCACTCGCGCCCCACGACATTATTACCGCCGAGCGCGAACAGTGGCCAGAGTCCGCCCTGAGTTTACAACTCAGCTCACACCCCCATTTTGTTAATGGTCCGGTATTTAGCCGTTTAGCCGACCGTTTTAGCCAAAAAAGTCTACTCGACCAGCTCAGTGTTCCCACGGCGCCTTGGACCTTAGTCGACGATAACACCCAAGTCGATACCCTGTATCAGCACTATGGTCCTAGAGTCTTGATGAAACGCCGTACTGGGGGTTATGACGGTAAAGGTCAACATTGGCTAAAAGAAGCCGAAGCGGGTGATATTCCAAACGATTGGCGTAACCTTGCGATTGCTGAGCAAGCGATTAATTTTGATGAAGAAGTATCATTGGTTGGCGTGCGTACTCGCGAAGGCGAATGCGTGTTTTATCCGCTGACGCTGAACTTACATCAGGACGGCATTTTAATGGCGTCGATTTCGCCACTGGCACGCTTAAGCCCTTTGCAAGCCCAAGCCGAAACTATGCTCAGCGCTATTATGCACGAACTTGAATACGTTGGCGTAATGGCGATGGAATGCTTCCGTGTTGGCGATGAGCTACTGGTGAATGAGCTGGCGCCGCGAGTGCACAACTCTGGCCATTGGACTCAAGCCGGTACCCATATGGATCAATTCCAGCTGCATCTTAGAGCACTTTGCGGAATTGCGATCCCACAGCCACAAGTGAATTTTCAGTGTGTTATGGTCAACCTTATCGGTATCGATAATGACCCTCGCTGGTTAAGTTTGCCCAATGCTGAGTTGTACTGGTACAACAAAGAAGTGCGCCCGGGTCGTAAAGTCGGACATTTAAACCTATCAGTGCCAAATCAAACTGTGCTCAACCAGAGCATAGCCGCACTGCAAACTTGGATGCCAATCCAATACCAAGCACCATTAGCTTGGATATTGGCAGAATACGCAGAAAATTCGCGTTAATTCAGTATTTAGTACCAAAATCACTGATATGAAATTGTTCACAGTTTCATATCAGTTTATATTTCAATTTTCGTTATATACTTAACTGAACTCAGTGTGAATACGTTAGTGATGTATAGCATTCAATGATTACTAGCAATGACACAGATAAAGGAATAGTCGAGTGAAATTAAGGGATAATTTCAAACGTAAGACCATAGATCGCTTAGATTATCGCTATCATCTGCTACTGCTTATAGTGCCGATATGTCTATTCATCCTGCTGTTTATCTTTAATGCACCCACAGAAAATTGGACTATCCTGCCCTTACTGTTTGTTTGCATCATTTATATTTTTGCCTACAGCCTAATTTACTATTTGCATCAGGGCCGTTTAACTCGACTATGGCAGCATTTAGAGCAAGTCGTCACCATCAACGATGCCATCTATGAACTCGCCCATCTCTCGAGCCATTATAAAAATGAGCATGCCTTTCTGGACGCCTTACTCAATAAAGCCGTGTACGTGATTAATGGTGCCGAAATGGGCAGCATCATTAAAATCAACGAGGTGAATAATAAACTGTATTTTGAATCTGTCGTGGGGCTCGATTTAGCAAAGCTCAGACAACTGGATTTTACCTTAGAGCAAACTTTTGAATATCGACTCACTGAAGGGAGATGCGATCAAGTGGTGGTCATCAATGATATGAAGAATATCAATGCGGCTAGCACCTTAACGGAAGATGATCAAAAAGTGTTACTCTCAGTGTCGAAGCAGCCGATACGCTCAACCCTGTCTAGCCCTATTCGTATTGATGGCAAACTGTATGCCATGCTCAATCTCGATAGCAGTAGCATTGGCGCCTTTAGCGATTACGACCGCAATCTTGTCTCTATCCTAACTCACGAAGCTAGCAATGCCATTGCGCTCTATCAGAAGTCACTGCAGATCACTAAACTCGCCAATTTTGATCCATTAACAGGACTTTATAATCGAAAGAATTTTGAAGATGAACTGCACCACTGGCAGCACAAACCTCACTTAGGCAGTTTTTTAATTATTATCGATATGGACAATCTCAAGTCCATTAATGATGCCTATGGGCACCAGATGGGTGATGTTGCCATCAAGCGAACAGCCACCGCAATGCTCACCTATTGGCAAAATAAAGGCATTATTTCCCGTTTTGGTGGCGATGAATTTGTCGCTTTATGCCATGGGCCGTTAGCTCAAATTGAACAAGACTTAGATGATATGCGCAAAACCTTGAATCAAGGTTCAGAGCTTAGCCTAGGTTTTAGTTTTGGTATTGCACCCTTCGAAGCCGATTGGTATCAATCCTTTAAGACTGCAGATCATGCTATGTATGAGCAAAAGCGTGCGAAGAAAAAAGCCATTCAGGCATTAGAAACCTTCGCAGTGAAAGCGCAATAAATCAATTGAAGTCAGTTGCTGCAGCCGATGTCAAAAGGCTAATATCAACAATCAGTAAGCGTCGGAGTTGAATATTTGAGTTTACTATCTCAATTAGCTATCTCAATTAGCTATCTCGATTAAATATCTAAATTGAACACCGACAGTCAGCCACTCTCACTTAAGTGGCTGACAATGATATAAAAACGTAATCTTAACCAAAAAATAAACGCCACAGCCAAGATGAATCTAAATCTTCTTGGCAGGTTTTATATTGAGCCGCGTAGCGTTTCGACCTCGCATCCACCTTGTTCGCCACTTTCACTAACCACGCCTTAGATTTATAACTACCACGGCGATAACCGCCCCAGCCCTCGTGATAATTAAGATACTGCGCCCGCGCATCCCATTTAGATACGCCATTTATCTTATGGGTTTTGCTGATAAACCAGCCCATAAAATCCAAGGCATCATCGAAATCACTGCGGCTCGACCAACTGTTTCCCGTCTCACGCACATAATCATCCCACGTCATGGTCTTAGCCTGCGCATACCCATAGGCATCACTGGCACGGCCAATAGGGATAAAACCTAAAAAGTATTCCATCGGTGGCGCGGCATTGTGCTTGAATGAGCTCTCTTGATACATCATAGCTAACGGCACATGCACTGGCACACCCCATTTATCACGGACATCTTTAGCTGCATCGTACCAATCTCGGTGTTCTTGAAATATCTCACACAAATTTTCGGGAGACTTAGGCGGAGATGTCGCGCAACCTGACAAGATGCCGAGACTTGCGCAGAGTAAGATAGCGGAGGATTTATTCATTAATATCATGTTCTTTGGAGAGTTAGCTCGCGCCATGATGTCATAGACTCAGGCTGAGGCAAGCATAAAAAGCCTTTTTGCGCTTAGAAGATCTCAACGCTAGGGGCTAAATCAATATGACTTAATCGTATGTTGCTGGCTTACCACTTGAACTTAACAATTTGGCTATTTCGTTTCGGGACTCAGCTCAAACTGACACTCATGATCTTCTTGCTGCCACACGCCGGGTTCCCAATACGCAGTGTCTTTACCCATATAGCGCTTATCGGTGTGAAATAACGCACCGATATGATAACGCTGATGACTTTCAACATTGAGCTTGAATACTTTGGGTGTCCGCGCGGCAAGCGTGACTGACAAACTTGGATCATCAATCAGCTCCGCAACGGTAAATTCATATTCGCCAGGCGCTAACTGATAATTAGGCTTAGAAACGACTGCCTGCCCGTTTAAATGGGTCACCACAACTCGATACCAGTGAGTACTGGCATCGGGCTGCAAATAACCCGACACAGTACCACAGCCCAGTGGGTCTTCAGGTGACGCGGCGCAGCCAGATAACAAGGCACTGAACACAATCAAAGCTGCGCGGGCACGTAGGCCAGTGAAAGAGAATAACCCCTCTTTCACGGCTTCACTCCAAAGTAATCTTCCAGATAATCATCGAATGAAACTGCACTCTGCGCCGCCTCTAGTTCAGCTTGCTTGTTAAGCGAACTGGATGCTTCAGCTTGATACTGCGCTATGGTCTCGCTCGACAAGGGATAATCGATAAAGTATTGGTAGTATTGCTGCGCTAACGTCATTACCCACTGACCATGATCTTGGCCCTTGTTGATCACGTTTTGAAGTACTTGTCCCGACAGGGTTAAATTCGGATCTTCAACCGCTTTACGCCAATGGGCCAAAGCCACTTGATAATCCGTCCCCTCACCATCGAGCAATACTGCCAAAGGTTGCAAGGCATCAAACAACTCTTCTAACCAAGATTTAAGCGAACGTGAACCGTCTGCAGTTAATAACTCAAGCCCAGGTTTACGGCCTTCAAGCACCACAGCTTTAAGATTCGCGCTTAATCTCGCCTCTTCGCTCGCCTCAGACTTAGGCGACTGCGTTAATAAACAATAGAGTAGGAATAAATCGAGGAAACGTACTTGTGTCGACTCAATGCCAACTGGGCTAAATGGATTAACATCCAACGCTCTCACTTCAATGTATTCCACCCCCGCACGGGCCAAAGCTTCAGACGGTTTCTCGCCACTACGTGTGACCCGTTTCGCACGGATTGGCGAGTAGAACTCGTTTTCAATCTGCAATACATTGGCATTAAGTTGACGATACTCACCATCGACTTTAACGCCGATATTAGCAAAGTTTGCTGAAGGCATTTTAGTGGCAGCATTCACGCCAGCCAGATACTCAGGCAAAGAGTTATAGCTGATATTTAGATCTTCTTGCTCTTTGTTGGTGTAGCCTAAATCACTCATACGCAACGAAGTGGCATAGGGCAGATACAGAGTTCCGTGGCCCGTTTTTTCAAACTTGAGGTCGGTTTTTTGATCTTTAATAAAGGAGCTACATAACGCTGGCGAGGCACCAAATAAATAAGGTAGTACCCACACTAAACGGCGATAGTTACGGATCAAGCCGAAATAGGATTCTGAAATAAAATCATCGTAAGTTAACTCTTTATCACTTAACTCATACAGGCTTCGCCATAATTCTTGCGATACCGAAAAGTTAAAGTGCACCCCAGAGATGATCTGCATCAGGGCACCATAACGATAGGTTAACCCCTTACGATACAAGGTTTTCATCATGCCAGTATTCGATGAGCCATAGCGGGCAACGGGGATCTGTTGCTCATCTTTCACATAGCAAGGCATGCTCACGGGCCACAAACGCTGACCATTTAAGTGGCGCACGCTGAAGGCATGAGTCTCAGTTAACCCAGTGAGAAGTTGCTCAACATTGTGATTTACTGGCGTAATAAACTCGAGCAAGGCTTCACTGTAATCCGTCGTAATACGTGAATGCATTAACGCCGAGCCTAAGGCTTCGGGATGCGAGTCTGTAGCGAGATAACCAAACTCATCAATCCGCAACGCCTCACGTTCTATGCCACGTAACATACCCAAGAGTGCGGTGCGCCCATTGGCGTCCGAGAGATGTTGTACTAATTCATTGAATGACTTCAATTTGCGCTTCTCTAATTGGTGATTCGCTATCGCGACAAGGTTAACAGTCAGACCTTTATTTTGAGGCTTATCTTGCAAAATATGCCTCAAAATAAATCTAAACCTGTCTGTGGGGCAAGCCAAATTCACACCTTGTATGATTAAAAGCAGACGGTGACAGCTAATGCTGTCACCGTCTTTCGATGTAAATCCGGTAAATATAGAGCAAATAGTCGTTAACTAATGCACCCGTCTATCTACCTATATAAGGGCGAAATACTAATTTACAATACTAAAGTTTCAATTGGATAGCCCAATACCGCTAAATCCGCTTCAATTGTCGCTTTATCTCCCACCACCAGAATCACCATTTTATTGATATCTAGCTCGGAAGCCGCGAGGGCATTGAGTTCATCTTTTGTTACAGTATTAATGATCTTGTCCTGTTGAGTCGTAAAATCTTGACTCAATTGGTAACGTTGGATCATCCGCATAAAGCCCGCTTTTTGATACGGTGTTTCATAATCAAGAGCTTGCCCTTGAGAGACTGAATTACGCATAAAGGCAAGTTCAGCATCTGTCATGCCCTGCTGCTGATAAGCACTGATTTCTTTTACAAACTCAATGAGTGCTTTCGCCGTCACGTCACTGCGAACGTTACTTGATGCGACAAAATCGCCCACTTCAGCACCGCCAGTAAAACGAGTGCGAGCACCATAGGTATAACCTTTATCCTCACGTAAATTCAGGTTGATACGGCTATTGAATGCGCCGCCTAACGGATAATTCATCAGATAGGATTTAAAATAATCGCCTGTGGCATCGTAGGGTAATGCGCGCTTGGCAATATTGATTACCGATTGCGCCGCACCAGGTTTATCAATCACATAAATTGTGCCGCCTTTTAATGCAGGGAGTGGCTTAAGTGGCGGTACCACAGCTGCTTCTCCTTTCCACTGGTTTAATCCCGCTAGTTTAGGCAGCAATGCAGATTCAGATAAATTAGCAACAGTGACAATTTTAGCGTTGCCGCCTTGATACTGCTGGGCATAAAACGCTTTTACATCGGCTAACTTAAGCGCCGCGACTGAATCGAGCGTACCAAGATCATTCACACCTAACGCATTGTCTTTACCGTATAACAAAGACGACAACGCCGTATCAGCCAGATAGCTAGGATCGGACTGCATATGCTGGATCTGTTGTAATTGCTGCTGTTTCACTCGCGCAAAGTCAGCTTCGCTGAACGCTGGTTGAAACAGCTTTTCTTCCATAATCGCCAGCGTCTCATCTAAATGTGCTGTCAGAGCCGATACTTTGATCGAACTTTGATATTCAGACGCACTAAAATCGACACTACTACCTAGCATTTCTAAGGCTTGTGATAGTGCTTCACTGCTGCGCTTCTGGCTCGATTCATTAAGCATTTCCGCAGTCAGCGTTGCTAAGCCTGCTTTTTCGACGGGTATGAGTCTGTGGCCACCATTGAGATAAACAATTAACTCAACTGTTGGTGTTTCAGTACTTTGAGTGCCCATGACTTCGATGCCATTGGCTAAGGTTTTTGTCCAAATTTTAGGTACTTTGAGCATAGGTGCAACGCCAGATGCAGGCATCTTAGTCCGATCAAAACTTGAAACAAGTTCAGGCTTGGGCAAATCCCCCTCTACCGCAGTGTGTGCAATCGGCAACGTTGCAGGCGTGAAGTTATCCGCATGAGCAATAAGTGACGTCATTCCCTGCGGCACCACACTCATAACCACCATAGGTTTATCTTTAATGTATTGCTTAAACACGCGCATCACATCGTCTTTGGTCACATTGGCATAACGATTCAGATCTGAGGCAATCATGTTCGGATTGCCCGACAGCGTTTGGTTCATCGCTAAGGTCGACACTTTGCCAGAAACACTCTGCAGGCTATAAATGGTATCAGCCTCAAACTGCACTTTGACTTTTTGCAGATCGTCATCGGTAACGCCACGTTGCTCAAACTCCTTAATCGAGTCGAGGATACGTTGCTCCAGATCCGCCAATTTGCCGCCCTTTTCAGGATTGGCTAAAGCATAAATCGACATCTGACACGCAAGCTCTTGACAAGGATGACTCACATTAGCCTGCATGGCATAACCGTCCTTAACCAAGTTTTTATATAATAAGGATGTTTTACCACCACCTAAAATATTGGCTAACAGATCGAGCGCGGCCTCATCTGAATGTCTAGCGTATACGGTTGGAAAACCAATACGGATCAAAGGTAAGTGCACTTGATCTTCCATGGAGAGGTAACGCGTCTTGTCTAAGTTAACCAGCGCCTTTTGCTCTAACGAGACTTCAGGACCGCGGGGGATTTCACCAAAATATTTATTGACCCAGGCTAAGGTTTGCATTTCATCGAAATCGCCACCTATGGTCAAGGTCGCATTGTTAGGGCCATACCAACGTTGGAAAAAGTGTTTAACATCATCAACCGTGGCGCGATTAAGATCGTCCGGCCAACCAATTACAGGCCAAGAATAAGGATGACCGACAGGATACATAGCTTGGCTAAAACGCTCACTCATGCGGCCATAGGGCTGATTATCGATACGTTGTGCGCGCTCGTTTTTGACGGTTTCGCGCTGCACTTCGAATTTTTCACTAGTGAGTGCCGGCAACAAAAAGCCCATACGGTCCGACTCGAGCCACAACATTTTTTCTAATTGATTGTTGGGTACTGTCTCAAAGTAATTGGTTCTGTCGGTATTGGTCGTGCCATTTAGGGTACCACCGGCTTCGGTAACCACTTCAAAATGCTGTTCATCGGCAACATGCTGCGAGCCTTGGAACATCATGTGTTCAAATAAATGCGCAAATCCCGAACGCCCAGCTAATTCACGGGCAGAGCCCACATGATAAGTGACGTCGACATGCACTAAGGGATCGGAATCATCTTGATGTAAAATAACCGTTAACCCATTGGCTAATTGGTACTTTTTGTAGGGGATCCCTACTTGCGAATCGGCCAATTGCACATTTTCGATAAGTTTAACGCCTGTGGGCAAGTTCACCGTAGTCGTTTCAGATGCACAACCCGCAAGTGCGGCAGAAATTGCGACCGCTAATATCCATTTCTTCAAAACATTCCCCTCATACATCAATGGGCCAAAAATACAGCTTCATCATAGTGCTGCGTAGCGTCATAGTGCGCTTAAATGATTAAGCATTGGGATTTATGACTCGCAAAATTAACACTAAGTTCCTATCTATACAGTAAATTCAGTCTAAACGGAAAAACACTCCACACCCTTGACCATTAAATGCATCCTAGCGCCATCATGCCATCCATTGCAGCACGGCAGCGGCAACAATTAAGTAACGAATTGTTTTACCAATTAAAATAATCACCAAAGAGGGAATTAGTGGTAGCCTCAACCAACCCGCCAATAAACAGAGAATATCGCCGACAACTGGTGCCCATGAGAGTAACAACGCCCACACGCCGTAGCGTTCAATCAAGGCGAGCCCCTTTGCGTGTTTACCTGTCGCTAACGCTTCTGGTGATTTTGCGAGGCGACCTAAGCGGCCTAAGTAGAAACTGGTCATCGCGCCCAAGGTGTTACCAATACTGGCCACCACGACTAGCGCAACCCAAGCCTCTGGGGTATTGTTTAATAGCGCCATGAGTAAGACTTCAGATCCCCCCGGTAACAAAGTGGCCGCTAAAAAAGCGCCGGAGAACATAATACCTAACTCAGTCATAATGGCTTACTCAATGATAAATCTCTCTTTTTGTATTCAATGCGATGAGGTTTGCCATGGGTTAATTGAATGTTTCACTTAATCTTTTTACAACAAACTCACTTATCACAATAAGTTATAAGAAAAACGGTTTGTTATAACCCTAGCTCTGTCGATACAATGGTTAACTATGGCAGGCAATAACCATGCGCATGACTGAGAGCGCGTTAACATCACGCTCAACTCGTTAAATACGAATCCTATCATCGCAGGCCTATTGGCTCACTCTTAATTTATTTTTCTGGAATATGCATGATCCTTCAAACCATTAGCCGCATTCCGTTTTGGCAAAAAGTCTTAGCAAGCTTTATCTTAGGTGCGCTCGTTGGCGTTATTTTAGGTGAAAGCGCCACAGTGCTAAAACCATTAGGTGATCTGTTCATTGGGGCCATTAAGATGTTGGTCGCGCCTTTGGTATTTTGTGCCATTGTCGTGAGTATCACATCGCTCAACTCGCAAACCAGTCTGAAACGCCTGAGCTTGAAAACTTTGGGTATGTTCATGCTGACAGGCACAATCGCCTCTCTGATCGGCTTAGCTGTGGGCTCAATGATCGACATGGGTGGCACCATGCAACTCACAACGACTGAAGTGCGCGAGCGTAATATTCCCGGTTTCGCACAAGTGTTGCTCGACATGATCCCTGTAAATCCTTTTGCTTCACTCGCTGAAGGCAAGGTACTGCAAATTATCGTGTTTGCAGCTTTGGTAGGTATCGCTATCAATAAAGTCGGCGAGAAAGCAGAGCCATTAAAACGCACCATTGAATCAGGTGCTGAAGTCATGTTCCAACTGACTCGCATGGTCTTAAAACTCACTCCTATCGGTGTGTTTGGTTTAATGGCATGGGTTGTGGGTGAATATGGTTTATCGACTCTACTGCCTTTAGGTAAGTTTATCGGGGCTATCTACATTGCCGCTTTTATCCACATCATCTTTGTTTACGGTGGCTTAGTGAAATTTGTCGGTGGTTTAAGCCCACTGCAATTTTTCCGCAAAGCTATGCCAGCGCAGTTAGTCGCCTTTAGTACTTCCTCAAGTTTCGGTACTTTACCTGCGAGCACCCGCGCAGTCGAAACCATGGGTGTATCAAAACGTTATAGTGCCTTTGTGATGCCATTAGGTGCGACCATGAACATGGACGGCTGTGGGGGTATTTACCCTGCGATAGCCGCTATCTTCATCGCCCAGATTTACAATATTCCGCTCGACACACTGGACTATGTGATGATCGCCGTGACTGCGACAGTGGCTTCTGTTGGTACCGCTGGCGTACCAGGAAGTGCGATGGTGATGTTAACTGTCACCTTAGGTGTAATTGGTCTGCCACTTGAAGGCATTGCCTTTATCGCCGCGATTGACCGTATTATCGATATGATCCGCACAGCAACTAACGTAACGGGCGATATGATGACTGCTGTTGTGATTGGTAAATCCGAAAATGAACTCGATGAAGCACAGTTCTATTCGAACGACAATCAAGACGTTACACCTGTGAGTTCGTAGCAATAACAATATTGTATAAAAAGTATTAAGCTAAATAATCAGTACCATTGACCACAGTAAGAGACCGCTTCGGCGGTCTCTTTTATTATCCTGCAAACAGTCTTTGATCTATTGGCTTTAGAGACCACAATCGACTTCGACAGTCTCTATTAACTGCAAAATAGGTTACTCAACTAAGATCAAGCTGTTAGACTCTAAAACTACTCTAACTCACACTTTAGCAGAACAGACAATGACGAGACTCTTCCTTATCCCGCTGATCCTATGTTTGTTTTGGGCGTTATTTTTAAAAGCCAACAAACTCACGCTAAAACAAGGCCGGCGAGGTTTTATCTACATTATCGGTATAGGTGGCGGGCTGATTTTAATCCTTATGGCATTACTCTGGTTAACGGCTTAGGTTAATACCAAGGATTCATTTCCTAAATTAGTGACTTAACAAAAAGCCAACTCAATACTGAGTTGGCCTTAGTGATAAAACAGCGTTAACGACTAGAATAAATTCGAAGATAAACCCGCTAAATTTACCCACTCAGTCAAGCCCAATCAGTTAACCCACTCTGTCATCAACCCAGCACGGCAAGTAAAATCCCCGCAGCCACAGCAGAACCTAGCACTCCCGCCACATTGGGACCCATGGCGTGCATTAACAAGAAGTTGTGTTGGTTGGCCTCTAATCCAACTTTGTTCACGACTCGTGCTGCCATAGGTACAGCCGACACCCCTGCGGCACCAATCAACGGATTAATCTTACCACCCGACAACTTACACATCAGTTTTGCCATCAATACACCTGCAGCAGTACCAATGCCAAATGCTAAAGCTCCCAATACCAAAATTCCTAAGGTTTCCAGTCGCAGGAATTGGTCGGCAGATAACTTAGAACCGACAGCTAGACCTAAGAAAATCGTAACGATATTGATAAGCTCGTTCTGCGCCGTTTTCGATAATCTATCCACTACGCCAGATTCGCGCATCAAGTTACCAAGACAAAACATACCCACTAACGGCGTAGCCGCAGGTAAAAAGAGGATCGTTAATCCCAGCACCATCAAAGGGAAAATGATCTTTTCCTTCTTACTGACATCGCGCAGCTGCTCCATTTTAATTTCGCGCTCGGCTTGGGTTGTTAGTAAGCGCATGATCGGCGGTTGAATAATCGGGACTAGCGCCATATAGGAATAAGCCGCGACCGCAATCGCCCCCAATAACTCAGGCGCCAGTTTGGAGGCTAAGAAAATCGCCGTCGGTCCATCGGCACCGCCAATAATCGCAATGGCCGCCGCGTCCTTCATAGTGAACTCAAATCCCGGCACTAAGTTCAGCGCTATTGCGCCAATCAGTGTCGCAAAAATCCCAAACTGCGCAGCAGCCCCTAATAACAGAGTTTTAGGATTCGCGATCAAGGCACTAAAGTCGGTCAGCGCACCAACACCCATAAAGATCAATAGCGGAAACACCCCAGTCTCAATCCCCACATGATAGGCGTAATACAGCATGCCACCTTCTTCGGTAAATCCCGCATGGGGAATGTTCGCCAGCACTGCACCAAAACCAATGGGCAACAATAGCAAAGGCTCAAAACCACGTACGATGGCGAGATACAAGAGCAAAGCGCCCACTGCCATCATCAACACTTGCCCGCCAGTAAAGTGAGCGATTCCCGTCTCGGCCCAAAAAGCCATTAAACCTTCCATAATGACTCCTACGCCAAGGCCAATAATTGAGAACCCACAGACACTGAGTCACCTTCTTTCACCCAGATCTTAGCGATAATGCCATCGCCCTGTGCACGAATTTCAGTTTCCATCTTCATCGCCTCAAGGATGATCACGACATCGCCTTCACACACTCTATCGCCTGGAGAAACATGCACTTTGAAGATGTTGCCCGACAAAGGCGCGCTCATTTCAAGCCTGATTTCACCATGGCTTGTTGATGGCGTTGTACTCTCAGTCACAGATTGCACAGCATGAACACTTTGTCCCTGTGGCTGGATTTGCGAGATCTCACCGCCTGCGGCGACTTCAACTACGTACTCTTGCCCTTCGACAGTTACCGTGTAGGTTTCAGGGCCACGATCCGTAATATTAGAAGCAGCAAGTACCGAAGTCAGCTCAGGCTTAGGCTCAAAGGCGTTCGGATCGTCACGATTCTTTAAGAACTGCAATCCTATTTGTGGGAAGAGTGCATAGGTCAGCACATCATCGTCATGCTCTGAAGATAGGCGAATGCCTTGTTCCTGTGCTTTATCAGCTAACTCAAGCCGTAATTTAGCCAGCTCTGGCGTTAATAAATCAGCAGGGCGACATGTAATGGCTTCGGCTCCTTGTAAGACTCTCGCTTGCAATGCGGCATTGACTGGCGCAGGCGTCGCGCCATATTCGCCCTTAAGCACGCCTTCAGTCTCTTTAGTCAGTGACTTATAACGCTCCCCCATCAACACATTAATGACCGCCTGCGAGCCGACAATCTGCGATGTAGGTGTCACTAAGGGCAAAAAACCTAAGTCAGCACGCACGCAGGGAATTTCTTCCAAGACCAAGTCCATCTTATCGGCCGCGCCCTGTTCCTTAAGTTGGCTCTCCATATTGGTCAGCATGCCACCAGGCACTTGTGCACGTAAGATCCGCGAATCAATGCCTTTCAGCGCGCCTTCAAACTTAGCGTACTTCTTGCGTACTTCACGGAAATAAGCGGCAATCTCCTCAAGCAATACCATATCGTAACCAGTCGCACGCTCAGTATCTTCCACCATAGCGATAACTGTTTCAGTAGCAGTATGTCCATAGGTTTGGCTCATCGACGAAATTGCCGTATCGAGCACATCGATACCCGCTTCAATGGCTTTCTGGTAAGTGGCGGTACTTAATCCTGTCGTCGCATGGCAATGCATAGATAACACTAGTTGCGTTTGGGATTTTAGTCGACTGATAAGCTCAAACGCTTCCATCGGCTTAAGCAACCCCGCCATATCTTTGATACACAAAGAATCACATCCCATATCTTCGAGACGTTTTGCCATATCAACCCAAGTCTCTATGGTATGCACTGGACTTGTGGTGTATGAGATCGTCCCCTGCGCATGGCCGCCAACTTGGCGCACCGCTTTCACCGCAGTTTCGAGATTACGAACATCATTCATTGCATCGAAAATACGAAATACATCGACGCCATTAGTATGAGCACGCTCAACAAAACGCGTGACTAAATCATCGGCATAATGGCGATAACCTAATAAGTTTTGGCCACGCAGCAACATTTGCTGCGGCGTATTCGGCATTGCCTTTTTCAACTCACGAATTCTGTCCCAGGGATCTTCACCAAGATAACGAATACAGGCATCAAAAGTCGCCCCGCCCCAAGATTCCAATGACCAGAAACCGATCTTATCGAGTAACGGCGCTATAGGTAACATGTCATCAATGCGTAAGCGCGTCGCTAAAATGGATTGATGCGCGTCCCGCAATACGACATCAGTTAAAAATAATGGCTTAGCCACTGCTGTCGTAGAATTAGATACAAAAGTCATACTGCTCCCCATTACTTAATCTGTGAACGATACTGCTTTACCGCTAGTGAAATCGCAGCGACCAAGCTTGGATCTAAAGGTTTAGCATCAGATTGCGCTACCCTCTGCTGACTTTTAGCATGATTTTTAGCAAAACGTGCAGATGCAGTATCGACTGCACACCAACGCGCAACCAAATGAATCCCAAGGATTAGTACACTTAAAAATAAATAAACTAAGCCCATCCCCAAAAACATAATGCCAACGGCATCCAATAAAGATTGCGTTACATCCTCCATATCTCCCCTACCCCTTACTCTCTAGATCCCTATCAACAGCGCGATTGCCCGAAAATCATCGCTATCGCATTACAAGTTCAAAATTCATCAAATGAACAGCTCCAAACTATGGTTCTTCCGTAAACAGACACATAGCGACCACCAATCAGAAAAATTGAATAAAAAATCACATTTCAAAGCTAACTAATCACACAACAAGAAAACCAGCTGAACTCAACCTGCTACGAACATAACCAATTGATAACAAAAAAACCATATCAGTGTAAATTGGTCTTACCAACATTAAGTAAATCCACAGGCGGCAAGTTATTAATCCTCATAAATCGAGCGATTAATTCAATATTCCATAATGAAAAAAGCATAATGTTGGATTTAAGCTGAAGTGATGTCTTAGGCTAAAAAATGATTCCTAAATTGAAAACAACGAGCATAGGAATAAACCAAGTGAAAAAATATGCAAATTTAACAATCCAAGCTACTGCCATCTGACTAAGTGGCAAAATAAAAATGAATATTGTTCTGAAGACATTGTTTGAAGAAGAGGAATGGGTTCAATTCAGCAAATTAAATCAACTTAAATGCCCCCTAGATACCAACACAGAGCAGTGCCTAGCAATACGGTTGGTGTGTGGAACGGCTATCTTAAAAGATAAGCAACAGTGCTACCTGAGCTAGAGCTCAGGCGTTTAGTTATGCGCAGAATTAAGCAATAGGACGAGAACGAAATAGGAAATCCTAGGACCGACAAAGAACTCAGTAATTGAAATGGCTAGTGAGTTGGTGAGTTGGTGAGTTGGTGAGTTGGTGAGTTGGTGAGTTGGTGAGTTGGTGAGTTGGTGAGTAAAAATAGCGGAGAAACATGCAAGCTGAAAGAAAAACTGACTAATTTCTACAAATTGCAGACGCAAAAAAGCCAGCTTATCAGCTGGCTTCGTTGCATCTCAATGAGATAATTAGGCGCTTGGCGATGACCTACTCTCACATGGGGAGACCCCACACTACCATCGGCGCGTTTGCGTTTCACTTCTGAGTTCGGGATGGGATCAGGTGGTTCCACAAGGCTATTGTCACCAAGCAAATTCTGTTTATTACCGTGTCCATCGCTGGCTCACGCTAATAATAATTCGGAAAGCTGATTTGCTTTGTTTGAGTTCAACAAGTACAAGGATGTACTTGATGTCATAAA